>CAZGXF010000154.1:0-4719 GCA_964529575.1 uncultured bacterium
CGCCTACTGCTGGGGTTACGGCGCCAACGGGCAGCTGGGGAACGGGTCCGCGCAAGACAGCGCCCTCCCGGCCCTGGTGGAGGGCGGTGCCGGCTGGACGGCCGTATCGGCGGGCGGCAACCACACCTGCGGTACCAAGGGAAGCCCGGGGTCCAACCTCTACTGCTGGGGTGCCGGGTCATCGGGCCAGCTGGGCAAGGGTCCCGGCCCCGGCGGGGCTCCCAGCGACGAGCTGACCCCGCGGCTGGTGTTCAGCGCCTCGGAGCCCGTCCTCGTGACGACGGGCTACTACCACACCTGCCTGCAGCCGGCCTCCGGGGGCCCACGCTGCGCGGGTGACGGTGGCGGCGGCCGCCTGGGCTACGGCGGCAACTCGAACCGCTACGAGTTCACCGTTGCCAACACCCCGCTGGCCTTCAGCGAGCTCACCGCCGGCCGCGCGCACACCTGCGGCATCACGGCGGCGGGAGCCGCGTACTGCTGGGGTGACGGCAGCAGCGGTCAGGTCGGCGACGGCCAGTCCAACGGCACCAACCTCGTGCCGGTGGCCGTGCAAGGCCCGGCGTTCACGCAGGTCTCCGCCGGCGCGGAGCACACCTGCGGGGTCGCCACGGACGGCAAGGCCTACTGCTGGGGCCGCGGCCAGCACGGCCGGCTCGGTACCGGCGGCGACGCGAACAGCGTCGTGCCGGTACCGGTGGTGACGGCACAGGCCCCGTAAGGCCCGGTCACGGGAGGGCCATCGACACGTTCAGGTCGGCGCGAGCACACCCTATGAGACAGGAGCCCGGCGATGAGCCGGGCTCCTGCGCTGGCGTCCCTGCGCCCCTGCCGGGGCGCGGGCTCACTTCTTCGCCTGGCGGCGGTAGCTGTCGCCGAAGCGCTTCTGGAACTTCTCGACGCGGCCTTCGGTGTCGATGAAGCGCTGCTCGCCGGTGAAGAACGGGTGGTTGCCCGACCAGACGTCTACGTGCAGCTCGGGCTTCGTGCTGTAGGTCTCCATGACGACCTGGCCGTCGCAGATGACCTTCGTCTTGACCATCTTCGGGTGGATGCCTTGCTTCATCTCCGTCGCTCCCTCTCGCGCCCCGCTTCAGCGCGTGGGGCGTCGTCCGTGTTGTCGGGGGGCCCGCTCGGCGGGCTCGAGCGCCGCCCGCGTGGAGCGGCCCGCAGGATGTTAGCACACGCGGGCGCCACCTCGCGGTCCGCAGGCGGCCGCGGGGCCGGTGGCCGAGCGGGGCCCGGCCCGTAGCGGTCGGGCCGCCTGGCTACCGGCCCTGCTCAGGCGTGGACCTTCTCCCGCACCTGCCGTTTCACGCGCGTCACGATGGCGCCCATGCCGCGGAGGCGTAGGGGCGAGATCAGCTCGGCCAGGCCCATCTGCTGGTAGAAGTCCTCGGGCGTGCCCAGCACCTGCTCGGCCGTCGCGCCGTTCAGCCCCGCGTGCACCACCGAGGCGAAGCCGCGCGTGGTGGGCGCCTCCTCCGGCGCGTCGAAGTAGAGGGTGACGCGGCCGTCCTCGGCCACCTCGGCGCGGAGGAAGAGCGGGGTCTGGCACTCGTGGACCTGCTCGAGCTCGCCCATGCCTGCGGGGGGCGCGGGGAGCTTCTTGGCGTACTCGAGGAGCAGGGGCAGCCGCAGCTGCTTGGGCGCGGACGCGAACTGCTCGATCACGCGCGCCAGGGGCTCCGGGAAGGTGTCGTTCACGACCACAGGCTAACGCCTGCGAGGGGGCCGCCGGGTCGCGGCCCGGCCGCCCGCCCTCGCCCGCCGGTTATCCTCGCGAGGTGGCTTCGAAGCTCCCCACCAAGCTGCGCATCGCGCCGCAGACGCGCCTGTCCGGTCGCGTGAACGTGCCGGGGTCGAAGAGCCTCACGAACCGTGCCCTGCCCCTCGCCGCCCTGGCCCAGGGCACCACCACGGTCACGGGGGCGCTCGTGGCCGAGGACTCCGAGGTCATGCTCCGCGCCCTGCAGCAGCTCGGCGTGGAGCTCGAGGCTCGCGGCGAGACCGTGGTCGTGCACGGGGCGGGCGGGCCGCTACCGGCCAGCGGCGCCACGCTCGACCTGCGGCTCTCCGGCACGTCCCTGCGCTTCCTCACCGCCGTCCTGGCCGCCGGCCACGGCGAGTACGTCCTCGACGGCACCGCCCGCATGCGGGAGCGGCCCGTGGGCGACCTGCTGGACGCGCTGGGGCAGCTCGGCGCCGACGCCTCGGGCGTGGACGGCCGGCCGCCGGTCACCCTGCGGGCCTCCGGGCTGCGTGGCGGGGCGGTGCGGGTGAGGGGGGACGTCAGCTCGCAGTTCCTCTCCGGCCTGCTGATGGCCGCCCCGCTAGCCAGCGCCCCGGTGAGCGTGGAGGTGGAGGGCGAGCTCCTCTCGAAGCCGTTCGTCGACATGACGCTGGACGTCATGGCGCACTTCGGGGTGGCGGCGCGGCGCGACGGCTACCGGCGCTTCGAGCTCGAGCCGGCCGGCTACGTCGCCCGCGACTACCGCGTGGAGGGCGACGCCATGGCCGCTGGTTACTTCTGGGCGGCGGCGGCCGTCACCGGCGGCAGCGTGACGGTCTGCAACCTGGGCGCGGGCACGCGCCAGGGCGACGCGCGCTTCGCCGCCGTGCTGGAGCAGATGGGCTGCCAGGTGGCCTGGACCCCCGACACGGTGGCCGTGACCGGTCCGCGGCGCCTGCGCGGCGGCGAGTTCGACCTGAACGACATGCCCGACCAGGCCCAGACGCTGGCCGTGGTGGGGCTGTTCGCCGACGCGCCGGTGCACGTGGCGAACGTCGGCAACCTGCGCGTGAAGGAGACCGACCGCCTGCACGCCATGGCCGTCGAGCTGACGCGCCTAGGCGCCAGGGTGGAGGAGGGCGACGACAGCCTGACCGTCTGGCCCCTGGCCTCGGAGCCCGTGGCCCCCGTGGAGCTGGAGACCTACGGCGACCACCGCATGGCCATGGCGTTGGCCGTGGCGGGCGCGCGCCTCCCCAACGTCGTGATCAAGGACCCTGCCTGCGTGAACAAGACCTACCCGCGCTTCTTCGACGACCTCCTCGGCCTGCTAGGGGCGGGGCTATCATGACCGCCATGGACGCCGGGACGCGGCCGATCATCACCCTCGACGGTCCCGCCGCCTCCGGCAAGTCCAGCGCCGCCAAGGCCGTCGCGGCCCGGCTCGGCATCGCTTACGTGTCCAGCGGCCTGCTCTACCGCGCCGCCACGCACATCGCGCTCCACGAGGGCGTGCCCTTGGACGACGAGGGGGCGCTCCTCGACATGCTCGCGCGCCACGACGTGAGGCTCCTGCCCGACGCCCAGCGCGACCGCCTCACCGTCGACGGCGAGGAGGTGGCGCACCTGCTGCACACCGACGCCATCGACGCCCGCGTCTCCGAGGTGGCCCGGCTCCCGCGCGTGCGGGACTGGGTGACCGAGCGCCTGCGCGAGCTCGCGGGCCCGTTCGTCATCGACGGCCGCGACATGGGCACGGCCGTGTTCCCCGACGCGCGGTGGAAGTTCTACCTGACCGCCACGCCCGAGGTGAGGGCCAAGCGCCGCGTGGGCGAGCGCGCCGCCGACCTGGACGCCGTCGCGGAGGCCATACGCCTGCGCGACGAGCGCGACGCGAAGCAGTCGGTGCCCGCGCCCGACGCGATCCACCTGGACACCAGCCCGTTGACGCTGGAGGCGGTCGTCGACTTCGTCTACTTCAAGGTCAAGGCCCGCTGGCCGGAGCAGCTGAGCGCGGCCACCGCCTGATGGACGGGCCCGGCCGCGCGTCGTCGCGGCGCTTCGACGTCCCGGCCGCCAAGCTCACGGGCGTCGTCGTCACCAGCACCAAGCACAAGCCGGCCGCACACCCACTGGCGCGCGAGATCGCCGAGCGGTTCGAGCGGCACGGCGTGCGCGTGGACCTGGACCTGGCCGGCGAGGAGCCTTTGCTGCCGGCGCTCGAGCGGGCCCAGCTGGTGGTGTCGGTCGGCGGTGACGGCACCCTGCTCTCCGCCGCGCGCCGCTCGGTGGGCAGCGGCGTGCCGGTGATGGGCGTGAACCTCGGCAAGCTCGGCTTCCTCGCGGAGTTCGGCGCGGAGCAGGCGCTGGAGTACGCCGCCGGTACCCTGCGGCCCGACTGGCCCCTGCAGGAGAAGACGATGCTGCAGGTGCGCATCGCCGGTCAGCCGGGCGTGTACCACGCGCTGAACGACGTCATGCTCTCGCAGGGCGTCATGACCCGCCTCGTCCGCGTGCGCATGCGGGTGGACGGCAAGCACGCCACCGAGTACCGCGCCGACGGCGTCGTCGTCAGCACGCCGGTGGGTTCCACCGCCTACTCGCTCTCGCTGGGCGGGCCGATCCTCGACCACGGCCTGCACGCCCTGGTGGTGACGCCCGTGGCGCCGCACTCGTTCACGAACCGCCCCATCGTGCTGCCGGGGCACAGCGTCATCGGCCTGGAGGTCCTCACGCGCACCGACGAGATGGCGCTGGTGGTGGACGGGCAGGAGCCCGTGCCCGTGGGCGTGGGCGACGAGGTGCTGGTCACCGCCGCCCCGCGCGGCCTGACGCTCCTCTCCACGGGTGAACGCAGCGCCTTCGACGTGCTGCGCCTCAAGCTCGGCTGGGGTGCCGGCCCGGCGCCGGTCCCTGAGGAGGCCTAGGCGGCGGGCGTGGCGGACCTGCTCGTCGTCTGCAACGGCAAGGGCGAGGACTACATCGCC
>CAZGXF010000155.1:0-4700 GCA_964529575.1 uncultured bacterium
CGGCGTCGGCCGGCTCGTCGCCCGGCGGGGCCGCGTCCGGCGGGCTGGGCTCGGCCGGCGGTCCGGCCTCGGCCGGGGGCGCGGCGCCGGCCGGCGGAGCCTGGTCCGCGGCGGGCGCCGCCGACGGCGACCCGGCGGGGGGCGACGCGGCGGGTCCGATCGCCACCTCGCCGAACCCCGCGGCCGCGGCGGCGGAGCGCAGGTCGACGTCCTCGACGAACACGGTGCCCTCGCGCACCATCACCGGCACGACGCGGACGTCCCCGTCCGGCGTCGTGAACAGCAGCGTGCCCTCGCCGGTGAAGCCTGGCAGCAGCTCGATGACGAGGCCCCTACCCGCCTGGACGCGGCCGACGCCCACGATCGTCCCGTCGCTGGAGGTTATGAGCACCTCAGCGTCGGCGGGGAAGTCGAGCGCCAGCGCCCAAGCGAGCCCCAGCAACAGGCAGACTGTGGTCGCGATCCGCCTCACGCAGGCTCCTTCGCAGAACGGGCGGGTACCCGAGCGAGACGGTGAGGCTCGAACCTTACGCGCACCTTACGCGGCCTGAAGCTTCTCACCAGACGCCTGCCATGTTCCGATGCGCCCGTCGCGACCGCCGACGAGATCACGACGCTCCCGCCGGGTCCGTCCGCACCACGCCCTGTGGAGGGGCGTCGGCGGCGTCCTCATCCGCCTCGGCCAAGCGTGACGCCAGGCTCTCGAGCCGCACCTCGAAGCAGGTGCCCTCCCCCGCCCGCGAACGAAGCCGCAGCTCGCCCCCGTGCTGCTCCACCAGCCGCTTGCACACGGTCAGGCCGACGCCCAGACCACCGCCGCCGCTGAAGCCGTGCTCGAACGCCCGCCTCACGGTCTCCTCGCTCATGCCGGGGCCCTCGTCGCACACCTGCAGGACCGCCGTCCCGCCCTCGCTGCGGAGGCTCACCTCCACGCCGTCGGGCCGGCCCACCGCCTGCAGCGCGTTCCTCACGAGGTTGCGCACCACCTGCACGAGGCGCTCCGGGTCGCCCACGACCTCCAGGCGCTCGCCCAGGCTCGACCGCAGGCCCGGGTACTCGTCGGCGATGCGGCCCACGACGTCGCGCAGGTCCACGATGCGCGTCTCCAGGGGGAGGTCCAGCTCGCCGCGCGCCAGCACCAGCAGGTCCTGCGAGGTGCGCAGGAGCTCCCTGGTGCCCTCGGCCGCCGCCCGCACGTGGGCGTCGTCCGGGTGCTCGCGGCGCACGGTGTCCAGGTGGTAGTTCACGAGGGTCATGGGCGCGGCCAGCTCGTGCGAGACCTCGAGGAGGAAGCGGCGCTCGGCCTCCTTGCGCGCGCCGATCGCCTCGAGGGCGGCGTTGAGCGCCGCCACCAGGTCGCCGATCTCGTCGTTCGGGCCGCGGTACTCGACGCCGCTGGGCGAGGCGGGGTCCACGGAGCGCGCCTGCCGCGCCACCCGCGTGAGCGGCGAGAGCATGCGCCCGGCCCCGGCGAACGTCAGGCCGACGGCCACCACCGTGACGACCAGTCCCACGCCCACGAGCACCTCGAGGAGGTCGCGGCGCACGGCGAGGGCGGCGGTGATGTCGTGGGCCAACCGGACGCTGCCGTTGGTCAGGGGCCACACGCCGGTCGTCACCAGCAGCGTGCGGCCGCCGCGCTCGATGACGGTGGGCTCCTCCACGAGCGGCAGCGGCTCGCCGCCGCCCACGCTCACAGCCACCTGGCCCGACGGCGTGACGAGCTGCAGCACGGTCGTCCCCGTCTCGGCCGGGGCGAACGACGCCCCGAGCGCCGGCCGGTCGAGGAGGGCTGTCACCCGCTCCAGGTCCTGCGCCAGCACCACCCTCAGCTGCTCGTCTTGCTGGCGCGTGAACTCGCGGTAGGCCACGGCGCCGAAGGCGCCGATCACGGCGACGGTCATGCCCGCGGCCGCCAGGCCGAGCCGGACCCTGAGCGTCACGGGCTAGCGCTCCCTCGCCACGTAGCCGATGCCCCGCACGGTCTCGATGAGGTCGGTCACCCCGGCGGAGGACAGCTTCGAGCGCAGGCGGGACACCAGGGCCTCCACCGCGTTCGACGTGGGGGGCTCCTCACGGTAGAGCCGGTCCTCGATGGTCGTCTTGGAGAAGACGCGGCCCTGGTTCGCCAGCAGGAGGGCGAGGAGGTTGAACTCCTGGGCGGTGAGCTCGAGAGGCTCGCCGTCCACGGTGCAGGTGCGGTCGTCGACGGACAGGCTCACCGGCCCGAGGCTGTAGACGTCGGGCCGGCCGCGGCGGCGCAGGATCGCGTAGACCCTGGCCAGTAGCTCCTGCATCTCGAACGGCTTCGCGAGGTAATCGTCGGCGCCGATGTAGAGGCCCGCGACGCGGCTGCGCACGTCCGCCCGCGCGGTGACCATGAGGATCGAGGCAGGGTTGTCCTTCAAGGCGGCCGCCACGTCGAGGCCGTCCATGTCAGGCAGGCCGAGGTCGAGCAGGATGAGGTCGAACTCCTCCGTCTCCGCCCGCAACAGGGCGTCGCCGCCGGTGCGCACCACCACGGCGTCGTACGCCCTGAGCAGCTCCGTCTCGAGAGCGCGGGCCAAGTGAGGGTCGTCCTCGACTATGAGGATGCGCTCGCGTTCCACGTTGGAGCCGCATGGTAGGGCGGCGCTTCGTGACTTGGCTGAGCCAGGACGACGAAGCCCCGTCCGACCGGGCTCTCGTCCTCCGGCTCAGCCTGCCGTGCCGCCGGGCGCCTGGCCCAGCGGCCGGTAGCGCCACGCGGAGCGCTCGCGGGCCTTCGCCGCCTCCACGTCACGGTCCTTGGGAGGCGCCTGGGTCTCGAGGGAGCCGAGGAGGCGTCTGGTAGCGGCCGCGACCTCGTCCACGGCGGCCTCGAAGGCCGCCTCGTTCGCCCGCGACGGCTTGTGGAAACCGCTCACCTTGCGGACGTACTGGAGCGCCGCGGCGCGGACCTCGTCGTCGCTGGCCGGGGGGTCGAAGTTGAACAGCGGCTTGATGCTGCGGCACATTGCGGGACCTCCCGCCCCAGCTTAAGGTGGGTACATGACCACTCGGGCTCACCTCCGCCGCTCGGCGCTGCGGCTCCCCGGTGTCGAGGAGACCCCCGACCACGGTGCCCTCGTGTTCGCCGTACGGGGAGAGGCCTTCGCCTGGGCGACCGCCGACGGAGCCGCCGAGCTCGCCATGTCGCCCCAGGACGCGAGCGCTACGCTGGAACGCTTCGCCTCGGCCGAGCCCCTCACGCGCGGCGGCGAGCAGGTGGGCGTGCGCGTGCCCCTCGCCGCGGTGAACGGCATGGAGCTGAACGCCCTCCTCGAGAAGGCGTGGCGCAGCAAGGCGCCCCCGGAGCACGTCGCGTTACGGCGCGCCGCGGCGCGTGGCGAGGCCCCGACGGGTCCCGACGCGCTGCCGCGCAGCATCGGCAAACCGGCCACGCGCGCCTTGCTGGCGGCAGGCATCACGACCCTGAGCGAGGCCGTGGCGCGCCCGGACGAGGAGCTCCTGGCACTGCACGGAGTGGGCCCGCGGGCCGTGCGTCTGCTCAGGGAGGCCGCCGCGCAAAAGGGCTGAGCGCCCCGTTCCCGAGGAGGGTCCGGCCGTGCGACGACCGTGGCAGCGCGTCTGGCACGCACCTGGAATAGCCGCCCGGTTCCCGGCGGCGCCGGCGGCCCGGTCGCCCTACACTCGTCGGCATGCCGGAGGACACGGCCCGCCGCTACTACGACGCGCTGCTCAGGCGCGACCCTGACTACGAGGGCGTCTTCTACGTGGGCGTGCGCACGACCGGCGTGTTCTGCCGCCCCACCTGCCCCGCGCGCAAGCCGCGGTTCGAGAACTGCGAGTTCTTCGCCACGGCCAAGGCCGCTCTGCACGCGGGGTTCCGGCCTTGCCTGCGCTGCCGGCCGCTGTCGCACCCGAACGAGGTGCCCGAGGTCGTGCGTCGGCTGGTCGAGGCCGTGGAGAGGGAGCCGGAGCGGCGCTGGCGTGACGCCGACTTCCGCGCGCTGGGCGTGGACGTGAGCACCGCCCGCCGCGCGTTCAAGCGGCGCTTCGGCATGACGTTCGTCGAGTACGCGCGCGCCAGGCGCATGGGCCTGGCGCTGAGGTCGCTGAGGGAGGGTCACAGGGTGATCGAGGCGCAGCTGGAGGCCGGTTACGAGTCTGGCAGCGGGTTCCGCGACGCCTTCAGCCGCATCATCGGCAGCTCGCCGAGCGCCGCGAGCGGGCCCGTCTTCACCGCCGCCTGGATCGACACCCCGCTCGGGCCCATGCTCGCCGTCGCCGACGACGACGCGCTGGTGCTGCTGGAGTTCGTCGAGCGCCGCGGCCTCGAGACGGAGCTGATCCGCCTGCGGGCCAAGGCCGCCATCGTGCCCGGCACGAACGAGGTGCTGGCCCACATCGAGCGCGAGCTGGCCGAGTACTTCGCCGGCCGGCGCCACGACTTCACCACGCCGCTCAGGCCCGTCGGCAGCGAGTTCCAACGCGCCGTGTGGGCAGAGCTGGGGCGCATCCCTCCCGGTGAGACGCGCACCTACGCCCAGGTGGCCCAGGCCCTCGGCCGCCCTACGGCGTTCCGGGCCGTGGCGCGGGCGAACGGGACGAACCAGCTCGCCATCGTCGTCCCCTGCCACCGCGTCGTGAACTCGGACGGGACGCTGGGCGGCTACGGGGGCGGCGTGCCGCGCAAGGAGTGGCTGCTGGCGCACGAG
>CAZGXF010000156.1:0-4655 GCA_964529575.1 uncultured bacterium
TCGTGGTGATCGCCTTCAACTTCATGGGCGACGTGCTGCGCGACGCCCTCGACCCCCGCATGCGGGGGCGGTGAGGCCCGTCAGCCGTCCGCCCGCATGGCGCCGCACGCCAGCGCCGTCGGCCCCGCCGCCCGCGCCGACAGCGTCACGCCGGTCGGCAGGCTGGCGGGCAGGTCGTGCGGGCCGAGGGGCTCGAGCGTGACCGCGTCGAACGTCGTGTAGGTCAGCTCGCCCGTGGCCTCCCACACGTCCACGACCGTGACGGTGGACCGGGGCCGGCCGTCCCAGCCGAGGAGCCGCTTGGCGCCGATGCCGCCGGCTGCCAGCAGCTCGAGGCCGTCCCACACGCCCGGGTAGTACGCGGCGTGGTGGCCGGAGACGTAGGCGGTCACGCAGCCTTCGCGGAGCAGGGCGGCGAACGACTCGGCGTCGGCGAGACGTTCCCCGGGCGCCTCGCGGCCCTGCGACACCGCCACCAGAGGCAGGTGACCGACGACCAGGCGCACGGCCGCCCGCCGCGCCGGCTCGGAGGCCAGCTGCGCGGCCAGCCAGTCGCGGCGCTCCGCGGGGACCGTGGCGCTGGAGGCGTCCACCACGGCCACGAAGGCGCCGCCCACGGTGAACGAGTGGTGGAACGGCACGTCGGCGTCGTCGTGCACCTCGAGGCCCGCCCTGTGGACGGGGTCGGCCCAGTAGGCGGCCGCCGCCTCGCGGTCGTGGGGGAAGGCGAAGGCGCCGCCGCTGCGCAGGCTCGAGGCGTCGTGGTTGCCCACGGCCAGCGCGTAGGCGATGCCGGCCCGGCGCAGCGGCGCGGCCACCTGCGCGTCGAAGGCGCGCCACATCGCGTCCAGGTCGCCGCGCGCGAGCTGGCGGCTCTGCCCGGCGATGACGTCGCCGGGGAAGAGCACGGCGTCCGGACGCCACACCTGGGTGACGGCGCTCAGCACGCGCGCCACGGCGGGCGGGTAGGACGTGGAGCCGTACGACCCGTTGAAGTCGCCCAGGACCACCAGGCGCGTGTCGCCGCGCGGAGGGTCGTACGGCTGGGCCGCGGCGTCGCGCGGGGGGTCGTACGGCTGGGCGGCGGCGTGGCTCAGCAACGCGAGGGCCAGCGCGAGCAGCGCGAGGGCGTGAGCCCGCCGCTGCTCGCGGCCCCCAACCGACGGCCCGTTCGCGACGGGCACGCCGTCAGTCGGCGGCAGGGGCACCCAGCTCGATGCCGAAGCCGGCCTCCACCCACCCGGCGGTGCCGCCGGCCAGGTTCGCCACCTTCTGGTAGCCGTTCAGCGTCAGGTAGCCCGCCACGTGGGCCGACCGCGAACCCGAGGCGCACACCAGGACGACGTTGTCGGGAACGTCCTGCAAGCGGCTCGTGATCTCGCTCATGGGCACGTTCACAGCCCCCGGCACGTGCCCCCGCTCGAACTCCCAGCTCTCCCGAACGTCGATGACGACGGCGCCCTGCTCGAGCCACGCCGCCACGTCCTCAGGACCGATCTCCTCGAACATCCACCCCTCCCAGGTTCCCCGGGACCTCTGTCCCTGACGGCCATCATGCCGCCCAGGCGCCCTCCGAGTCGGAGAGCTCCACCACGTCTCCGAACCCCCGACTGCGCAGCAGGCTGGCGACCACGGCCGCCCGGCCCCCGCCGTGGCAGTAGACGACGAGCTCGCGGCCCTTCGGCACCTCGGCGATGCGCTTCAGCACCTGACCCGCGTGGATCCTCACAGCCCCCGGCGCCGCGCCGGTGGCGTGCTCCTGGGCCGTGCGCACGTCGAGGAACGCCAGCTCCCCCGCCCTGCCACGGGCCTCGTCGGGGCTCACCATCGGCACGGGGCGCGTCGTCAGGCCCTCGAGGTCGGTCACGTAGCCCATCACGTCGTCTACGCCCACGTACGCCAGCCGCTCGCGCAGACGCTCGGCGTGCGCCTGGTCGCGCGCCAGGAGGACGAGCGGGCGGCGCTCGGTGTCCGGGTCGATGGCGTAGGCGGCGTACGTGGCGAACGAGCCGCCGCCCGGCACCGACAGCGAGCCGGGCACGACGCCCCGGCGCTGCTCGGCCAGCGGCCGCGTGTCGATGAGCACTAGGTCGCGGTTCACGCGCCCCGCCAGGTCGGCGGCCTCGAGGCGCTGCAGCGGCGCCCGCTGGCCCAGGACCGGCGGCCCGTCGCGGTTGACGCGCTTCATGCGGCCGAAGTAGCTGGGGGCGTCGGGCTGACCCGTGAGCAGCTCGCGGGTGAACGCCTCCTCGTCCTCCAGCAGGCCCGCCCACCAGGCGGTGAGGCGCTCGTAGCCGACCGTCGTGCTGGGCACGCCCGCCAGCGACTTCCCGCAGGCGCTGCCCGCGCCGTGGCCGGGCCAGACGGCGACGTGGTCCCCCACCTCGGACACCAGGCGCCGCAGGCTGCGCCGGAGCTGCCTGGCGCCCTCGTACTTCGTGTCCTGGTAGCCGGCGGCCTCGTCCAGCAGGTCGGGGCGGCCGACGTCGCCCGCGAACAGGAAGTCGCCGCTGAGTAGGTAGCCGGGCTGGCCGTGGGCGCCGTCGGTCACGAGGAACGAGAGGTGCTCGGGCGTGTGGCCCGGCGTGTGCAGGGCCGTGAGGCTCACCTCGCCCACCTCGATGACGTCGCCGTCGTGCAGGGGCAGGTGGTCGAAGCGATAGCGCCACTCGGGCCCGCCCTCGGCGGAGAGGTAGAGGTCGGCGCCGGCGGCGGCCGCCAACTCGCGGGCGCCGGAGAGGTAGTCGGCGTGGACGTGAGTGTCGGTGACCGCCACGATCCTCAGCCTCTTGGCGGCCGCGGCCGCCAGGTAGACGTGGACGTCGCGGCGGGGGTCCACCACGACCGCCTCGCCCGACCTCTCCGAGCCGATGAGGTAGCTGGCCTGCGCCAGGTCCTCGTCGTAGAAGCGTTCCAGGTACATGCTCCCCCTCGCCCTTCCGGCCGGTCGCCCAGGCGTAGCGGCCACCCGCGTGGCGGTCGCGGCGGGCCCTGCGGAGGGCCGGGTCCCCGCGCTCCCGGCTCGCCCCGGCGCCTGCGTCGGCGCCCGCAGGCGGCCGAGTCAATCTAACCAGGCGCAGCGGTGGTCGCACGCCTCGCGGAGAACGCGGCCCGACAAGATATGCGCCCAATGCATAATGGGCGTGTGCCGGAGCTCCCCGACGCCGAGACGCTCATCACCCTGCTGACGCTGCACGAGACGGGCAGCGAGAGCGCCGCCGCCGAGCTGCTCGGCGTCGGCCAGTCGTCGGTGAGCCGCCGCATCGCCACGCTGCAGCGCATGACGCCGGAGCCCCTCACGGTGCGCACCGCCACGGGCACGAAGCTCACGCCCGCCGGCCAGAGGCTGCTGCCCTTCGCCCGCGAGGCGCGCGCCGCCCTGGTGGGCGCGGCACGCTTCCTCGCCGCCGGGGCGCTCCCGGGCGCCGAGCTGCGCCTGGGGCTGGACCCCGACCTGGCGCCGCGGCTGGCGGGCAAGCTGGCCGCGCTCGCCGGCCCCGACGTCGCGGTCGAGGTAGCCGAGGCGTGGTCCCGCGACCTGGTGGAGGCGGTGAGGAGCGGCGAGCGCGACGCCGCCGCCGTCCTGTGGGCGCCCGCCGGCGCCGAGCCGGGGCTCACCAGCGAGGACCTGCCGGCCGACGACCTCGTCCTCGTCGCCGCGGCCGGGATGCGGCTGGCGTTGGGCGACGAGGTGGACGCGGAGGCCGTGGCCCGAGCCACGCTGCTCCTCCCTCCCCAGGGGAGCGAGGTGGCGGGCCGCGCCCGGGCGGAGATGCGGGCGCTGGGCCTGGAGCCGGCGCGGGTGGCTACGCTCGGCAGCGCCGCGGCCGTGCGGGCGGCGGTGAGCGCCGGGGCCGGCATAGGCGCGGGCCTCGCCTCGGCCTTCGAGGCCGAGGTGGCCGCCGGCTGGCTGACCGCCACCCGTCTGGGCCCGGCGGGAGCGCTGCGCCCTCGGCTCGTCGTCTCCGACCGCCTGCCGCCCGCCCTCGCCGACGAGGTCAGGGCCGCCGCGGGCTTGGCGCGGCGGCTGCCGGTGACCGCGATGGCCGCGGGGACCGCGCCGTGAGAGGAGGCGGTGCCGGGCGGATGGAAGACGGGGACGCCACACCGGCCGCCGACGACCCGGGGACGACGCCGGTCACGAGGGGCGACGACTGGACCGGCGCACCGGACGGCGGCGCCCCCGTCCTCGGCGTGGACGCCGGCGGCTCCAGCGCGCGCTGGCTGCTCCTGGACCGAGAGGGCGAGCCCGTGGCGCAGGGCAAGGTCGGGCCCGTCTCGGCCATCGACCTGGACCGCGACGACAGCCCGGCCCTGGCGAACCTGAACGCCTTGCTGGGTGAGGTCTCTGCCGTCGCGCGGCCGCACCGCGTCGTGGCGGGAGTGACGGGCCTGGACACCGGCTCGCCGCAGGCCCGCCGGCTCGAGGCGTTCCTGCGCGAGCGACTGGAGCTGGACGAGGGCGCCGTGACGGTGCTGGGCGACGTGGTGACCGCCTACCTCTCGGCCTTCGAGCCCGGCGCCGGCGTGCTCGTGTACGCCGGGACGGGCAGCGTGGCGGTGCACGTGGCGCACGACGGCACGCTCGTGCGCGCGGGCGGCCACGGCTACCTGATCGACGACGCCGGCGGCGGCTACTGGATCGGCCGCGAGGC
>CAZGXF010000157.1:0-1405 GCA_964529575.1 uncultured bacterium
CCGACGACCACTTGACCCCCAGTCAAGTGCGCTACCAGGCTGCGCTACACCCCGTTGTTCTCGCGTCTATGACGGCGTTCTCGCTATCGACGTGCTTCGTCGCCACGCTTGACTACCGCCATGGCGCTCGCTCCGCGCCGTCCGACGCGAACGGCAGTCTATCACGGGCTCTCGGGTGTTTGGCCACCCTGGGTGCGGAGCCGCGGTGAGCGCGCTTGACCGGTGGTCAAGCGCTCCTGGGGCCCTCGGACGGCCTGAGGTGCTGCAGGCTGGCGCGGGCGAGCGCCGCGATGTCGTCCTTGGAGGACCCCATCCCCATGGCCGTGAGCGCGCCGGCGAGGGCCAGGCTGGCGATCCCGTGGGCGGCGCTCCAGGCGAGCAGGGCGTAGGCCGGCAGCGCGTCGCCGCCTGGGGAGGGGGAGGCCTCGCGGCCCAGCGAACGCTCGTGCGCCGCGGCGCCCGCCACCAACGCCTGTCTGGCCCGGGTGCGGGCCTCGACCAGGTCGGGGTCCCGCTCGTCCACCAGGTCCGGCCTGAACATCACGGCGAAGTGTCCCGGGTGGTCGAGGGCGAAGCGCACGTAGGCCACGCCGGCGTCGATGAAGTCGGGCCCGGCCGTCGCCAGGCGGCCGGCGAGCAGGCGGTAGCCCTGCGCGGCTAGGGCGGTGACCACGCCCCGTTTGTCGCCGAAGTGGTGGCGAGGCGCCGTGTGGGTGACGCCGAGCTCGCGCGCCAGCTCGCGGAGGCTGACCCCGTTCGGTCCCTTCTCGGCCACGGCCTTGGCGGCGGCCGTGAGGAGGTCCTCGCGGAGGCTGCCGTGGTGGTAGGGCATCGCCGTGTAGCTTACCACTGGAAAGATGACCGGTGCGGGTGCTAACTTACCGCTGGTAAGACCGGCCAGCGGCCGCGCACGTTCGGCCCGGCCGGTCGACGGCGGCCGGCGCGAACGCCTGGCCGACGCGTCGGCGACGCCGACCGCGCGGCGCAGCCCGAGCCGACCGAGGGAGGTGGCGAGATGGACGTGACCGGAGCGCTGTTGTCGGCCCCCGCGGCCAGGACTTTGGGGGTGGTGCTGCTCACCGTGCCCTTCATCGCCTACGGCGGCACGTTCCTGCTGCGCGTGGTCCAGGGGCGGTTCGAGGCCACGCCGCTGCAGAGGTCGTTCTTCCGCGCCGGCCACGCGCACGCCGGCGTGCTCGTCACCCTCGGCCTGGTGGTGAGGCTGGCCGTGGAGCTCGCCGGGGTCACCGGCCTCGCGCGCACGCTCTCGAGCGGCGTGCTGTGGGCCGCGGTCCTCGTGCCGGCGGGCTTCTTCCTCTCGGTTGCGAGCCGGGGCGCGGAGCGGCCCAACGGGCTCATCGCCCTGCTGTGGCTGGGCGTGGCCGCCCTGGCGGTCGGCGTCGTG
>CAZGXF010000157.1:1505-4643 GCA_964529575.1 uncultured bacterium
CCGCACGCCCCGGCCGCGCCGTGGCCCGTTGGCGCACCGCGCCCCACACGCGCCGCGCCCCGCACGCGCCGCTCCGGCGGCGCGGTGGTCCGCCCGGCGCCACCGGCCCGCTCGAGCACCGTCGGCGGGCCTTATCATCCGGGCGTGGCCCACAGCGAGACCGCCGCGCTGCTCCAGGTCCTGGACGCCCAGGGCGCGCCGACGGGGGAGGCGAGGCCGGCGAGCGAGGTCCACGCCGCCGGCCTCTGGCACGCCGCCGTGGTCGTCTGGGTCCTCCGTGCCGACGGCGGCGTGCTGTTGCGGCGCGCCCCGCCCGACGACCCCTGCGCCCCCCTCCGGCTCGGGCCCAGCGCGCACGCCCACGTGGTCGGACCCGACGTGCCGGCGGCGCAGGCGGCGGCCGCGCTCGAGCGTAGGCTCTCCGTCACCGCCCTGCGCGACGGCCTGGCGCACCTCGGCACCTTCGCGACGGAGCGGCCCTGCCGCGGCGGCGTGGACCGCGAGGTCCAGGAGGTGTTCGCGGCCCGGGACGACACGCCACTGGGCGAGCTGGCGCTCGACCCCACGACCGTGGACACGGTCTACGAGGTGCCGCTGGCCCGCGCGCTGGCCCTGTTCGAGTCCGGCGCGTACGTGCCCGCTCCGGGCTTCGACGCCATGCAGAGGGTCAGCAACGCCCTGCTCGTGGCCGAGGACCTGCCGGAGCACGGTCGCGAGGCCCTGCTCGAGCAGCTCCGGGCCCTGGACGCGTGGGTCAGCGCCAGCGAGGCCCTCCGGCGGGCCTGAGCGCACGCACGTCCCCGCGACCCGCCTCGCCCCGCGGGGCGAGGCTCGCGGCACCCGGCGGCGAGGGGCCGCGCTCACGCCCCCTGGCCCAGGTTCAGCGACAGGCCGCCGTCGATCACGAACGTCTGGCCCGTGACGTAGTCGGCCTCGGAGGAGGCCAGGTAGACGGCCAGGCGCGCCACCTCCCACGGCTCGCCGGCGCGGCGCCAGGGGATGCTCCGCTCGGCCTCCTCGCGCACCTCCAGGTCCTCGACGGCCTCCTGGTTCATGGGGGTGAGGATCATCCCCGGGGCGATGGCGTTCACGTTGACGCGGTGCTTCGCCGCCTCGAGCGCCAGGGTGCGCGTGAGGTTGCGCAGGCCGCCCTTCGACACGTCGTACGAGGCGTCGCCGGCGGTGGGGATGTGCTCGTGCACCGAGGTGACGTTGACGATCGCCCCGCCGCCGCCCGCCTCGCGCCTGACCTGCAGGAAGCGGCGGCAGCAGTAGAAGGGGCCGAACAGGTTCGTCTCGATCACCCGGCGCCAGTCCTCGGTGGCGAGGTCGGCGACCTCGTCGCCCGGACCGCCCATCCCGGCGTTGTTCACCAGCAGCGTCGGGGCGCCGAGCCGGCGGAGCGTCTCGTCGAAGAGCGCTTCGACCTGGTCCTCCTGCCTGACGTCGAGACGCCGGACGAAGGCGCGGCCGCCGGCGTCGTTGACGAGCCGCTCCGTCTCGCGGGCGCCGTCCTCGTCTGTGTGGTACGTGATCGCCACGTCGGCGCCCTCCTTGGCGAACTCGCGGGCGATCGCCTGGCCGATGCCGGAGTCGGAGCCGGTCACCACGGCGACCTGGCCCTCGAGCCGCAGGCTCACCGCGCACCGCCTTCGTAGCTGACGCGGTAGATCACGCCGTTCTGGTCCTCGGCCACCAGCAGCGAGCCGTCGGCGGCCACGAGCAGGCCGGCCACGCGGCCGAACTGGGCGGTGCCGTCCTCGATCAGGAACCCCTGGAGGAACGGCTCGAACGACGTCGGCTGCCCGGCGTCGTCGAACACCAGGCGCACGACCTCGTAGCCCACGGCCTCGGTCCGGTTCCAGGAGCCCCGCATCGCGACGAAGGCGTCGTTCACGTACTCGCCAGGGAAGGCGTCGCCGGTGTAGAAGACCATGCCGATGGGCGCGGCGTGCGCCTGGTGGGTGAGGACCGGCGGTTCGGTGAGCGCGCAGTACTCCTCCTTCGTGGCCCCGCGCGGCACCTGCGCCTGGTACGGGTCCGGCCGGCGGTCGCCGAAGCAGAACGGCCAGCCGTAGTCCGCGCCCTCGACGAGCCGGTTCAGCTCCTCCGGCGGCTGGTCGTCGCCGCGCCAGTCGCTGCCGTGGTCCATGCCCCACATCTCGCCCGTCACCGGGTGCCAGCCGAAGCCGATCGTGTTGCGCAGGCCGCGGGCGAACGTGGACAACCCGCTGCCGTCCGGTCGGGCGACCTGGACGGTGGCGTTCCGCTCGTCGCTCTCCACGCAGCTGTTGCAGGTGCTGCCCACGGTGACGTAGAAGCGGCCGTCGGGGCCGAAGGCGACGGTGCGGTTCGGGTGCTGCCCACCCGTGGGCAGGTCGGAGACGAACTCCTCGAGGCCACCGATGTTCACGCCCCCGAAGAGCTGGGCCGCGTACACGGTCGTGGGCGTGGCCAGGTAGACGCGCCCGTCGCGCAGGGTGATGCCGTGGACGCCCTCGAGCTCGACGAGCGTGTCCATGAAGTCGGCGACGCCGTCGCCGTCCTCGTCGCGGAGGGCGATCACGTCGCCCTCGGCGCGCCTGGTGGCGTAGACCGTGCCGTCCTCGCCCTGCGCCAGCATGCGCACGTTGCCGAGGCCCTGGGCGAACACGTTCACCGCGAAGCCCTCGGGCACGGTGAGGGTGGCCACGAGCTCGGGCGTCGTGCGGCGGGGGGTGGGTGCCATCATCGCGGCGTCCTCCAGCTCCGCGGCCTCGGCCCCGGGCGCGGGGGGCGGCGGCTCCTCGCCGGGGCGGGTGATCACGCCGCAGGCGATGGGCTCGCCCGAGCCCCCGGAGGGGTCGGTCACCTGGTCGTCGGCCGCGGAGTGGACGATCAGGGCGCTGCCGTCGCCGGCGAGCAGCGAGGTGCCGGGGTCGTCTCCCAGCGAGACGCGGTCGTTGACCGTCTCGTAGGTCGCGTTCCCTTCCTCGTCGACCGTGATGTTGGGCAGGTCGCCGGCGTGCGGTCCCTCGGGGTTCTCGAGGCCGTGCTTCGCGCCGGTGGGGTCGAAGTGCGACCCGGCGGCGTGGAAGTCGGGCGTGCAGGAACCCGTCTCGTGGACGTGGATGCCGTGCGCGCCGGGCACGGCGGCGG
>CAZGXF010000158.1:0-4642 GCA_964529575.1 uncultured bacterium
GTGGCCTGGTGCAGCGCCTGCACCGAGCGGCCGCGCCGCAGCAGCTCGATGACGGCCGGCAGGCGCCGCGGGTTGGGCCGCAGCCGCTCCTCGAGGGCGGCGTCGGTGAGCCCGGCCGTCTCGCTGCGGACGTCGAGCTCCAGCGAGCGCACGGCCTTCAGCA
The DNA here is from genome assembly GCA_964529575.1 of uncultured bacterium. Classification (GTDB taxonomy): domain Bacteria; phylum Deinococcota; class Deinococci; order Deinococcales; family Trueperaceae; genus DASRWD01. The sequence continues at coordinate 164 of CAZGXF010000158.1, forward strand.
GCGACTCCTTGAAGGTGCGGCCTATGGCCATCACCTCGCCCACGGAGCGCATCTGCGTGCCCAGGTCGTCGGGCGCGTCGGGGAACTTCTCGAACGCGAAGCGCGGCACCTTGGTGACGACGTAGTCGATCGTCGGCTCGAACGCCGCCTTCGTCTCCTTGGTGATGTCGTTGGGCAGCTCGTCGAGGTGGTAGCCCACCGCCAGCAGCGCGGCGATCTTGGCGATCGGGTAGCCGGTGGCCTTCGAGGCCAGCGCGCTCGAGCGCGAGACGCGCGGGTTCATCTCGATGACGATGACGTCGCCGTCGTCCGGGTTCACCGCGAACTGGATGTTCGAGCCGCCGGTGTCGACGCCGATCTCGCGGATGATCGCGATGGACGCGTCGCGCAGGCGCTGGTACTCCTTGTCGGAGAGGGTCTGCGCCGGGGCCACGGTGATGCTGTCGCCGGTGTGCACGCCCATCGGGTCGAAGTTCTCGATCGAGCAGATGATCACGACCGTGTCGTTCGTGTCGCGCATCACCTCGAGCTCGTACTCCTTCCACCCGAGGACCGACTGCTCGACGAGCACGCTGCCCACGGGCGAGTCGTGCAGGCCCTGGCGGACGATGCGGACGAACTCCTGCTCGTCGCGGGCGATGCCGCCGCCGGTACCGCCGAGCGTGAAGCTCGGCCTGACGATCGCCGGGTAGCCGATCGAGCCCACGAACTCGAGAGCCTCCTCGAGGCTCGTGACCATCCGCCCTGCCGGCGTCTTGAGTCCGATGCGCGCCATCGCCTCCTGGAAGAGCTTGCGGTCCTCGCCCTTCTGGATGGCGGCGTAGTTCGCGCCGATCAGCCGCACGCCGTAGCGCTCCAGGACGCCCTCCTCGTGCAGCCGGGCGGCCAGGTTCAGGGCCGTCTGGCCGCCGAGGGTCGGCAGGAGGGCGTCGGGCCGCTCGACCCTGATCACCTCCGTGACGAACTCGGGCGTGAGGGGCTCGATGTACGTCCGGTCGGCCACGTCCGGGTCGGTCATGATCGTGGCGGGGTTCGAGTTGACGAGCACGACCTCGAATCCGGCCGCGCGCAACGCCTTGCACGCCTGCGTCCCCGAGTAGTCGAACTCGGCCGCCTGCCCGATGACGATGGGCCCGGAGCCGATGATCAGGATCTTGTGTATGTCTTCACGCCGCGGCATCTTTATCCGGCGGAGTGTATCACCGCGACCGCGGGTGTCCGGTGCGATGACGCCAGCGTGGACGGCTGACTAGAGGAGGTCGGCCCCGCGCCCGGCTCCCCCCGCCGGCCCTCCGCGCGTGCCTCACGCTGCATGCATGCACGGCACGCGCCTCCCACAGGTCACCGTGGTCGCGTTCCTCGCGGCCTCGCGCGCCGGTGCCTTGCCCGAGGGGCCGCGCGCGGAGCTCGTGGGCGGGCGCGTGCGCCCGGGGCGCGTGCCGTCTCCGCAGGAGACGGCCCTGTTGGCCCACCTGGCGGCGCAGCTGCGCGGCGAGGCCGTCGTGCGGTCCGGGGGCGTGGCGGTGGTGGCGGCGCCGCTGCGGCTGGGGCCCTGGGACCTCCTCCGCGCCGACGTCGCCGTGTTCGCGGCGGTGGGGCGGTCGGCCGAGACGGCGCTGGGTGTGGGAGGGTCCCACGACCCGGCGGGGGCACTGCTGGTCGCCGAGGTCGTCCGCGGCCGCGAGACGCACCAGGAACGGGCCCCGCGCTACGCCGCGGCGGGCGTGAGGGAGCTGTGGCTGCTGGACGCCGCCCGCGGCTACACCGAGGTGCTGCGGGCGCCGTGGCGCGGCGTCTACAGGTCGCGCACGCTCTGGTACCCGGGCGAGGGGGTCAGGCCGGTCGGCCTGGGCGTGGAGGTGGTGCCCATGCCGGCGCCGTGAGCGCGGACCGGCCGTCGGGGCCACCTCGGCGCCCGCGCTGCCGGTAGGCCCGCGGCGGCGGGGCCGCCTGCGGGGCCCCCGGACGCCGACGGTCCCGGTACCCGCGCCCCTCCGGACGCCGACGGTCCCGGCACTCGCGCCCGGCTCAGTCGATCTCGACGGGCTCGGCGGCCGGGTAGCTGCCCAGGTACTTCACGAACGCCGCGCGGCGCATCAGGCCGGTGAGCGCCGCGGCGACGGCGGGCTCGGCCACGTGGCCCTCGATGTCCACGTAGAAGAGGTAGCTCCACGGCTTGTCGCGGCGCGGGCGCGACTCGAGCTTCGTCATGTTGATGCCGTGCTCGGGGAAGACCTGCAGGCAGGCGACCAGGTCGCCGGGCCGGTGGTGCGTGGCCAGCACGAGGCTCGTCTTGTGCTGCCTGCCCGGTACGGGCGCGCGCTCGGCGTGGCCGAGCACGAAGAAGCGCGTGAAGTTGAAGCTCAGGTCCTCGATGCGCTCGGCCACGATGTCGAGGCCGTAGGTCTCGGCGGCGCGGCGGCTGGCGATGGCGGCGCTGCCCGCCTCGCGCCGGGAGCGCTCGAGCAGCAGCTGGGCGGCACCGGCGGTGTCGTAGTCGGCCACGGCCTCGAAGCCGTGCTGCCGGATGAACCGCTGGCACTGCTGCAGCGCCTGCGGGTGGCTGTAGACCCGGCGCACCTCGTGGAGGCCCGTGCCCGGCGGCACGAGGAGGTTGTGGTGGACGCGCACGACGCGCTCGGCCACGACGGCGAGCACGGAGTCCGTCAGCAGGTCGTAGGTCTGGTTGATGGAGCCGGCCAGGCTGTTCTCGACGGGCAGGCAGGCGTAGTCGCACTCGCCGCGCACCGTGGCCTCGAACGCCTCCTCGAAGGTGGGGTAGCCCACGGCCTCGCCGTCCGGCGCGAAGGCCAGGGCGGCCTCCTCGCTGAACGCCCCGGCCACGCCCTGGAACGCTACGCGCGGGGCGGTCTTGACGGTCATGGCGGAGAGTCTACTCCAGGGCCTCGACCTCGCCGCGCAGCGCGGCGAGGCGCACGCTCATCTCGTCCAGCTCCTGCCCGATGTCGCGCAGCCGGTCGAGCTCGGCGCGCACGAAGCGCGTGTACGGGCTGATGGCGCCGGAGAGCTTCTCCTGCGAGCGCTTCAGCTCCTCGTCGAACTGGTGGCCGAGTCCCGCGACCAGCGCGTCCTCCAGCTCCTTCAGCCGCGCGGCCAGCTCCTTCTTGGCCTTGGCGCGCTGGCGCGGGATCACGAAGAGGCCCACGCCCACCAGCGTCAGGCCCAGGAGGACGCCCGTGACGTCCAGGGCCACGGTGGAGATGAACGCCAGCACGGCCGCCGAGAGGCCGATGCCCGTGACGTTGAACAGGCCGGTGCGCAGCACGGCCTGCTGCAGGTCGTCGGCCAGCCGGCGCGCCTCGGCGGTGTCGTCGTACGTGTCGAGGGCGTCCTGGGCGCGCTCCCCCAACGAACGCACCAGGGCGCGGCGGTCGTACTCGAAGCGGCCGCCCACCTCGCCGATGACGCGGTCCTCGGCGGCCGAGGCGCGCTCGTTCACGAAGCGCATCACGTCCTCCCAGAACCGTAGGTTGCGCTCGATGAACCAGTCGACGAGGTCCGACACCGCGCGCTCGAGCTCCGCCTCGGTGCCCGCCACCACGCGCTGCTCGAACTCCTCCTGCACCGCCTTGCTGTTCAGCAGCTTGGGGATGCGGCGGAAGCGCACCACGTCGTCGAGGAAGTCGTCGCCGCGCTCCTTGACCTCGCGCACCACCTGCTTGACCCGCAGCACGTAGCCCTCGAACTCCCGGCGCATGTCGCGGTCGAACTGCTGGCGCTGGCGCTCGATCTCCTCGAGGCTCGCGCTGTCGTCGGTGAGGAGGGCCAGGCGCGCGGCGAGCTGGTCCTGGTGGAGGCTCACGAGCCGCTGCGCGACGCCGAGGGGGGAGAGCAGCTTCAGGCGGGGCCGCTCGGCGCCCAGGCGCTCGGCGATCGCCCGGGACAGCGCCGGTACCCCGGAAGCCTCTAGCGCCTGCTCGTCGCCCTCCTCGCGCGCCCGCTCGGCACGCTTCGCGCTGACGAGGAAGACCTCGGGGGTCACGCCCAGGGTGTCGCGGGCGTTGTCGCGCACGTAGCGCTGCACCTCGGCCCGTTGTTCGTCGGTGTCGAGGATGTCGACCTTGTTGACCACCATGATCACCTTGCGGCCCCACGAGGCGATCAGCTCGAGGAACCGCCGTTCGCTCTCGGTGAAGGGCCTGTCGGACGACGTGACGAACAGCAGGAGGTCGGCGCGCGGCACGAAGCGCTCGGTGAGCTCCTGGTGGCGCTTGATGATGGCGTTCGTGCCCGGCGTGTCCACCAGGGCGATGTCCTGCAGCAGGGGCGCGGGGTGCGAGCGGTAGACGACGGCCGGCCCCTCCTCCCGCTCCGTGACACGCTCGCCGTGCGTGACGACGGTGATGCGGTCGGTGGTGGGCGTGACGCCCTCCGGCATGACGGTCTCGCCCAGCAGGGCGTTCAGCAGGCTCGACTTGCCGGCGTTGAACTCGCCGGCCACCACGATCATGAACAGGC
>CAZGXF010000159.1:0-4559 GCA_964529575.1 uncultured bacterium
TTCAACGCCCAGCCCCTGACCGTGCGCTCGAACAAGGGCGTGCTGGCGCTGGCGCACAACGGCAACTTCACGAACGCCCGCGAGCTGAGGAACGCCATGCTGGCCGCCGGCGCGGTCTTCCAGACGACCAACGACTCCGAGGTGATGCTCAACCTCATCGCCCGCTACTCGCGCCTGGACCTCGTGCGGGCCACGGCGATGGCGATGACCGAGCTCGAGGGCGGCTTCTCCGTCGTGCTCATGGACCAGCAGCGGCTCATCGGCCTGCGCGACCGCAACGGCGTGAGACCGCTGGTGGTCGGCGCCCTGCCTGACGGCGGCTGGGTGCTCGCCTCCGAGCCGGCGGCGCTGCACGTCGTGGGCGCCGAGTACGTGCGCGACGTGCGCCCGGGCGAGCTGGTCGTGGCCGACGAAGGCGGCCTGCGCTCCGAGCAGGTGCTCGCCCCGCGCCCCACCCCGTGCGCCTTCGAGTGGATCTACTTCGCGCGCGGCGACTCGGTGCTGGGCGGCGTGTCGGTGCACGAGGCCCGCGTGCGCATGGGCGAGGAGCTGGCGCGCGTCGCGCCGGTCGAGGCGGACGTCGTCGTCGGCGTCCCCGAGTCGGGCCTGGCGGCGGCGATCGGCTACGCCAGGGCCAGCGGCGTGGCGTACGACCTGGGCCTCTACCGCTCGCCCTACGCCGGCCGCTCGTTCATCAACCCCACCCAGCACCTGCGCGACCAGAAGGTGAGGCTGAAGCTCGCCGCCACGACCGCCGTGGCCGGCAAGCGCGTCGTGCTGGTGGACGACTCCATCGTGCGCGGCACGACCTCCGGCCGCATCGTCCGGCTCCTCTACGAGGCCGGCGCCACCGAGGTGCACTTCCGGGTGTCGAGCCCGCCGATCCGCTACCCCTGCTACTACGGCATCGACACGGCCGCGCGCCAGGAGCTGGCCGCCGCCACCCTCAGCGTCGAGGAGATCAGGCAGCGCATCGGCGCCACCTCGCTCGCGTACCTCTCCGAGGAGGGTCTGAAGCGGGCGCTCGGCCTCGCGGGCGTCTGCCTCGCCTGCTTCGACGGCCGCTACCCGGCCGGTAGGCCGCAGGCGTCGTCGGCACCGGCCTCGGCCGAGGAGAGCACGGTCGTCGCCTAGGCGCCCGAGCGCCTCCTGCCCAGCACCAGCATCGCGAACCGCCACAGCCGCGGCGCGCGCCGCCACCGCTTCGGGTCCAGCCCCACGCGGAACAGCCACTCCACGCCCAGGCGCGAGGTCCAGCGCGGCATGCGCCGCACGTGCCCGGCCAGCACGTCGATCGTGCCGCCCACGCCCACCAGCACGGCGGCGCCGAGCTCGGCGGCGTGGCGGTGGAGGAACGTCTCCTGCCGCTCGCCCAGGCCGGCCAGCAGCAGGCCAGCGCCGCTCTCGCGCACCGCGCGCACGACGGCGGCGGTCTCCTCGTCGCTCGCGAAGTAGCCGTGGTGCGCGCCCAAGACCCGCGTCCCGTAGCGTCGCTCCACCGCGCGCGCGGCGGCCTCGGCCACGCCCGGCCGGCCGCCCAGGAGGTAGACCGTGACGTCGCCCCCGCCCAGCTCCAGCACGCGCTGCACCAGGTCGACGCCGGGCACGCGGCCCGGGAGCTCGACGCCCTGCCGGCGAGCGGCCCAGGCCACGCCCACGCCGTCGGCGACGACCAGGTCGGCCCGCCTGATGGCCTCGCCCAACGCGTGGTCGCTCCGCGAGCGCACGACGATCTCGGGGTTGAGGGTCACCACCAGGCGCCCGGGCTCCCCGGACGCCCTCCCGCGCCGCAGGCCGTCGAGCACCCAGGCGGCGGCCTCCTCCAGCGAAACGGCGTCGAGCGGCAGCCCGAGGACGTAGTTGCGCACGCCTCTAAGCGGCCTCCGGCCGGGCGAAGCGGTACAGGGGCGCCACGCCCTCGTCGTCCACGGCCGACAGGACCGGCGCGGTGGGCGAGAGGGAGGCCGCGCCGGCCAGGCCCAGGTCCTGGTCGCTGCCCAGCGCGCGCAGGAAGTTCCCGACCGAGGAGTGCCACAGGGCCTCTATGGGGTCGGGGTAGGAGCGCAGCATCGCGATCGCCAGCGCCGTCGCGCCGGTCTGCACGACCTCGTCCGCCGCGGCGTCCCGCAGCAGGCCGGCGACGAGGCCCGCCGCCAGCGCGTCGTCCAGGTCGGGCTCGCCGGCGAAACCGGAGCAGACGAGGAAGACCTTGCCGCGCGAGCGTCGCGCCGCCAGCTCGGCGGCGGCGCGGGCGTTCAGCAGCGAGGCGAGGACCACGGCCGGGGCGGAGGAGACGGCGGCGAGGGCCTTGGGCGCGTTCTCGGTGAGGATCACCGCCGCGCGGCCGCGCACGTCGAGGTGGCGCAGCGCGGCGGGCGAGGTGCCGTGGTTGAAGCGCTCGGGGGGGAAGCCGCCGCGCTCGCCCATCAGCAGGACGCCAGGGTCCGACTCCGCCTCCTGCCGCGCCCGCCGCACCGAGCCGGTGAGCGCGAAGCGGGACAGGCCGAGGTCGAGCAGCATCGGCGCCAGCGTGCCGGTGCGCAGCACGTCGATGAGCACTACCACGTCGTCGTACGGTCCAGCGGGTGCCAGGTCTGTGTGGATCTGCATGATGCCTCGGGCCGGTCCGCCCGTGGAAGGCGGTCAGCGTCCTCCCCCCGGACGGGACGTCGAGTTGGCGCCTGAGGCGCCGAGCACGGGGACTCTACCACTGCGGGGGCCCGGTCTGACGTGACACACGCGCGACGCGACCCGGCGTCGGGCCGCGGCTCGGTAGAGTGCTCCGTGCGACCGGACATGCGACCTCCCGACCTGCGCACCGCCTACCTGTCAGGGGGCCTGGAGGGGTTCTTCCAGCTCGGGCCCGGCGACCTCGACTCCGCCCTGGCCCTTCGTCGCGACGTCGACCGCGCGGCCCTCGCCGCCGCCCTGCGACCCCACGCCGAGCGGCTGGGGGCCTCGAGCAGGACGCTCGCCAGCATCGAGAGGCTGGCCCACCCGCGGGCGATGGCCGTGGTCACGGGCCAGCAGGCCGGGCTCCTCACCGGTCCCATGTACACCTTGGCCAAGGCGATGACGGCGGTGCGGCTGGCCGAGCGGCTCGACTCGGAGGACCGCCCGGTGGTGCCGGTGTTCTGGGTCGCCACGCAGGACCACGACGTCGCCGAGGTGGACCACGCCTACCTGCTGGACGCCTCCGAGACCCTGCGGCGCGTGGAGGTGGACCTCCCCGACGGCGTGGCCGTGGGCCGCATACCCCTCAGCCAGGAGACGGTCGGGTCGGTGGCGGCCTCGCTGGCGCAGCACACGCCGCGGCCGCCCTGCGAGGGGGAGGTCCTGGGGCTCCTGAGGGAGACGGCGGCCGCGTCGCGCAGCTTCGCCGACTGGTTCGTCGCCCAGCTCTACCGCCTCCTCGCCCACACGGGGGTCGTGGTCGTGGACCCGCTCGAGCCGGCGGTGGCCGGCCTCTTCGCCGGCGTGCTGGAGCGCGAGCTCGAGGACCCGCTGGCCGGGCCGGAGCGAGTCAACGAGGCCGGGAGGCGCCTGCGGCGGCTCGGCTACGACCCCCAGCTGGGCAGGGGCCAGGGGGCGACGAACCTGTTCGTCGAGCTGCCGGGCCCGGACGGTCTGCCGCTCCGCCAGCTCCTGAGGGCGGAGGGCGGCGCGTTCGTGGCGGGCGGCACGCGGCTGTCGAGAGAGGACGTGCTGGCGCGCCTGCGCGACGACCCCACGTCGGTGACGCCCGCCGCCGGCCTGAGGCCGGTGGTGCAAGACGCGCTGCTGCCGACGGCAGTGTCGGTGCTGGGGCCCGGCGAGCTCGCCTACGTGGCCCAGCTGCGCGGGGTCTACGAGCTGCACGGAGTGCCCATGCCGCTGGCCTGGCCGCGCGCCACCGTGACGGTCCTGGAGCCGGCCGCCGCGCGCCTGCTGGACGCCTACGGCCTCACCGCCGCGCGCCTGCGCGCCGACCCCGACGGCGAGCTGGCCCGGGTGCTGCTGGAGCGCCACGGCTCGGCGTCGGCCTTCAACCGCGCCACGAACGCCCTGGAGGCGGTCTTCGACGAGCTGCTCGCCCACGTGGAGGGCGTGGACCCCACGCTGCGCGGCACCGTCAAGCGCGGCCGCTGGCACCTCGAGGCGACGCTCTCGCGCCTGCGCGGCAAGGCCGCCGCGGCGTTGTCGCGCCGCGACGCCGAGACGAAGCGGCAGTTCGAGCGCCTGCGCGCCCACCTCCTGCCCCTGGGCCAGCCGGCGGAGCGCGTGCTGTCGCCCTACAGCCACGCGCTGAAGTTCGGGGTCGCACCGCTGCAGGACCGGCTCGCGCTGATCGGCGAGTCGGGCGACCACGAGGTCAGGCTCTGACCGGCGGTCCCTGGGTCAGCGGCTGACCGAGTAGTTGGGCGCGTCCGCCGTGATGGTGACGTCGTGCGGGTGCGACTCGACGAGGCTCGCCTGCGTGATCTGCACGAAGCGGGCGTTCTCGCGGAACGCGTCCAGGTCGGGCGCGCCGCAGTAGCCCATCGCCGAGCGCAGGCCGCCGGCCAGCTGGTAGAGCACGT
>CAZGXF010000160.1:0-4559 GCA_964529575.1 uncultured bacterium
ACGAACATCATGGCCGGCGCCGACCCGGCGAGGTTCGACCACGAGGCGCTGGCGCAGTACGGCAAGTGGCACGCCGCGAACCCGCGTACGCTGAAGCCCGAGGAGGTCGCGAACCTGATCCTCTTCCTCGCCTCGGACGAGGCCAGCGGCGTGAACGGCGCCGAGGTGGCCGTCGACGCGGGGTGGACGGCGGCGGGCTAGCTCCGGGAGCCGGCGGCCGGCTCCCCGTGCGGGCGTAGCGGGCGGCCGGCTGAGGCGGGGCGGCGTAGAGGGGAACGCCGCCCCGCCTCGCGTCGCCTCGAGGCGAGGGGGACGCGCGCGCCGCCGGTGGCCGGACGCGCCTATCGTCCGCGTATCGAGATCCGCGAACGACCCGGCAACACGGCTCTCGGTTGACTGGCCGCATGCCAGTCACCGAGAGCACCGTTCCGCCACCCGGTTCGCGGGCGCGAGGGCCCGCTGCCCTCGAGGCCGACCCAGTCCGCTCCTCTTCGCGAGCGCCAGGCTCCGCCGCGCCGGAGGCGCCCGCGCGCGTCGGCGTCACGGTCTACGGCTGTGGGCCCGACGAGGCCGCGCTGGTCAGGGACGCCGCCGCGCGGCTGGGCGTGGACGTCGTCACGACGCCCGCCCCGCCACGCGAAGAGAACGCGTCGCTGGCCCTCCGCACGCGCTGCGTGAGCGTCGGCCACAAGACGCACGTGCCCAGGGACGCCCTGCTGGCGCTGAGGCGGGCGGGCGTGGAGCTGGTCTCCTCGCGGAGCGTCGGCCTGGACCACGTGGACGTGGCCTACGCCGAGAGCATCGGCCTCAGGGTGCGCAACGTCGCGTACTCGCCCGACGGGGTCGCCGACTTCACGGCGATGCTGGTCCTCATGGCCGTGCGCGGCGCGCGGGCGACGCTCCGGCGCGTGGACAGCGGCGACCTCCGCCTGGGCGACCCGGGTGTCGACATGCGCGACCTGACCGTGGGGGTGGTCGGGACCGGCCGCATCGGCCAGGCCGTGGCCAGGCGGCTGCAGGCGTTCGGCTGCCGCGTCGTCGCCCACGACCACAGGCCCAAGGCGCGCCTGGACTACGTTCCGCTCGACGAGCTGCTGGGCCTGAGCGACGTCGTGACGCTGCACACGCCCCTCACCCCGAGCACCCGGCACCTGCTGAACCGCGAGCGCATCGCGCTGATGAAGCCCACCGCCGTCGTCGTGAACACCAGCCGCGGTGGCCTGGTCGACACCGGGGCCCTGCTGGCGGCGCTCGAGTCGGGGCGGCTGGGCGGCGCGGCCCTCGACGTGCTCGAGGGCGAGGAGGCGGTCTTCTACGCCGACCACCGCGGCCGCCCCGTCGATCACCCCCACCTGACCCGGCTCCTGGCCCTCCCCAACGTGATCGTCACGCCCCACGCGGCCTTCCACACGCGTCGCGCGCTGAGGCAGATGGTCGAGGGCAGCCTGGGCGACTGCGCGAGGTTCGTGGCGGAGGCCGGCCGTGAGCGGTAGGCCGCGGGTCGGGGTCCTCTTCGGCGGCGCCTCGGAGGAGCACGACGTCTCGGTCAGGTCCGCTCGCCAGGTCGGGCGGTGCCTGAACGCTTCTAGGTACGAGCTCGTCTGGGTGGGCATCTCGAGGGACGGCGAGTGGCGACTGTGCGACGGTCCCGAGGCCGGCATCGAGGGCGGACGCCAGGCCGTGCTGGCGCCGGACAGGAGCGTGCGCGGGCTCCTGGTCAGGGGGACGGGCGGGTGGGAGGCCCTCGGGCTCGACGTCGTCCTCCCGCTCCTGCACGGCGAGCATGGCGAGGACGGCGCGGTCCAGGGCCTGCTGCAACTCTCCGGCGTCCCCTACGTCGGCTGCGACGTCCAGAGCTCGGTCCTGTGCATGGACAAGTCGCTCGCCTACCTGGTGGCGCGGAGCGTGGGCGTCGCCACGCCCCGGTTCGAGGTCGCCTGGCCGGGCGAGCCGGTGGCCGAGCCGCCGTTCCCGTACCCGGTCTTCGTGAAGCCGGCGCGCTCGGGGTCGTCCTTCGGCGTCAGCAAGGTGTCCTGCCGCGAGGAGCTCGCGCCCGCCCTCGCGGAGGCCCGGCGGTACGACGCGAAGGTCCTCGTCGAGGAGGCGGTCGACGGCAGCGAGGTCGGCTGCGCGGTGCTCGGCACGGGCCGCGACCTGGTCGTGGGCGAGGTCGACCAGGTCGCCCTGGCGCACGGCTTCTTCCGCATCCACCAGGAGGACGACCCGGAGTCCGGCTCCGAGAACGCCACCCACCTCGTGCCCGCCCAGGTGAGCGACGAGGAGCGCGCCCGTGTGGTCGAGACGGCGAAGGCCCTCTACCGCGCCCTCGGCTGCCGCGGGCTCGCACGGGTGGACCTGTTCCTGAAGCGCGACGGCAAGCTCGTGCTGAACGAGGTGAACACCATGCCCGGCATGACCTCGTACAGCCGCTACCCGCGGATGATGGCCGCTGCCGGCCTGCCGCTCGGCGAGGTGCTGGACCGGCTGATCGCCTCGGCGCTGGCGGGAGGCTCCCGGTGAGTCGGGCGTCGGCTGGGGGTGCGGCGTCGCGGGCGCCGACCCGAGGCGAGACGGCGGGGGCGGCGACGGGTAGCGCGGGGGACGGGGTGGCGACGGGTAGCTCGAGGGTGGGAGCGAGGCCGGGTGGCTCAGCGGCGGCGACCGGAGGCGCGCTACCCGACGGCTTCGTCTACCTGGACGAGGCCGTGCCGGGCGTGCGCTGGGACGCCAAGTACGCCACCAGCGACAACTTCACGGGCGCGCCGGTGGACGGCTACCTGGCGAACCGGATCGTGGGCACGCGCGAGCTGTGCGCGGCGCTGGGCCTGGTGCAGGCGGAGGCGGCCGCCCTCGGCCTCGGGGTCTTCGTGTGGGACGCGTACCGCCCGCAGCGGGCGGTGGACCGCTTCGCGCTGTGGGCGCAGCTGCCCGAGGACGGCAGGACGAAGCGCCGCTTCTACCCGCACGTGGACAAGCGGGACCTGTTCGCCGCGGGGTACGTGGCCGCCCGTTCCGCGCACAGCCGCGGCGGCGCCGTCGACCTCACGCTCCGCGACCTGGCCACCGGCGCGCTGCTCGACATGGGGACCGGCTTCGACTTCATGGACCCGCTGTCACGTCACGGGGCGGGTGGGCTGGACCCGGTCGCCGCCCGCCGTCGCCGGCTGCTGCGCCAGCTAATGGAGGCGTGCGGCTTCGCCGCTTACGAGCCCGAGTGGTGGCACTACACGCTGGTCGACGAGCCCTACCCCGACGCCTACTTCGACTTCGCCGTCGAGTGAGGCCCGTCCTCCACGCGGGGCGCCACGACCTCGGCGGGCTCGGCGGCGAGCGGCAGGCGCACGGTCGCGACCAGCCCGCCGCCGGGGCGGGGCGCGAGCGTGAGGTCGCCGCCGTGAGCCCGGCAGACGCTCCGCACGATCGCCAGCCCGAGGCCCACGCCGGCGTGGCTGCTGCGGACGCGGCCCGGACCCCTCTGGAACGGCTCCGTGAGGGTCGCGACGAGCTGGGGCGGGATGACGTCCCCGGTGTTCTCGACGGTGAGCACGCCGTGCTCCGGCCCGACCGCCGCGGTGACCCTCACGACGCCGCCCTCGTCCAGGTTGTGGACGATCGCGTTGTGCACGAGGTTCGTCGCCATCTGCAGCAGCAGCGCGTGCGAGCCCAGGGTGGGCGCCGGGTCCGCGTCTACCTGGACGTCCACGCCGTGCCTCTCCGCGAGCGGCAGGAGCGTCTCCACGGCCTCGTCCACGACCAGCGACATGTCGACGGGCTCCAACGGGAACGAGCGCTGGTCGCTGCGGCTGAGCGCCAGCAGGGCCTCGGTGAGCTCGATCGACCGGGCGTTCACGGTGAGCAGCCTCTCGATGAGCTGCCGCTGGTCGTGCCCCGGGTCGCTCCTGGCCACCTCGAGGAGCGTCCGCGTGATCGCCAGCGGCGTGCGCAGCTCGTGCGACGCGTTCGCCGCGAAGCGCTGCTGCTCGGCCACCTGGGCCTCCAGGCGGGCGAGCATGTTGTCGAAGGCGTCGGCCAGCTCGCTGAACTCGTCCATGCGGCCCTCGAGCTCGATGCGGTGCGACAGCGAGCCCCTCGCCGCCTGGCGCGTCGCGCGGGTGATGCGGTCGAGCGGGGCGAGCATCCGGCCGGCCAGCACCCAGCCGCCTACCAGGCCGAAGACGAGAAGGCAGACGAACCCCCCCGCCGCCCTGGGCGCGAAGGCGCGGACCAGGTCGTCGCGGCCGGGCCAGAAGCCCTGCCTCGTGCTGACGGCCTCGGGCGGCACGTACCGCAGGAGGAACACCCACACGATGGCGAGCAGCACCGTGCCCGCCACCACTAGGAACGCGGCGTAGCTGAGGGTGAGCCGCAGCCGGACGCTCACGCCCGGAGGGCGGGTCACGCTCCCTCGCCGTCCACGTCTATGCGGTAACCCACGCCCGGCACCGTGGCAATGAGCCACGGCTCACCGAGCCGCTTCCGCAGCGCCGAGATCGTGATCCTCACCGCGTTCGTGAACGGGTCGGCGTTCTCGTCCCAGGCGCGCTCCAGCAGCTCGTCGG
>CAZGXF010000161.1:0-4516 GCA_964529575.1 uncultured bacterium
GCACAAGACGCTGGCGTTCGTGGTCTCGGCGGGCATCGCCGGCCTCGCCGGCGCGCTCTACGGGCCGCTCGTGGGCTACCTGACGCCCGAGAGCTTCAACCTGCTCCTCTCGATCAAGTTCCTGCTGATGGTCGTCGTGGGCGGGCTGGGGCTGCTGCCCGGCGCGCTCGTGGGCGCCGGGTTCATCAGCGGGCTCGAGGTCTACCTCTCGACGTTCAGGGCCTGGTCGCAGCTCGTCTTCGGGCTCGTGGTGATCCTCGTCCTGATGATCGAGCCGGCCGGCCTGTACGGGCGCTGGCTGAAGGTGCGGAGGTACTGGAAGACGTGGCCGATGTGACGCGGTCCCGACGTGGAGGCAGCGCGCCGCGGGGGCGGGCGTGAGCGGCCTCGGCTCCGTCCTCCAGGTGCTGGTGAGCGGCGCCACGGTGGGCTCCGTGTACGCCCTCGTCGCTCTGGGCCTGGTGCTCCTCTACCGCACCACGCGCATCCTGAACTTCGCCCACGGCGACGTGGGCGTGCTGGGCACGTTCCTGGCCTACGTGTTCCTCACCCGGCTCGACCTGCCGTTCGGGCTCTCGTTCGCCCTCGCGCTGGCCGCGGCCGCGGTCATCGGCGGCGCCATCTACCTGCTGGTCGTCAGGCCGGCCCGTACCACCAGCGACCTGGGGCTGATCATCCTCACGCTCGGCCTGGCGCTGGCGCTGGGCGGGTTCGACGCCTTGGTCTTCGGCACCGACAACAAGCTCCTGCCCACGCTGGTGCAGGACCGGATCGTGCGTTGGGCCGGCGCCTCGTTCAGCCTGGCCTCGCTGGTGACGGCCTCGCTGGGCGTGGTGCTGATGCTCGCCCTGTGGGCCCTGCTGTCGTTCACGAAGCTCGGCGTGGCCATGCGCGCCGTGGCGCAGCGCGCCGACGTGGCCGAGGCGATGGGGCTGCCCGTGCGCACGGTGCTGATGGCCACCTGGGCGGCGGCGGCCGTGCTGGCGACGGCCGCGGCGCTGCTGTTCGCACCCACGACGCTCCTGAACCCGACGATGATGCTCGACCCGCTCTCGAAAGGGTTCGTGGCGGCCGTCATCGGGGGCATGAACAGCCTCCCCGGCGCCGTCCTGGGCGGCTACGTGCTGGGCGTGCTGGAGCTGGTCGTGGGCGTCTACGTGTCGCTCGAGTTCAAGGCGAGCTTCGCCTTCCTCGCCGTGATCATCGTGCTGCTCCTGCGGCCGCACGGGCTGCTCGGCCGCCCCGACGTAAAGCGGGTCTAGGGCTCGGCCGGGCACCGGCCGGCCTCCGCCGCCACGCGCACCAGGGCGGCGGTGCCGGGTCCGCGGCGCGCGTCCCGCACGCGAGTAGCGGGCCGTCCGGCGCGGCGGGCGTGTGGTACCCTCGCCGTAACGCACAACCTTGCTCGTCCCGCCCCGCGGGGAGAGGAGCGACATGAAGAGGCTCTTGGTTCTCGTCTTCGTCGTGGCCTTGGCGCTAGGCGTCGGCTCGGCCCAGAACGGCGTCACCGACACCGAGATCGTGATCGGCACGTGGGGCCCGCAGTCGGGTCCGGCGGCGGCGTGGGGCACGGTGGCCACGGCCATCGACGCCTACTTCCGCTACATCAACGACCAGGGCGGCATCCACGGGCGGCAGCTCGTGCTCGAGGCGCGCGACGACGGCTACGACCCGGCGCGCACGGTCTCGGCGGTGCGCGAGCTCATCGACCGCGAGAACGTCTTCGCCTTCGTGGGCGGCGTGGGCACGGCCAACGGCCTGGCGGCCCTGCCGCTGATCCAGCGCGCCGGCGTGCCCTGGGTCGGGCCCGCCACCGGCAGCGAGGTGTTCGCCGAGCGGTCCGGCGGCCTGGTGTTCACCACCTTCACCGACTACGTGGTGGAGGCGGCGCTGATGACGCGCCACGCCGTCACCGAGCTCGGCAGCCGCAACATCGCGATCTTCTACCAGAACGACGGCTACGGGCAGGCCGGCCTGCGCGGCCTCGAGGAGGAGGTCGCCCGCCTGCGCGAGCAGGGCTACGAGGTCACCGTAGGCGACCGCGTGAGCTACGAGCGCGGCACCACGAACCTCGGGGTGCAGGCGCTGCGCCTGACCGGTTCGGGCGCCGACAGCGTGCTGCTCTTCTCAGACCCCACGGCCGCGGCGAACCTGGTGAACGAGTTCCAGCGCCTCGACTTCAAGCCGCAGATGCTGGCCACGGTCACCCTGCTCGACCCGAGCCTGATGGCGAACCCCGGCATGCAGGGCGCGCTCTTCAGCGTGTTCCTGCGCCTGCCCAGCGTGATCCTCGGCGAGGGCAACGGCGACCCCATCGCCGACCAGCTCTACATGGACGTGATCAGGGCGTACGCGCCGAGCATCGCGACCGACCCGTTCCGCGCGCTCGCCGGCATCGCCTTCGCGCAGCCGCTGGTCGAGGCGCTCCGCGCCGCGGGACCCGACCTCACCCGCGAGTCGTTCCTCGCCGCGCTGCAGCAGATCGACGGCTACGACGAGGGCCTCTACGCGTCGCTGTCGTTCGCCGACGGCCCGCGCGGCAACAACTCCGTGATGCTCCTGCAGGTCACCCCGCAGGGCCTGCGGCCGGTCTCCGACTGGCTGACCCTGTAGGACGAGCACGGGGCGGCGGCCTCCCCGAGCGCCGCCGCCCTACCCGACGCATGGCCCCTCTGCTCGAGCTCAGCGACGTCACCCTCTCCTTCAGGGGCCTGACCGCCCTGTCGAGCGTCGGCTTCGCCCTCGAGGAGGGCCAGGTCACCGCGCTCATCGGGCCCAACGGAGCCGGCAAGACCAGCGTCTTCAACGTCGTCTGCGGCTTCTACCGTCCGCAGTCGGGCCGCGTCTCCTGGCGCGGCCGCGACATCACCGGCCTGGCGCCGCCGCGGGTCGCGCGCCTCGGCATCGGCCGCAGCTTCCAGAACATCGAGCTCTTCAAGCAGATGACGACCCTCGAGAACCTCCTCCTGGGCCGGCACATGCACGTGCGCGCGAACCTGTTCGACGCGCTCTTCGCCACCCCGCGCTGGGTGCGCGACGAGGTGGCGCAGCGCCGTCGCGTCGAGGAGCTCATGGACCTCCTCGACCTGCAGGCCTACCGCGACCAGCCCGTGGGCGCGCTGCCCTACGGCGTCCAGAAGCTGATCGAGGTGGCGCGGGCGCTGGCGACCGAGCCGACGCTCCTGCTCCTCGACGAGCCGACCGCGGGCATGACCGTCGAGGAGAAGGACGACACGATGGTCACCCTGCTGAGGCTGCGGCGCGAGCTCGACCTCACGATGCTCGTGGTGGAGCACGACCTGCGGGTCGTGGGCGGCATGGCCGACAGGGTGATCGTCCTCGACCACGGCACGCTCATCGCCGACGGCACGCCGCGCGAGGTGCAGGACGACCCGACGGTGATCGCGGCCTACCTGGGCAGCTCGCGCCTGGCGGGCGAGCCGGCGGGGGCGTTGTGAGCGCTCCGGGCGCGGCTGCCGTGGCGCCTCGGGACGCCGGCGCGCCGTCCGGGGCCCAGCCGTTCCTCGAGCTGGTAACTGTCGAGAGCGGCTACCACCGGCAGCTGAGGGTGCTGAAGGGCGTCTCGCTCACCGTGGCCCCGGGGCAGTGCGTGGCCGTCCTCGGTTCGAACGGCGCCGGCAAGAGCACGATGCTGAAGACGATCATGGGGCTCATCGACGACGAGCCTCGCAAGGGCCGCGTGAGGGTGGGCGGTCGCGACGTCACGCGCTGGAGCACCGAGGCGATCTCGCAGGCAGGCATCGCCTACGTCGTAGAGGACCGGGGCATGTTCCCCGACCTGACCGTCGCCGAGAGCCTGCGCCTCGGCGCCTACCACCGCCGCGACAGGAGGGGCGTGCAGGAGGACCTGGAGCGCGTGTTCGAGACCTTCCCCCGCCTGGCGGAGAGGCAGCGCCAACCCTGCGGCACGCTCTCCGGTGGCGAGCAGCAGATGCTCGCCATCTCGCGCGCGCTGATGAGCCGCCCCAAGGTACTGATGCTCGACGAGCCGAGCCTGGGCCTGGCGCCGCTCCTCGTGGAGGAGATCTTCGGCGTGATCCGCGACATCAACAGGGGCGGCATGGGCGTGCTCCTCGTGGAGCAGAACGCCAACCAGGCCCTGGCGATCGCCGACTACGGCTACGTGCTGGAGGGCGGCCGCTTCGTGCTCGAGGGCACCGCCGACGAGCTGCGCGGCAACGAGAACGTGCAGGAGTTCTACCTGGGCGTCAGCGCCAGGTCGGCGGAGGCGCCGCGCCTGCACGTCAGGCGTCGCCGCCGTCGCTGGAACTGAGCCCCGACCCCCGGGCAGGCAGCGCGCGGCGCGGCCGCGAGCGCAGGCGTCTCGTCCCGGCGGGCGCGCGACGAAGAGAGGCGCCCGGTCTCCCGGGCGCCTCAGGTTCGCTAAGCGTGATAGCTAGAGCGTCAGGTCAGTAACGACCGCCGGCGGCCGGCGCGGTAACGACCACGTTGGCTGCCTGGAGGCCCTTCTTGCCCTGCTCGACGTCGAAGGTGA
>CAZGXF010000162.1:0-4516 GCA_964529575.1 uncultured bacterium
GGCGAGGGCAAGCTCTACCTGCCGGTGGAGCAGCTGCCGCTGCTGCGGCGCCATCCGGGCACGACCGACGACCCGCCGCGCCTCTCGACCCTCGGCACCAACGAGTGGGCGCGGGCGCGCGAGAAGGCGCGCGTCAACGCCTCCGAGCTGGCCGCCGAGCTGATCAAGGCCTACGCCAAGCGGCAGGTGTCCACGGGCACGGCGTTCCCGCCGCTGCCTGACTGGGACCCGCTCATCGAGAAGAACTTCGCCTTCGAGCTGACGCCCGACCAGGCCAAGGCCGTCGCTGACGTCTTCGCCGACCTCGAGCGCGAGGTGCCCATGGACCGCCTCATCTCGGGCGACGTGGGCTTCGGCAAGACGGAGGTGGCCATCCGCGCCGCCCACCGCGTCGTGGGGCACGGCTACCAGGTGGCCATGCTCGTGCCCACCACCGTGCTGGCCAAGCAGCACTACGAGACGTTCAGGGCGCGCTTCGAGGGCCTGCCCGTGCGCGTGGAGATGCTCTCGCGCTTCACCCCAGACAGGCACGCCCGCGACGTGCTCAAGGGCCTCAAGGAGGGCGGGGTGGACGTCGTCGTCGGCACCCACAGGCTGCTGGCCGAGGCCATCGAGTACAAGCGCCTGGGGCTGCTGATCGTGGACGAGGAGCACCGCTTCGGCGTGGGGCAGAAGGAGCGCCTGAAGAGCCTCAAGGCCGACGTCGACGTGCTGTCGCTGTCGGCGACGCCGATCCCGCGCACGCTCTACATGAGCCTCGTCGGTCTGCGCGACGTCAGCCAGATCCTCACGCCGCCGCGCGGTCGCAAGCCCATCCAGACGGTGCTGCAGCCGTACGACCCGCTCACCGTGCGCGACGCGGTCCTGTACGAGCTGGAGCGCGGCGGGAAGGTGTTCTACATCCACGACCGCGTGGGCTCCATGAGCCTGCGGGCCCGCACGCTCTCGCAGCTCGTGCCGGAGGCGCGCATCGGCGTCGCGCACGGGCAGATGCCGGAGGACGAGCTCGAGGAGGTGATGATCGGCTTCGACGAGGGCGCCTACGACGTGCTGCTCTCGACGACGATCGTCGAGTCGGGCCTCGACATCACCGGCGCGAACACGCTGGTCATCGAGCGCGCCGACAGGCTCGGCCTGGCACAGCTCTACCAGCTCCGCGGCCGCGTCGGCCGGCGCGAGACCGAGGCCTGGGCCTACCTGCTCTACCCGGGCCGCCTCACCGAGCAGGCGCAGCGCCGCCTGTACGCTATCGCCGAGCTGAACGACCTCGGTTCCGGCCACCTGCTGGCCGAGAAGGACATGGAGATACGCGGCGTGGGGAACCTGCTCGGCCCCGAGCAGCACGGGCACATCAGCGCCGTGTCGCTCGAGGTCTACACCGAGCTGCTCGCCGAGGAGATCGCGAAGCTGAAGGGCGAGGAGATGGCCGCAGAGCGGCCCCAGGTGACCATCGACCTGTCGGTGGACGCGCGCCTCAGCCCCACCTACGTGCAGGACGACGACGAGCGGGTGGCCTACTACGGCCGCTTCGCCGAGACCGACTCGCTGGCCGAGGTCTCGCGCGTGGCCAAGGAGCTGCGCGAGGCCCACGGGCCGTTCCCGCCCGAGGTGAAGGCGTTCGTGGAGCTGACGCGGCTGCGCATCCTCGCCGGCGCGAAGGGCGTGGCGACCGTCAAGGAGCACATGACCGACGTGCAGATCAGCCTGCACGTGGACGACGTCGACGGCCTGGACTACGACGCCAAGAAGATGAAGCAGCTCCCGTTCTCGGTGGAGCTGACGCGCTACCCGCCCGGCTTCAGCATCAAGAAGCGCGGGCTGAGGACCGAGGACCTGCCCGGCGCCGTCACCGACGTCCTCTACCTGCTGACCTGAGCCTCGGCGGCGCTCCGGAGGCCGCTCCCAAGCGAAGGCCCCCGCGCGAGGCGGGGGCCCGTTCGTTCGGTAGAGCTGCGCTTAGAAGTGGTAGTTGAAGCCGAGCTTGGCCGTGACGCCGAAGGAGAACGGGTTGAAGGCGATGGCCGGACCGGCCTCGAGGAAGACGCCGCCTTCGGGGAGGCCCGCCTGCGCCAGGCTGAACTCGCCGCCGGCGAAGGCGTTCACGCCCACGTTCACGCCCGCGCCGATGCCCAGGCCCACGCCGCCGCCGACGTAGACGTCGATGGGGGCCGTGCCGGTGTCGACCGCGAGGTCGTAGAGGACGTCGGCGCCGAGCGCGAAGCCCGCCGTGCCGATGTAGTTGTAGCCGGCGTTGATGCGGGCCGCGAGGCCGGGGGCGATGTCATCGATCCCGAAGTGGAGGGCCGCACCGGGGTAGCCCACGCTGAAGCCCGCCCAGTAACCGCCCTGTGCGAATGCAGTGCCGGCACCGAGCGCGGCCACGGCGATCAGGGAAACCAAGAACTTGCGCATGCAGAGCCTCCAAACGAGCTTGAGAAGTCTTCAGCTCCTCGCCTGAGTCCTTATATCACGGTCCAAAATGTGCCACAAGTAGAGCTTTTCACAGGATTGCGATGGTTATCGCGTTATTCGCGCCTCACCGAAGGTGCTTCGGGGTCTCAGTCGGGGTCCCCTCCGAACCTCTCCACGAAGCGGCGCCTGGCGTCGCGCGTGCGGGGCAGGGCCCGGTTGCAGGGCGGCACGTCGCCGTGCCGCTCGCGGTGCTCGGCCAGCAGGCGCGCCTCCTCGGCCTGTGGCACCCGGCTGTAGGCGTAGCGCCAGAAGCGCGCCCGCTCGCGCACGCACGTGGGGCGGGAGAGGTGCTGCCTGATGCGGTTGGGTACGTCGGTGGCCGACTGCCCGATGTAGACGACGCGCTTCTCCTCGTCGGCGAGCTCGTAGACGCCGGGCATCGCGTCGCGGCCCCTGGCGGGAGGCAGCGCGGAGAGGCTGCGCCACCGGGCGGCTATGGGCATGGCGTGCCGGGCGACCGCCGCGGCGCCGGGGTCCGCGTCAGACGGCGCGCGGTGAAGCAGCGGCTCGCGCCGGTCACGGCTCGTAGCCGAGCTCGCGCAACGCCTCCTTGTCGCGGCGCCAGTCGCGGCGCACGACGACCTCGAGCTCCAGGTAGACGCGCTCGTGGAGGAAGACCTCGAGCTGCTTGCGCGCGGTGCGGCCGATCTCCTTGATCATCGCCCCGCCGGCGCCGATCACGATGCGCCGGTGGCCCGACTTCTCGACCCAGATCTCGGCCGTGATGACGATGGGCTTGCCCTCCTCGACCGGCTCCTGCCAGTCGACCACCTGCACCGCCACGGCGTAGGGCAGCTCCTGCCGCAGGTGGATCATCGCCGCCTCGCGGATCAGCTCGGCGGCCCACTGCTCGCGGGACTGGTCGGAGCGGATGTCCGGCGGGAAGAAGAACGGAGCCTCCTGCAGCCTGTCGAGAAGGTCGTCGCGGAGGGCGTAGACGGCCTTGGGGTCGTTCAGCGCCGAGATCGCCATGGCGCGCTCGGCGCGGGGCAGGAGCTCGCTGTAGAGGTCGAGGGCCTCGTCGGGGTACTTGGCGGCGTCGACCTTGTTGCCCACGATGAACACGGGCACCTCGGGCGGGAGGCCGTCGAGGAGCCGCGCGACGTCCTTGTCCTCGTCGCTGGGCGGGCGCCGGAGGTCCACCACCCACAGCACCACGTCGACGTCCACCACGGCGTCGCGCACCTCGCGGTTCATGGCCTGGTCGAGCGCGGTGTCGCCGCCCCTGTGCAGGCCCGGCGTGTCGACGAACACCAGCTGCCGGTCCTCGTGCGTGTAGATGCCGCGGACGCCCCGGCGCGTCGTCTGCGGCTTGGGGGTGATGGGCGCCACCTTCACGCCGAGCATCGTGTTCAGCAGCGTCGACTTGCCCACGTTCGGCTTGCCGACGATGGCCACGAAGCCGGAGCGCGTCGGCGCGCCCTCCGGGAGGCCCTCCAGGCCGTTCCCGGGCGCGTCGGCGCCGGGCACGTCGGCGTCCCTCACGGGGTCCTGCTGGCGTGGTTCGCTCTCGTCGCCTTCCACGGGCTCCCAGTCTAGCCGCGCGGCGCATGAGCGCTCGCCCGAACGCCTGCGGACAGGCGCGGCGCGGCGCTGACACCGGCGCTGGGGGGCGCCCACGGTGGGCCGCGAGCCGGTGTGACGGTGGCGTGACGTCCCGGGCGTCGCGCCCGTGGGCCGAAGAAGGGGAGGGCCCCTCCGGAGAGGGGCCCTCGGCTTGGTTGCGGGGATCGGATTTGAACCGATGACCTTCGGGTTATGAGCCCGACGAGCTACCAGACTGCTCCACCCCGCGTCGCTCGTGACGCTCGGCGCCGTGTGCGGCGCAAAGGAGATAGTACCTGGGCAGCCAAGGGCGTGTCAACGGATGACGATGCGTACCCTCCGGTCGGTCACCGGACCGCGGCTAGAGCCCCAGCCCCGTCTCGACGACCAGCGGCACCGGCTCGGCCGCGTCGGCCACGGTCAGCGCGGAGCGCACGCGGGCCAACGCCGCCTCGAGCCCCTTGCCGCCACGGTGGTAGAGGGTGGCGACCGGCTCGCC
>CAZGXF010000163.1:0-4431 GCA_964529575.1 uncultured bacterium
GCTCGGCTCCGGAGGTCAGTTTGAGCGCTTACACGGCACAAGACATCAAGGTCCTGAGGGGCCTGGAAGGCGTCCGGAAGCGGCCTGCGATGTACGTGCAGGGCGGGACCGGCGTCGACGGCTACCACCAGCTCCTCACCGAGATCATCGACAACGCCATCGACGAGGCGCTCGCCGGCGCGGCGGACACCGTCGAGGTGTACCTCAACGCCGACGGGTCGGCGAGCGTGGTCGACAACGGCCGCGGCATCCCCGTGGACATCATGGAGGCCGAGAAGAAGCCGGCCATCGAGGTCATCTTCACCGAGCTCCACGCCGGCGGCAAGTTCGACAACGGGGCCTACAAGGTCTCGGGCGGCCTGCACGGCGTGGGCTCCTCGGTCGTGAACGCCCTCTCCACGCGCTTCGAGGCCGAGGTACGGCTCGACGGCAAGCTCTACCGCATCGGTTTCGCGCACGGCGAGGTCGTCGAGCCGCTGCACGTGGTGGGCCCGGCGCCGAAGGGCTCCCGCGGCTCCACCGTCACCTTCTACCCGAACCACGACATCTTCAAGGGCATCGAGGGCTTCGACTACGCCCGGGTGCGCCGTCGCCTGCGCGAGCTGTCGTTCCTCACCGGCGGTGTGAAGATCGTCCTCGAGGACCGCCGCGGGCCCGAGCCGAAGCGCGAGGTCTTCCACGAGAAGGGCGGCGTGGGCGCGTTCGCCGAGGCGTTGGCGAAGGACGCCAAGCCGCTCTACGACAAGGCCGTCTCGATCGCGGGGACGGTCACGGTCGACTCCGACCGCGGCCCGCAGACGATCGAGGTGCAGGTGGGCATGGTGCACACCTCGGGCTACGGCCAGACGCTGCTCACCTACGCGAACATGATCACGAACCGCGACGGCGGCACGCACCTCACGGGCTTCAAGGCCGCCTACACGCGGGCGCTGAACAACTACGCCAAGGCCAAGAACCTGCTGAAGAAGGGCGACCCCGCGCCCACCGGCGACGACTTCCTCGAGGGGCTGGCAGCGGTCATCTCGGTCAAGCTGCCCGACCCGCAGTTCGAGTCGCAGGCGAAGGTCAAGCTCCTCAACCCCGAGGCGCAGTCGGCCGTGAACTCGGTCGTCTACGAGAAGCTGACCGAGTACCTCGAGGAGCACCCGAGGGACGGCAAGGCGATCGTCGAGAAGGCCGCCCAGGCGGCGCGCGCCCGGGAGGCCGCCCGCAAGGCGCGCGACCTCGTGCGCCGCGCCAACCCGCTGGAGAACGACGACCTGCCCGGCAAGCTCGCCGACTGCCAGTCGCAGGACCCGGCGGTGTCGGAGCTCTACATCGTCGAGGGCGACTCCGCCGGCGGGTCGGCCAAGCAGGGCCGCGAGCGGCGCTTCCAGGCCATCCTGCCGCTGCGCGGCAAGATCCTCAACGTCGAGAAGGCGAACCTGGGGAAGATCCTCAAGAACGCCGAGATCCGCGCGATGGTCGCCGCCATCGGCGCCGGCATGGAGGGCACGGGGGACGACGCGCACTTCAACCTCGACGACGTGCGCTACCACCGGATCATCATCATGACGGACGCCGACCACGACGGGTCGCACATCAGGACCCTGCTGCTCACGTTCTTCTACCGCTACATGCGGCCGCTCATCGACGCGGGCTACCTCTACATCGCCCAGCCGCCGCTCTACGGCGTCCGCTTCGGCCGGCAGAAGGACCTGACGTACGTCTACGACGAGTCGGCCCTGCAGCAGCTCCTCAAGGAGAACAGGGGCAAGAACCACGAGATCCAGCGGTTCAAGGGCCTCGGGGAGATGAACCCCGAGCAGCTCTGGGAGACCACGATGAACCCCGAGACCCGCGTGCTGAAGCGCGTCACGATCGACGACGCGCTCGACGCGACCGAGGTCTTCGAGACGCTCATGGGCACCGAGGTGCCGCCGCGCCGCCGCTTCATCGAGGAGAACGCCCACCTGGCGCAGCTCGACGTCTAGAGCGCGCCGCCGCAGCCTTCATGACCAGGGGCCGCCCGAGAGGGCGGCCCCGCTCCGTGCGTGGGGCCGAGCCGCAGGTCCGAGCCGACCGGTGGGCCGCGGACCCTGGTGGGCTCAGGGCTCGACGAGGTTGGGCGGCCGGCGCCCGGCCAGCACGTCCACCACGGCGCGCGCGCAGAGGAGCGCCATCGCCGTGCGCGCCCGCAGCGTGGCCGAGCCTACGTGCGGCGCCAGCACGACGTTCGGCAGGCCCGGCAGGTCGGGGTGGACCTCGGGCTCGCGCTCGAACACGTCCAGGCCGGCGGCGAACGGCCGCCCCGCCCGCAGCGCCGCCGCCAGGGCGGCCTCGTCGATCACCGGCCCGCGGGCCGTGTTCACCAGCACGGCGGTGGGCTTCATCATGGCCAGCTCGCGGGCGCCGATCAGGTGCCGCGTCTGCGGCGTCAGCGGCACGTGCAGGCTGACGGCGTCGCTCTCGGCCAGGAGCTCGTCAAGCGGCACGTGCACGGCCCCCAGCTCGGCCTCGGCGGCCTCGTCGCGGCGGCGGTTGTGGTAGAGCACCCGCATCCCGAAGCCGCGGGCACGCCGCGCCACCGCCGAGCCGATACGCCCCATCCCCACCAGCCCCAGCGTCGCGCCCGCCACGGGCACGCCGAGGAGCTGCTCGGGCTGCCAGCCCGTCCAGCGGCCGCTCCGCACCAGCGCGTCGCCCTCCACCAGGCGCCTGGCGGCGGCCAGCAGGAGCGCGAAGGCGAGGTCGGCCGTGGCGTCGGTGAGCACGTCGGGCGTGTTCGCCACCGCCACACCACGCCGGGCGCACGCCGCCATGTCCACGTTGTCGTACCCCACGGCGTAGTTCGCGACCACGCGCAGCGAGGGGCCGGCAGCGTCCAGGAGCTCGTCGTCGACGCGTTCCGACATCAGCGTGACCAGCGCCGCGGCCCCGGCGGCGCGCCGCAGCAGCTCGCGGCGCGGCACCGCCTCCTCGCCGTCGTAGACGTCCACAGCGAGACCGGCCTCGCGCAGGGGCGCGAGGCCGGCGGCGGGTAGCCTCCTGGTGACGAAGACCCGGGCGGTCACTCCAGCCCGAGCTCCTGGCGCGCGGCGTAGACGTCGGTCGAGCTGAGCGCGAGGCCGCGGCGCGCCTCGACGTCGGCCGCGGTGTAGGGCTCGAAGGCCTCGACCTCGGCCTCGTTGCCGAACGAGGTGAGCACGTGGTTCAGGATGGCCGCGATCTCGGCGTCGGACAGGTGCTGGTGGGCGGGCATGAGACCGTTGTAGGTGACGCCGTCCACCTGGATCTGGCCCATGAGGCCGAACAGCACGACGTCGATCGGGTAGTCGCGGCTGACGGCGTAGAGGTCGGCGGCGTGGCCCGCCAGGGGCGGGAACGCGCCGGGGAGCCCCTGGCCGCCCGCCTGGTGGCAGCCGGCGCACGTCGCGTAGGCCGCGGCGCCGTCGACGGAGGCAGCGTCGGCCCCGGCGTCGGCGGCGTCACCGCCCGGCTGCGCGCCGGCGGGCGCCTGGCCCGGCGGCACTATGCCCGGGTCCTGCACGCCGCGGGCGGCGACGAGCTCGATCGCCCTGTCGATGTCCAGTCGCGCGCGGCCGTCGGGGAGGACCTCGAAGCCCTCGAGGCGGGCCGTCGCGGCGCGCAGGCCGGCCTGGAACGCCCCACCGTCGAGGCGCTGGAACCGGGACTGCGGCCGCGCCGTGGCCACGAACAGGAGGAGCAGGAGCAGCCCCACCATCCCGACGAACGACAGGACGAACGCGGCGCGCACCTGGCCCTCGGAGAGCAGGTACTGCCTGACGGGCTGGTACTCGGGGGTCGTGTCGTCAGCCATGGTGCTCCGTCACGGCGGCCACGAGCCGCGGGTCGTTGGCCGGC
Organism: uncultured bacterium; assembly: GCA_964529575.1. Lineage (GTDB taxonomy): Bacteria > Deinococcota > Deinococci > Deinococcales > Trueperaceae > DASRWD01. Next base: position 3,865 of record CAZGXF010000163.1, read on the forward strand.
AGTACCTGCCGGCTGCCCAGCTGGCGTGCGAACGCGGCCAGCCAGATGCCGCCGATGCCGATGAAGACGAGGACGTCGGCCAGCGTGAGGGCGAAGCCCTCGCGGCCGAAGGTCGGGGCGATGAACCAGAAGTAGTTCAGCGCCTGCGTGAACAGCGCCCAGACGGCCACTATGGACAGCGCCCGGCGCTTGCGCTTCACCCACCGCGAGAACAGGACGAAGAACGGGGCGAAGAAGCCGAAGAAGAGCAGGAACGCGGCCACCCCGACCCAGCCGGGCCCGAGGCGCACCACGTACCAGCTGGCCGTCTCCACGACGTTGTTCGACCACTGGATGATGAGCTGCGAGACCTGGGTGTAGGCCCAGAACATCGTGAAGGCCAGGAGGAAGTTGCCCAGGTCCTGCAGCCTCCGGGGCGTGAGCAGCGCGTCGACGGTGGGGTTGCGCTCGGCGAGCCAAGAGACCGCCAGGATCACGAAGGCGATCCCCGTGATGGCCTGGCTGGCCATGAGGATCACCGGGTAGATGCCGGAGAACCACACGGGCGTCAGCGACATCGCCCAGTCG
>CAZGXF010000164.1:0-4422 GCA_964529575.1 uncultured bacterium
GGCCCAGCATCTTGTGGGCCGAGAAGACGTAGAAGTCGCAGCCCAGCGCCGCGACGTCGACGGGGAGGTGGGGGGCGGCTTGCGCGCCGTCCAGCAGCAGCAGCGCGCCGGCGGCGTGCGCGAGCTCGGCGACCTCGGCCACCGGGTTCACCGTGCCCAGGACGTTGCTGACGTGGAAGACGGCGACGAGCTTGGTGCGCGGGCCGACCGCCGCGCGCAGCTCGTCCATGTCGACCCGGCCGTCGTCGTCGAGCCCCACGGGCCGCAGGACGGCGCCGCGCTCGGCCGTCACCAGCTGCCACGGCACGAGGTTCGCGTGGTGCTCGGCCACGGTGACCACGACCTCGTCGCCCGGCCCGAGGTTCGCCCGTCCCCAGCTGGCCGCGACGAGGTTGACGGCCTCGGTGGCGTTGCGTACGAACACCAGGCCCCGCGCGTCCGGAGCCCCGACGAACGCCGCCACCTCGGCGCGCGCGTCCTCGTACATCGTCGTCGCCTCGACGGACAGCGAGTGCGCGCCACGGTGCACGTTGGCGTGATGCCGGTAGTAGTAGTCGCTCATCGCCTCCACGACCTGCCGCGGCTTCTGCGAGGAGGCGGCGCTGTCGAGGTAGACGAGAGGACGGCCGTTCACCTCGCGCTCCAGCACGGGGAAGTCGGCCCTCAGGCGCGCGACGTCCGTTCCCACGCCCGATGCTACCAACCGCCCCGCGGGCATGGCGTCCCGGGGGACGGCGCGGGGTACCCACGGCGGTAGACTGCCTGGGTGAGATTGCGGTCGCTCACGCAGCTCGCGTTCCGCAACCTCGTCACCCGCCAGGTCTCGTTCCCCGACGGCGTGGTGGCGGTGGTGGGCCAGAACGCGTCCGGCAAGAGCAACCTGCTGGCCGCCGCCTACCTGGGCTGCAACGGCACGCTGGCCTCCGGGAGCCTGGGCGAGATGGTCTCGTTCGGCCATGAGGAGGCGTACGTGGCCGTGGAGGTGGAGCACCTCGAAGGGCTGAGCCGTGTGGAGGTGGGCCTGGCCGCCGGCCGCAAGGTCGTGCGGCTCGACTCGCAAGCGGCGCGCGCCGCCGACGTGGCGCGCCACGTGGCCGCGGTGCTGGTGACGCCCGAGGACTCCGAGCTGGTGCACGGCTCCCCCAGCGCGCGCCGGGGGTTCCTCGACGCCCTCATATCCAAGGTCTCGGCCCGCTACGCGGCGCTGGTCCGCGAGTACGGCCGCGTGCTCGAGCAGCGCAACGCCCTCCTGCGCCTCTCCCCGCGCGACGCCTCGCTGCCCGACTGGACCGAGCGCCTGGTGACCGTGGGCACCGAGGTGGACGCCCTGCGCGACCGCCTGGTGCGGCGCCTCTGCCCCCTGGCCGCCGAGGTGTACCGCGACGTGTCCGGCGACGACGCCCCGTTCGCGGTGCGCCTGTCCCGCAACTGGGAGGGCGACGACCTGGGCGCCGCCGTGGCCGCCACGCGCGCCGCCGAGCTGGCCCGCGGCGCCACGGTGGTAGGACCGCACCGCGACGACCTGGAGCTCACCCTGGGGGGCATGGACGTGCGGTCGTTCGGCTCGCGCGGCGAGGCCCGCACAGCGGCGCTGGCGCTGCGCGTGGCCGAGTACCGCCTGCTCACCGAGCGCCACGGCGAGCCGCCCGTGCTGCTCGTCGACGACTTCTCGGCCGAGCTGGACGCCGACCGGCGTGCCTACCTGCTGTCCCTGACCGCCGGCACCCCCCAGGCGATCGTCACCGGCACCGAGCCACCGCCGCACCACGACGCCCTGTTCCGGGTGACCGACGGCGAGGTGGCGCTGATCGACGCGGTGGGGGCGCCGGCGTGAGGTCCGACGCGGCCTGGCGCCCGACGCGGCCGGACCGGGCCGTTCGCGGGGGCGGCTCGTGAGGGGCGGCGGGCCCCGCTCGGCGGCCGAGCTGCTGGCGGAGGTCTTCCGGCGCAAGGGCATGCGCCGGTCGCTGAAGCGGGCCGAGGCCGTGCTCCTGTGGCCGCGGGTCGTCGGTCGCGACGTCGCCCGGTTCAGCTCGGCGCGGGCGTTCGCGAACGGCGTGCTGTACGTGGACGTCACCGACTCCGAGACCGCCATGCACCTGAACATGCAGCGCCAGCGCTTCGTGGCCGTCTACCACGAGACGTACGGGCTCACCGAGCTGAAGGACGTGCGCTTCCAGGCCGGCCGGCTGAGCCCCGACACAGGCGACGCCGGGTCGCCCGACGCCGCGCTCCCCGAGCCGGACCCGGCCGACGTGGCGAGCCTGGAGCGGGCCGTCGAGGCCGCGGCGCTGCCCGGCGACATCGCCGAGGTGGCCCGGGCGGCGGCGCGGAGGCTGGCCGGCCACTGGGCACGGCAGCGTGCCGCCGGCCACGCCACCTGTCCCACCTGCGGTGCCCTGCACGACGGCCCCGCGGCCGGCCTGCCGCCCCGCGAGCGCCGGCTCGCCGAGCTGGGCCGCGACAGCGTGGAGCTGCGCGACCGGGAGCTCTGCCACAGCTGCCGCCGCGCAGCTCGCGAGCCGCGCGTGGTGGCCGCCGCCAGGCGTCTGGCGCTGGCCCCGCACGAACCCCACCCCGAGCTGGCGGTCGAGGAGGCCGCCGTGGCGCGCCGCCTCGCCGTCATCTACCTGGAGGAGACCTTGGAGGACCTGCTGCCCCGCGTCGTCTCCGACGCCTCCCTACGCCCCCACCTCGAGAGGGCGGCCCGCTGCCGCGTCGCGCTGGCCACCGGCAAGGACCCGGAAGGGTTGGCGGACGAGGACCTGCACGTGCTCGACGAGCGCGTGGCCCGCGTGCTGGGCTGGAGCTGGTCGTGAGCCGCGCCGCGCGCCCCGTCATGCTCGTCGTCCTCGACGGCTTCGGCCTGGCGCCCGCCGGCCCCGGCAACGCCGTCCACCTGGCACGCACGCCGACCTTCGACGCGGTCTGGGCCGCCTACCCGCGCACGACCCTCGCGGCCTCGGGCCTGGCGGTGGGCCTCCCCGAGGGCCAGATGGGCAACAGCGAGGTGGGCCACATGAACATCGGCGCCGGCAGGCGGGTCATGCAGAGCCTCACCTACGTGCAGGAGCGGATCGACCGGGGCGACTTCTTCGCGAACCCGGTCCTGCTCGAGACCTACGGGGCGGCGCGGTCGGGGACCCTGCACCTCATGGGACTCGTGTCCGACGGCGGCGTACACAGCGACCTGCGGCACCTGCTGGCGCTGCTGGACCTGGCCGCCCGTGAGCGCCTGCCGCGCCTGCGGGTGCACGCCTTCACCGACGGCCGCGACAGCGCCCCGGACGGCTCGCCGCGCTACCTGGCGGCGGTCGAGGCCAAGGTGGCCGAGCTGACGCGGGCCGGCGTGGACGCGCGGGTCGCCACGGTCACGGGCCGCTACTACGCCATGGACCGCGACCGGCGCTGGGAGAGGACCGTCAGGGCTTACGACGCCGTCGTGTGCGGCCGCGGCGAGCACCATGCGGCCACGGCCGCCGAGGCCGTCAGGGCCGCCTACGCGCGCGGCGAGACCGACGAGTTCATAGCCCCCACCGTGGTGGGCGCCGCGGACCCGGTGCGGGACGGGGACGCGGTGTTCTTCTTCAACTTCCGGGCCGACAGGGCCAGGCAGCTCACGTACGCCCTCACGCAGCCGGGCTTCGCGGGTTTCGTCCGCTGCGCCACGCCGCGGGTGGCCTTCGCGTCGCTGATGGAGTACGACGCCGAGCTGGGGCTCCCCTACGCCTTCGCCCTGCCGCCCCTAACGAGGGGCCTCTCCGAGGTCGTCGCCGGGGCGGGCCTGCGGCAGTACCACACCGCCGAGACCGAGAAGTACGCGCACGTGACGTACTTCTTCAACCTGCAGCGCGAGGAGCCCTTCCCGGGTGAGGACCGCCTGCTGGTGCCCTCGCCCCAGGTGGCCACCTACGACCTGCAGCCCGAGATGAGCGCGCCGGCGCTGACCGAGGCGACGCTGGCGCGCGTCGCCGAGGGCGTGGACGACTTCCTGCTCATCAACTACGCGAACCCCGACATGGTGGGCCATACCGGCGTCCTGGAGGCGGCGGTGAGGGCCTGCGAGGCCGTCGACGAGGGCCTGGGGAGGCTCCTGGCCGCCTGGCGGGCTCGCGGCGGCACCGCGGTCGTGATCGCCGACCACGGCAACGCCGAGCAGATGCTCACGGCCGCCGGCGAGCCGCACACGGCGCACACCACCAACCCCGTGCCCTGCGTGCTGGTGAGCGACGACCCCGCCGTGGCCTCGCTGCGCCTGCGCGACGGCGGCGCCCTGGGCGACGTGGCGCCCACGGTCCTCGAGCTGCTGGGCCTACCCCAGCCGCCGGAGATGACCGGCGCTTCCTTGATCCTCCGCTGAGCCCGGGTGAGGGACCACCGCCCCGAGAAGACGTCACCGCCGGGCGGCTGGCCCGGCGGTGA
>CAZGXF010000165.1:0-4373 GCA_964529575.1 uncultured bacterium
GTGATCTTCTCGCGTGCCTGTGCGGTGGCTTCCTTGGCTGCGTCCATGATGGCCTGTATCCCTTCTCGCGCCGTCTGGGCGCTGGACTCGGAGAGCGTGGTCACGTCGCCGCGCAACGCGGCCAGGTCCTGCTTGAGGGTGTTCAGCTCTCGCCTCAGGTCGGATGTGTCCGACAACCGCCTCACCTCCCGGTAGCGGCCCGCTGGGCCGGACAGCGTCTTTCCTGAATGGAAGCTAGCACCCAGTTCTGAGTCCTCCATGCGAGGAACGTGCGCTCCCTGGGGCGGTACATTGCGCTGAGTGAGGAGCCCGCCCCGCCAGCCGCCGCCCCCCGTGAGCCTGCGAGTGCACCTCCGCGACCTGTCGTCCACCTTGGGGCTGGTGTGGGAGGCGAGCCCCGGCCGCACCTTGGCCATCGTCCTGCTGAGCCTGGTGCAGGCCGGCCTGCCCGCGGCGAACATGTGGGTGGCGAAGCTGCTGCTCGACGCCGTGGCGGCGGCCGTGACCGGCGCGGCCGGCGGCGCCGACGAGGCGTACCGCCGCCTTCTGGGGCTGCTGGGCGTGCAGGTGGCCGTGGTCGCGGTCGGCACCGTGGTCGGCATCGTCCAGGGCGCGAACCGCGAGCTCCTGGGCGACACCCTCCAGAACCGCATCAGCCGCCGCATCCTCGCCAAGGCGGGGGAGCTCGAGCTGGCGCAGTTCGAGGACGCCGCCGTCTACGACTCTCTCCAGAACGCCTACCGCGAGGTGGGCAGCAGGCCGCTGGGCGTCTTCTCCCAGGTGCTCACCCTGGGCCAGTCGCTGGTGACGCTCGGCTCGGTCAGCGCCCTCATGACCCAGCTCGGCTGGGGCGTCGTGCCGCTCGTGCTGCTGGCGTCGGTGCCCGCGGTGTGGGTGCAGTCCCGCTTCGGCACCGAGGGCTACCGGATGATCAGGCGACAGGCCCAGGACGCCAGGAAGCAGAACTACCTGGGCAACCTGCTCACGAACGACCAGGCCGTCAAGGAGATCAGGCTGTTCGGCTTCGGCGACTACCTCATGGAGCGCTGGCAGTCGTACTACCTGGGGTTCCGCGCGCAGCTCGTGTCGCTGATCCGCCGGCGGAGCGCCTGGGGGCTGGCGGCCTCGCTCGCCTCCACGGGCCTGGTGGGCGCCGCCACGGCGGTCGTGCTGCGGCGCGCGGCGGCCGGCGCCATCACGGTGGGCGACTTCGGCCTCTTCATCCAGGGCATCTCGCAGCTCCAGCAGCAGTTCTCGAACCTGCTCTCCGGGATCTCCGGCATCTACCAGAACCTGCTCTACATGCGGAACCTCTACGAGTTCCTCGAGCTGCCCACCACCCCCCACGACGTCGGCGAGACGTGGGTGGGGCCCATCGAGTCGATCGAGCTGCAGGGCGTCTACTTCCGCTACCCGCTCACCGAGCGCGACGTGCTCACCGACGTGAACGTGAAGGTCAGCAAGGGGGAGACCCTGGCGCTGGTGGGCGAGAACGGCGCCGGGAAGTCGACGCTCGTCAAGCTGATCACCTTCCTCTACCGTCCCACGGCGGGCCGCATCCTCGTGAACGGCCAGGACGCCTCGCGCTTCAGCCCCTCGAGCCTGCGCGCCGAGATGAGCACGGTGTTCCAGGACTACGGCCAGTACCAGATGACGGTGCGCGAGAACATCGCGCTGGGCGACGTGGAGGCGGCCGCCGACGAGGCCGCGGTCCGCGCTGCCGCCGAGCGCGCGGGGGCCGACGGGTTCGTGGAGGCGCTGCCGGAGCGTTACGACAACATGCTGGGGCGCTGGTTCGAGGGCGGCAGGCAGCTGTCCGGCGGCCAGTGGCAGCGCTTGGCGCTGGCGCGGCTCTACTTCCGCGGCGGGTCGGTGCTCATCTTCGACGAGCCCACCGCCGCGCTGGACGCCGACGCCGAGTTCGAGGTCATCGAGACGCTGAGGTCCCACGCCAAGGGACGCATCACGATCATCGTGTCGCACCGCTTCTCCACCGTCCGCATGGCCGAGCGCATCGTCGTGCTGCAGCAGGGCCGGGTGATCGAGCAGGGCACGCACGACGAGCTGCTCGACCTGAGCGGCGTGTACGCCCGCATGTTCCTCAGGCAGGCTCGTGGCTACCTGGAGGGGTACGACGAGCTCGAGCCGGAGGTCGGTTAGGCTCTCACCTTAGGAGGTTCCGATGTCCATCACGACGAAGGCCAGCTCACGCTGGGAAGGCGACCTGAGGGGCGGCAACGGCACCATGCGACTGCCGAGCGGCACCTACGAGGGGCCGTACTCGTTCAAGTCGCGCTTCGGCGAGGGGGCGAGCCGCGAGAACGGCACGAACCCGGAGGAGCTGATCGCGGCGGCGCTCTCCGGCTGCTACGCGATGTACCTGGCGAACGTGCTGGACAAGGCGGGCCACAAGCCCGAGTTCGTCGAGGCCGAGGCCTCGGTGCGCATGGACACCGACGGCGGCCCGAACATCGCGGCCGGCAAGCTCACGGTACGCGTGAGGGCTGCGGGCCTCGACGAGGCCACGCTGCAGGAGAAGGCGCAGGAGGCCGCGCGCGACTGCCCGGTCTCGAAGGCGCTGGCCAGCGTGGAGAAGACCGTGGACGCCAGCCTGGCCTGAGCGGCCACGGCCTGGGGTCGAAGCGCGCCCGGCGGTCCTCCGCCGGGCTCAGTCCTCGTTGGAGAGGGTGCGCGGGCGCGTCGGCTGCTTCAGGACGTAGTAGACGCCGTAGGCGGCCACCGCCACGGTGAGCGCCACCGCCCACCACACCTCGCGCCTGGCCCACACGTAGACGCTGGCGGCCGAGAAGGCGACGATCATCATCGGCGCGTACAGCTTGACCCAGCCAGGGATGCCCTTGCCGGCGCGGTAGTCCCTGATCCACCCGCCGAAGACGCGGTGGTTCATGAGCCAGTTGTAGAAGCGCGGGCTCGAGCGGGCGAAGAAGAACGCCGCGATGAGGATGAAGACCGTGCCGGGCAGACCGGGCAGCATGTAGCCGGCCATGCCCACGGCCACGAAGAACACGCCCAGGGCGCGGAAGGTGGTGCGCAGCGCGGGGTTGCGCGCCACCTGCATCTCGGCGCTGTAGTCGACGAAGGGGCGGGTGCTGACTGGCCGGGAGGAGGCGTCGACGGCGCCGGCCTGCGGACCGCGTGGACCTTTCACCCGGCCACTCTAACGCCAACGGCCGCCCGGGCGGAACGGCCGGTTACGGAGGGGAGCGACCCCTGGGGCAGGCCCTGCGAAGCGCGCCGCCGCGGCCTTAAGGCCTCCCCAGGCTCACGGCGCCGGGCGCCACGCTCACGCGCCGCAGGCCGCGCACCGAGCTGCTGATCAGCACGACGGGCGCGGCGCGGAGGTCCTCCTCGGTGAGCACCGCCTCGCGCACGAGCCCCCGCTCCACGAGCTCCTCGCGCAGCACGCCGGGCAGCGCGCCGCTGGCGAGCGGCGGGGTGAGCAGCTCGTCCGGCGTGCCCAGGTACACGGTCGAGATGGCCGACTCCACGAGCTCGCCCCGCGTGTTGAGGAAGGCGACGTCGGCGAGGCCGTGCGCCGGGCCGTAGGCGCGGCCCAGCTCGTAGAGCGCCCGGTCCGAGGTCTTGTAGCGCCGCGCCGGGTCGCGCTCGTCGACGCGCTCGACCGCCAGCGCCAGCGCCGGCCACGGCCCAGTGCCGGCGAAGGCGAGGGCGTCGGCCGGCGTGTCGGCGAACCCCTGCGGGTAGGGCGGGTCGAGGGGCTCGGCGACGACCTCGGGCTCACCGTCAGATGCTAGCGACAGCCGGACCCGCAGCGCCCGCTCGGCCCCCGCCACGGCCGCCCGCAGCGCTCCCAGCACGGCGTCGCGGCGCAGCGGCACGCCGGTGAACGCGGCCGAGCGCTCCAACCGCGCCCAGTGCCGCCGCAGGCGGGCGAGCCCGGGCACGTCGCCGCCCGAGGCCGCCAGGCGCGGGTCGTACCGCATGGTCTCGTAGGGGGTGGGGGCGCTGGCGCTCACGTCAGAACCTTAACCGAACCGGGCTCCGGCTACTCCGTGTCTCATCCGTCCTTGCAAACCTGAGCCTGGGCGCTTACAGTGGCCGTGTTCGAGACAACCTATGGGTGTCCTGGACGGGGTCCTAGAGGCCCAAATCGAAGTAGCCCACTGCCCGCAGTGGGCAGTTGGGAAATGCTACATGGCAACAGGTAGGGTCAAGTGGTTCAGCGGCGAGAAGGGCTTCGGCTTCATCGAACAGGGCGGCGGTCAGCCGGACGTGTTCGTGCACTTCTCCGCCATCCAGGGTACGGGCTTCCGTAACCTGAACGAAGGCGACGAGGTCACCTTCGACGTCGAGCAGGGCAAGAAGGGCCTCCAGGCAGCCAACGTGGTCGT
>CAZGXF010000166.1:0-4327 GCA_964529575.1 uncultured bacterium
CCGGGGAACGGGCGCGTGGGCAGCCTGACGCCGGGCAGGAACTCCACCTGCCCGGCGTCGTAGCGCGAGACGTTCAGCCACGGTTCGGTGAACTCGTCGGCCAGGAGCCCGAAACCGGGGATGATCCCCGTCCAGCCCCAGCCCGACTCCGCGAAGTCGAGGACCTCGACGACGAGCGCGTCGCCGGGCTCCGCCCCCTCCACGTGCACCGGCCCCGTGACGGGGTTCACCTTGCCGAAGTCGAGCGCGGCGACGTCGGCGGCGGTGGAGCGCTCGTGCAGCTGACCGCCCGAGGAGTCGACGGTCTCGAGCTCGAGGACCTGCCCCGGCTCGGCGTGCAGGACCGGCGGCAGGGAGTTGTCCCAGCCGAAGTGGTGGTGGGCGTGGTGGATCGTCTCGTAGCCGCCGTCGCTCATTCAGCCATCCGGATGTACTCGTAGTGCACGGGGATGTGCATGGGGTCGGTGAAGATGCCCTCCGGTCCCGTCACCCGCGTCGAGTGCATGGAGACCTGCAGCTCGTGGAAGACGGGGATCCACGGCGCGTCCTCCATGATCGCGAGGAAGATCTGCCGCCACTCCTCGTTGCGCTCGGCGGCCTGCTCCTCGCGGGCCATCGTGTCGGCGCGGGCGGCGCGCTCCTCGAGGTCCTCGCGGCAGTACCGCGCCCAGTTCCAGCCGCCAGGGATGTTCGACGCGCAGGCCAGGATCGGCCAGTAGAAGTTGTTCGGGTCGGGGTAGTCGGCGATCCACGCCATGCCGCCCGACCAGATCAGGGGGGCCTCGCCGGCGCCGCCGGCCTCGATCACCGTGGCCTGGGCCTGGGTGCGCAGCTCCACGTTCACGCCGATCTCGGCCAGGTCGGCCTGGATGGCTTGAGCGATGCGGTCGTTGGGGGCGACGTTGTAGGCGTAGAGCACGGTGTCGAAGCCGTCGGGGTAGCCGGCCTCGGCCAGGAGCTCGCGGGCGCGCTGCGGGTCGTAGGGGTAGCCCTCGTAGCTCGGGTCGTGCGCCTCGAACAGGGGCGGCAGGACCTGGTTCGCCGGCACGGCCCTGTTGTTGATGATGCGCACGATGCGGTCCTTGTTGACGGCCATGTTGAGCGCCTGGCGCACGCGTGGGTCGTCGAACGGCGGCACCGTGACGTTGATCGTCACGTAGCCGGTCTGCATCTGCTCGCCCGTCGCCACCTGCTGCGAGAGCTGCGGGTCGGCCATCACCTCGGTGAAGCGGGCGCTGGGGATGCCGTCGCCCAGGACGTCGACCTCGCCGCGCTGCAGCCTGAGGAACGCCACGTTGGGGTCCACGCCGATCTCGAAGACCAGCTCGTCGAGGTACGGGACCCCCTCCTCGAAGTAGTCGGGGTTGCGCTCCAGTACCAGGCGCTGCCCGAGGACCCACTCGCGCAGCTTGAAGCCGCCCGTGCCCACGGGCTGGTGGCCGAAGTCGCCGCCGGCGGCCTCGACGGCCTCGCGCGGGACGACGTGCGCGAAGTTCAGGCCGAGCTTGTGCAGGAACGAGGCGTCGGGCTCGGAGGTCGTGAACTCGATGGTGCGGTCGTCCACCACGCGGATGCCCACGACCTCGTCGGCCTGGCCGTCGATGAACTCCTGGGCGCCCTCGATGCTGAGGTAGAAGCCCTGTCCCGGGCTCTGCGTCGCCGGGTCGAGCACGCGCTCGAGCGAGTACTTCACGTCCTCGGCGACGAGCTCGCGGCCGTTGTGGAACAGCACGCCGTCGCGCAGCGTGAAGGTGTAGGTGCGTCCGTCCTCGGACACCGTGTAGCTCTCGGCCAGGTGCGGCTTGAGGTTCGTCGTGCCGGGCTCGTAGTCCATCAGGCCGTCGAAGAGCGACTTGATGATCGACCAGTTCTGCCAGTCGTAGCCGATGGCCGGGTCGAGCGTGCTGACGTCGACCTGGAACGAGACGACCGCCCTGCCGCCCTGCTGCGCGGCGGCGTAGGCGCCGAAGACGGCGCAGAGGAGCGCCAGGGCCAGCCGCGCCACGGGGCGCGTCCTTCGCCGGTTGGACTCGGGGTAGGGCTCTCTGTTCATCTCCATCCTGCCTTCCTTCCGCGCACTGACGCGCTTGCCGCACACCCGGCCGGGGCCGGGGCTGCCGCCTACTGGTAGCGGACCCGAGGGTCGAGGGCCGGGTAGACCGCGTCGGCCAGGAGGTTGCCGACGACGACGAAGAGGGCCGTGACGAGGACGCCGCCCATGATCACGGGGATGTCGACGAGCTGGATGGCCTGCCAGATCATCTGGCCGATGCCGGGCCAGCCGAACACCGACTCGACCACGACGATGCCGCCCATGAACACGCCGATGTCGAGCCCCACCAGGGCCACCACCGGCAGCACGGCGTTCTTCAGCACGTGCTTCAGCACCACGCGGCCGGGGAGGACGCCCTTGGCGCGGGCCGTGCGCACGAAGTCCTGCCTGAGCACCTCGATGGTGGCGCTGCGGGTGACCCGCGCGTACCAGCCGCCGCCGGCGAGCCCGACGGCCACCGCGGGCAGGACGAGGTGCAGCGGCGTGCCGTAGCCGCCCAGGGGGAAGACGGGCAGGAGGAACGCGAAGAGGTAGAGGAGGATGAGCCCCACCACGAACTGCGGGGCCGACACGCCCACGAACGCCAGCGCCATCACGGCCTGGTCGAAGCGGGTGCCGCGCCTGATGGCGGCCGCCACGCCGGCGGGCAGCCCGATGAGCAGCTCGAAGAGGATGCCGGCCAGGGCGAGCTGCACGGTGGGGGCGAAGCGCGAGGCGATGAGGTCGGAGACCTTCGCGCGCTGCGCGTACGACCTGCCCAGGTCGCCGCGCAACAGCGCGCCCAGGTAGCTGACGTACTGCACCGGCAGCGGCCTGTCTAGGCCCAGCTCGTGCCTGATGCTCTGGACGGTCGCCACGGTGGCGCTGCGGCCGGCGATCATCCTGGCCGGGTCGGCGGGCAGCAGGAAGACGAGCAGGAACGTGACCAGCGTGATGCCGAGGAGCACGAACACCGACTGCAGGAGGCGCTTCAGGAGGTAGGGGACCACGACCTCACCTCCGCTCCGCGAGGTCGAGGGCGTCGCGTAACGCCTCGCCGAGGAGGTTGAACGACAGCGAGGTCAGCAGGATGGCGGCGCCGGGGAAGAAGACCAGCCAGGGGGCGTCGAGGAAGTACGACTGGCTCTCGTTGATGATCCCGCCCCAGGACGGCGTGGGCGGCTGCACGCCGACGCCGAGGAACGAGAGCGACGCCTCGAGCAACACCGTCGTGGAGATGCCCAGCGTGCCGAAGACCATGAGCGTGGAGACGAGGTGGGGCAGGATGTGCCTGAACAGCGTCCTGAACGTGCTCATCCCGAGGGCCGAGGCGGCCTCGACGAAGTCGCGGCGGGCGATCGAGATCACCTGCGCGTGGATCGCGCGGGCGATCCAGACCCAGTTCACCAGCGCGATCACCAGCGCGACGATCCACAGGCTGGGGCGCAGGATGGCCGCCAGGGCGATGGCCAGGATCAACGCCGGGAAGGCGGTCATGATGTCGGTCAGGCGCATCAGCACCGTCTCGACCGCGCCGCGGAAGTAGCCGGCCAGCACCCCCACGACCAGGCCGATGAGCACGGCCACGCCGTTCGCCGCCACGCCCACGAGCAGGGACACGCGGGCCCCATGGATCACCCGCGAGAGCAGGTCGCGGCCCAGGAGGTCGGTGCCGATGAGGAACCGCTCCGAGGGCGGCAGCGGGTCGCCCTCGAGCGTCAGTCCGTCGAAGTACTGGCGCGACGGGTCGTGCGGCGCCAGCACCGGTGCGGCCAGCGCCACCACCACGACGACCGCCACGCCCACCAGTCCGGCCACGCCCGCGCCGTTGGCGAGGAACCGCCTGGCCCAGCCCCCCGCACGCCGCGGCGCGCGGCGCGCCGCGGCGCGCGCGGGCCCGACGGGGGCGGCGCCGTGCCCGCCGCGTCGCCGAGGTCCGGGGCCGCGGGTTCGGACGCCTCCGACCGCGCTGGCGCGGCGTGGACCCTGTGACCTCTCGCTCGCTCGGTGGCGCGCACCCTCTGCGACCTCCATGCGGTGTGCTCGTCCCGCCCGCGCCGCGCCGGCGCGGGCGCTGCCCGTCGTTGGGGGAGCCCGGCGGCTCCCGGCTGCGTCGGAGAACCAGGACCTGGTGACGGACGCCCAGCGCCTCGGCGGCTGCCGTTCGGACCGTCGCACGACCTCCTGAGCTAGAGCCGGCCCGCAGCGGGGCCGGCTCGTTACCCTCTTTCGTTGGCGGCATCGTATACGACCCTCCGCGAGGCCGCCAGCCGTGTCACGGGCGAGCGGGGGGCT
>CAZGXF010000167.1:0-4326 GCA_964529575.1 uncultured bacterium
GCCCGTCGCCGAGCGCTGGGACCCTGGCACGCTCGCCACCCGCCGGCTCGTCTTCGTCTCGCGCGTGACGCCGGACAAAGGCGTGGAGCGGGCGATGGCGGCGGTCGAGGCGCTGGCCGGGTCCGGGGTCGAGGCCACCCTGGACGTGTTCGGCCCGGTCGAGGACGGCTACCGCGCCGCCTTCGAGGCGCAGCTCGCCCGCCACCCGCGCACCCGCTACCGCGGCCCGTTACCGCAGGCCGCCGTGCCCGGCGAGCTGGCCGGCGCCGCGGCCCTGCTGCTGCCCACCACGTGGGCCTCCGAGGGCATGCCCGGCGTGATCGTCGAGGCGGCCATGGTGGGCACGCCCGTCGTGGCGGCCGCCCTACCCGCGATCGCCGAGGTCGTGGAGGACGGCGTGTCCGGCCTGCTCGTCGACCCCACCGACGTAGCTGCCCTCACCGACGCCGTGCGCCGGCTCCTCACCTGCCCGGGACTGGCCGCGCGGCTGGGGACGGCGCTGCGGGAGAGGTCGGGTGCTTTCACCGTGGACGCGGTCGTGTCGCGGCTCCTGACGCGGCTCGCGGTGGAGGGTTGGCGGTGAGCTCGTCGCGACTCGACCCGCCCTCCGCCCTGCGCCTGGCGCGCGCCGTGGCCGCCGTGCCGCCCGCCCGCCTGTGGGCGCGGCTGGTGCACGAGACGAGCCGGCGGACCGCCGCGGCGCTGCCGCGAGCTTGGCGCGAGCGCCTGGCCGGCGCGCACCAGCCGGCGCCGGCGGCCCGCCCGGGCTACCTCGCCGCCCTGCGGCGACGGGTGGACCCTGGCGGGGCCGGGCTGCCGCTGACGGTGACGGTCCTGGGGCACCCGCACCTGCTGGCGCCCCCGATCGACTGGGAGCCCGCGGGCAAGGGCCGCCTGTGGCACTTCACCCTGCACTACTTCGACTGGGCCGTGGCGGCCGTGGCCGCGCATGCGGAGGCTTCGGCACCCCCCGCGGGAGGGCGGGCCCCGGCCGGCGGCGAGGCGGGCGCACCGGCGCCGGCGCCTGCCGGGGGGGCGCCGGCGGCCTCCCCGCCCGAGGCGTCGTCCGTGCCCCACGCCGTCTTCGACGCGATGCGGTCGTGGACCGCGGCGGTGCCGTTCGGGCGCTACGACGCCTGGCACCCCTACCCCACGGCGAAGCGGCTCGTGGCCTGGACCTACCTGTTCGCCACCTTCCCCGACCTCCTCACGCCCGAGCTGGAGGCCTCGCACTGGCTGCAGACCCGCTACCTGGCGCGGAACCTCGAGCGCCACGCGGGCGGCAACCACCTGCTGCAGGACCTGTGCGCCCTGGTCGTCGCCGGTCTCAGGTACCGGGGGGACGCCGCCGAGGACCTCGTGGCGCGCGCGCTCCGCGAGCTGGCACGCGAGTTCCCGCGACAGCTGACGGCCGACGGCTGCCACTACGAGCTGTCGGCCGCGTACCACCTGCAGGCGGTGGTGATGCTGGCCGAGGCGCTGGCGTGCGCGGCGGCCGCCGGCGTGGCCGCGCCAGCACCGCTGCCGCACGCCCTCGAGGCGATGACCGCCTTCGCCGAGGGCATCCGCCTCCCGGACGGCTCCTACCCGCTGTGGAGCGACTCGGCGCGCGACACCGCTCCGCCCCTGGACGTCGTCGTCGCCCTGGCGCGGACCGTCCTGGAAGGGAGGCCGGCACCGGCCTGCGGCGCGGCGCTGCCCCACCCCTACGCGGAGCTCTGCGCCTCGGCCGCCGGCGGGCGGGCGCCCACGCCGAGCACAGGCGCCGCGCCGTTCCGGCCCCTGGCCCCACCGAGCGGCTACCACGTACTGCGCGGCGAGGGGGTGGCCGCGGCCTTCGACGGCGCCGACACGGGCGCGCGCGACCTCCCCGGACACGGTCACGCCGACTGCCTGAACGTGGACGTGGTCACCGCGAGCGGACCCCTGGTCGTGGAGAGCGGCACCAGCACCTACGACCCCGGCGTCGAGCGCGACCGTGAACGCAGCACGGCGGCGCACGACACCGTCGAGGTGGCCGGCCTCGACCAGTCGGAGATGTGGGGTTCGTTCCGGGTGGCAGACCCGGCGCGTACTTTCGACCGGGCCGCGGGGGAGTCGGCGGGCTGGCGCTGGGCCACGGCCGCCCACGACGGCTACGTGCGCCGTTGCGGCGTGACCCACCGCCGTTGGGTGGGCGTGCGCGGCGACGCTGTCGTCGTGCTCGACGCGCTCGACCTCGCCGCCGACGCGGCACCGACCGCGTTCCGCCTGCGCTGGCACCTGGCTCCCGGGGTGACGGCGCGCGCGGCCGGGGAGGGGGCCTTCGCGCTCACCAGGTCCCGCTCGGTGCAGGACGGCGTGCTCGCGCCGGGGACGCGCGAGCCGACCTGGCTGCGGGTCGTCGGCCTCGGGGAGGGGGACGTGGCCGCCTACTCGCCCGGCGGGTCCTTCCACGCCGAGCGCTTCGGCCACGTGGAGGAGCGCGGGTACCTGGAGGTGACGGGGACGCTGGCGCCCGGCCGGCGCTACCTCGCCACGGTGCTCTCGCCGCAGGAGACGCGCGCCGAGCTACGACGCGAGGGCGCGACCGTCACGCTCGTCACCCCCCACTGGCCCCACGTCGTCTGGCGCGACGCGCCCGGGCCGCTGGTGCCGTCGGCCGAGCGCGAGGCGGTGGGGACGTGACCGCGCGGCCCGCCAGCGTGTGGATCGTGAACCAGTACGCGCTGCCTCGCGGCGCGACGGGCATCACGCGTCATGGCGACCTCGCCAGCGTCCTGCGTCGGCACGGTCACGACGTGACGGTGATCGCGTCAGGCTTCGACAACTTCACGCGGGGCGGCAAGGCGGGCAGCGGCGTTACCGACCACGACGGCGTCCGCTTCGTGTGGCTGGAGACCACCGCCTACCGGAAGAACGACGCGCGGCGCGTGCTGAACATGGTCGAGTTCTACGCGCGGGCCGTCACGGCCCGGCTGGGAGGACTCGCCACGCGCCCCGACGTGGTGATCGGGTCCTCGCCCCATCTGCTCTCCGGCCTGGCCGGCCTCACCCTGGCGCGCCGCCACCGGGCGCGGTTCGTGCTGGAGCTGCGGGACGTCTGGCCCGACGACCTGGTCGCCATGGGCGCCCTGCGCGAGGGCAGCGCCATGCACGCCGGCCTGCTACGGCTCGCGCGGCACCTCGAGGCGCGAGCCGACCGCATCGTCACCGTGCCGCCGAAGCTGGCCGCCCACCTGGAGGGCCGCGGCGTGCCGCCGGGGAAGCTCGTCTACCTGCCGAACGGCGTGTTCCTGGACGGCGATCCCGGTGCCGAGGACGACGCCCTCCTCCCGGAGACGCTGCGATCCGAGCTCGACGCCTGCGCCGGCGCGTTCGTGGTCATGTACATGGGGGCCCACGGCCAGGCGAACGGCCTGCACAACGTCCTCGACACCGCGAAGCTGCTGGCCGCCGAGCACCCCGACGTGCCGGCGGCGTTCGTGCTCATCGGCGCCGGGCAGCAGAAGGCCGAGCTGCAGGAGCGCGCCGCCCGCGAGGGCCTCGTCAACGTGCGCTTCCACGACCCCATACCCAAGCGGGCGGTACCCGTAGCGGCGCGGCGGGCCGACGCGCTCATGGTCCACCTGGCGCCGGTCACGACCTTCGACGCTTACGGGCGGAGCCCGAACAAGCTGTACGACTACCTGGCCGCGGGCCGGCCGGTGCTCTACAGCACCACCGACCCCACCACGCTCGTGGACACCGCCTGCGCCGGGCTCACGTTCGCGCCGGGCGACCCCCGAGCGCTGGCCGAGGCGGTGCTCCGGCTGGCGCGGATGCCCGCGAGCGAGCGCGAGGCCATGGGAAGGCGAGGTCGCGCCGCCCTGGAGGGGCAGCACGACCTCGCCGCGTTGGGTGCCAGGCTGAGCGAGCTCGTCGGGGAGCTCGCCTCTGCCTCAGGTCAGTAGGCTCCGGCGACGATGGCCGGCAGGCCGTACTCGAAGGCGCCCAGGTCGGGGGCCTTGCCGGCGTACTCCTGGCCCATGTCGGTGCCGGCGTCGATGGCCTTGCTGGTCGACCGCAGGCGCAGGAACTGCGACGAGCTCGGGTCGGTGCTCGCGAACGCCGGGTCGCTGATGCTGAGGTTCCACGAGTTGTTGGCGTGAACGGGCTTGGTCGAGCCGCTCTGCGTGTCGATCAGCGGCTTGTCCTCGTTGAAGCTGATGTTGTTGTAGAGCCTGGACGCCGTCTGGCCGCTGCGGCCGCGCGCCACGAAGCCCTTGAGCCCCGCGTCGAACGAGGTGTTGTTGTACATCAGGATGCCGCCGCCGCCGTTGTCGGTGAAGTTGTAGGCGCGGTTGC
>CAZGXF010000168.1:0-4156 GCA_964529575.1 uncultured bacterium
TCAACATCCACTTCTACAAGACGAGCTTCGTGTTCTTCGACATGGGCTACGGCTCGGCGCTGGCCTGGCTGCTCTTCGTGATCGTCATGGTCTTCACCGGCCTGCTCTTCTACAGCGCCAGGCACTGGGTCTTCTACGCCGGCGGGGAGCGCGGCTGATGGCGGTCACCGGCAGCGCCGCCTACCCCACCATCCAGGGGTCGTACGCGAACACCGCGCCCCACTACCGGCGGGCGCTCAGGCGCCTGGGCCTCTACGGCACGGTGACGCTCTTCGCCTCGCTGCTGCTCACCGCCTACCTGATGCCGTTCGCCTACATGCTCGTGACGTCGTTCAAGGACCGCGACCAGATCGTCGCCAGCGCCACCGGGCCCGTGCTGCCCGTGGACCCCAGGACCGTCGAGGTGGACGGCAGGCGAGCCACCGTCTACCGCGTGCCCGTGGACGGCGAGGTGCGCGAGCTGGCGCTGGTGCGGCCCGGCCGTCGCGAGAGCGTGTTCGTGGACCCCGACGACCCCACCGGCGCCGAGGTCACTTGGGAGGGCGCCTGGCGCACGCTCCGGCCCGTGTACGTGTTCGCCCCGCGCACCGGCAACTTCGCCGAGGTGTGGCGCGGCATCGCCTTCCCGCGGCTGCTCTTCAACACCGCCTTCATCGCGTTCACCGGCATGGTCGGCACGCTCGTCTCCTGCGTGATGGTCGCCTACGCCTTCGCGCGCTTCCCGCTGCCGTTCAAGGGCGCCCTGTTCATGGTGCTGATCGCCACGATCATCTTGCCCAAGCAGGTGCTGCTCGTGCCCACCTACGCCTTCTTCGACGCCATCGGCTGGACGGGCACCTGGCTGCCCCTGATCGTGCCGCACTTCTTCGCCAACGCCTTCAACGTCTTCCTGCTCAGGCAGTACTTCATGCAGCTCCCCAGGGAGCTGGACGAGGCGGCGATGATCGACGGCGCGGGGCCGCTGAGGGTGCTCACCTCGGTGATCGTGCCGCAGTCGTACCCGGTGCTCGTGGCCGTGGGCCTGTTCCACATCGTCTTCGCTTGGAACGACTACTTCGAGCCGCTCCTCTACACGCTCGGCCGGCCGGACCTGCAGCCGCTGTCGGTGGGCATCCAGCAGTACAACTTCATCTACTCGCAGCAGCCGCACCTGATACAGGCCACGGCGCTGCTGGGCATGGTGGTGCCCGTGGCCCTGTTCTTCTTCACGCAGCGCTTCTTCATGCGCGGCATCGTCATCACGGGCGTCGAGAAGTGAGGGGCCCGAGGGGCTCTCCCGCACCGGGAGCCGACGCGGAGGCGGTCGCGGGCGAGCGCTTCACCCTGGGCGTGAACTACTGGCCGCGCCGCAAGGCCATGTACTGGTGGCGCGGCTTCGACGCCGCCGAGGTCGAGGACGACCTGACGCTCATCGCCTCCCTGGGGCTCGACCTGGTGCGGGTCTTCCTGCTGTGGGACGACTGGCAGCCGCGGCCGGACCAGGTCTCCGCCGAGCGCCTGGCCGAGCTCGAGCGGCTCTGCGACCTGGCCCATCGCCGCGGGCTGGGCCTGGACGTCACCTTCTTCACCGGGCACATGAGCGGCCCGAACTGGGCGCCGGCATGGGCCTTGGTCCCGCCGGAGCGGGGGGCGCGCACGGCCGGGCTACCGCCCCGGCAGGTCGTGAGCGGCGGGGTCCCTGTCGACCTGGGCTACCGCGACCCGTACGAGGACCCGCTGATGCGCGCCGCCGCGGAGACGCTCCTCACCGAGGTGGTGGGGGCCCTGCGGGGCCACCCGGCCGTGCGGCTGTGGAACCTGGGCAACGAGCCAGACCTGTTCGCCTGGCCGGCCACGCCCGGCGCCGGCGCCGCCTGGGTGCGCGACATGACGGCGCTGGTGAAGCGCCTCGACCCGGGCACGCCCGTCACCTGCGGGCTGCACCTAGCGAGCCTGCTGCAGGAGAACGGCCTGCGGGTCGACGAGGTGTTCGCCGCGACGGACGTGGCCGTCATGCACGCGTACCCCATGTACACGGCCTGGGCCCGCTACCCGCTCGACCCCGAGCTGGTGCCGTTCGCTTGCGCGCTCACCGCGGCGCTCTGCGGCAAGCCGGTGCTGGCCGAGGAGTGGGGCGGGTGCACGGCGCCGCCCGGCGAGCCTTCGCAGACCTGGCGCTTCCCGTGCTGCGGCGAGGAGCGCGTGCAGTTCATGGCCTCCGAGGAGGAGCTCGCCGAGCACGTGGCCGCGGTACTGCCGCGGCTCGTGGAGGTGGGCGCCACCGGGGCGCTGCTGTGGTGCTTCGCCGACTACCACGAGGACCTCTACGTCGCTCCGCCCTGCGACCGGTTCCGCCACGAGCGGCACTTCGGCCTCGTGCGGCCCGACGGCTCCCTGAAGCCCCACGCCGAGGTCGTAGAGGCGTTCGCCGCCTCCGCCCCGCGGGTCAGGGCGGTGGACCATGGCGCGCTCCTCGACGTGACCCCAGACGAGTACTACCGCGCGCCGGCCGACCACGCCGTGCGCCTCTACCGGGACCACCTGCAGCGCCGCGCCGCCTGACGGAGCGGGCGCGACACGAGGAGGGAACAGCCTTGCAGCACGGGAGCAGCTTCGCGTGGGGCGCGGCCAGCTCGGCCTTCCAGGTCGAGGGAGCCGCGGACGTGGGCGGCCGGTCGCCGTCGATATGGGACGTCTTCTGCGCCAGCCCGGGCAGGATCGACGACGGCTCTAACGCCACCGTCGCCTGCGACAGCTACCACAGGTGGGAGGAGGACCTGGACCTGGTCGTCCAGCTGGGACTGAACGCCTACAGGTTCTCCGTGGCCTGGCCGCGGGTGGTGCCGGCGGGCCGCGGCCCCGTGAACCAAGTGGGCCTCGACTACTACGACAGGCTGGTCGACGGGCTGCTCGCCCGCGGCGTCAGGCCCTTCCTGACCCTCTACCACTGGGACCTCCCGCAGGTCCTGCAGGAGCAGGGCGGCTGGACCGTCCGCGACACCGCCTACGCCTTCGCCGACTACGCCGAGGCCGTCGCCCGCCGCCTGGGCGACCGGGTCGAGGCGTACGCCACGCTCAACGAGCCGTGGTGCAGCGCGTTCCTCGCGCACCAGCTGGGCGAGCACGCGCCCGGGGAGCGGGACCCGGCGCGGGCGCAGGCCGCCGTACACCACCTGCTCCTCGGTCACGGGCTGGCCATGGAGCGGCTCAGGGCGGCGGCGCCGGGCTCCGCGCACGGCGTGGTCCTGAACTTCACGCCGGCCTACCCCGCCGACCCGGACGACCCGGAGCACCGCGAGGCCGCCCGCCGACACGACGTGGCGAACCACCAGGTGTTCCTCGAGCCGCTGCTGCGGGGCTCCTACCCCGCGGAGGCGGCGGCGCGGCCGGGCTCGGCGGCCACGCACGTCCGCGACGGCGACCTGGAGGCGATCGCGGCGCCCATGGACTACCTGGGCGTCAACTACTACACGCGGACGCTCGTGCGGCCGGCCCCAGACGCGCCCTGGCCGCACGTGGCGAGCGTCCCGGCCACGGGCCGGCCCCACACCGACATCGGCTGGGAGGTCTACCCCGACGGCCTCGAGCACCTGCTGCTGCGGGTCTGGCGCGAGTCGGGGCTGCCCCTCTTCGTGACCGAGAACGGCGCCGGCCTCGCGGAGCCCGCCGCGCTGGACGGCCAGCCGCGGGTCGACGACGTGCGCCGCTGGGAGTACTTGTCCTCGCACCTGGCGGCGATGGAGAGGGCGCGCGCCACCGGCGCCGACGTGCGTGGCTACTTCGCCTGGAGCCTGTTGGACAACTTCGAGTGGGCGCGAGGCTACACCTACCGCTTCGGACTCGTTCACGTGGACTTCGCGACCTTGGAGCGCACGCCGAAGCTCAGCGCCCTCCGGTACGCGCGGCACGTCGCGAGTGCGGCACTCGTCTCGCCTCACGAGCGCCCCGCGCTGTAACATCGGCGCGCATAGTCGAGCCAGGTCGCCGGACCCCAGGAGCCGTCAGGTCCGCCGGCAAGGGCCGTGTCAGAACGCGGTCAGGCTCCTGGAGGTACGGTCCATGCGCATGGTACGCGCACTCGTAACGTCCCTGGTTCTCGCCGGCGCCGCCGTGGCCAGCGCACAGGGCCTGCCGCGTGAAGTCAGGCTCAACCTCGTGCAGGCCGTGGTGCAGGTCA
>CAZGXF010000169.1:0-4096 GCA_964529575.1 uncultured bacterium
GCGTGGTCGCCTCGCAGGTCTTCACGTTCACGCCCATCGCCTACCTGAACCTGCGGGGCGTGCTGGCCGGCATCAACCCGACCCTGGAGGACGCCGCCATGAACGTGGGCGCCTCGCGTTGGCAGGTCTTCAGGCGGGTGGTGCTGCCGCTGTCGCTGCCGGGCGTGGCGAGCGCGTTCCTCGTGGTGTTCATCGAGTCGATGGCCGACTTCGGCAACCCGCTGGTCCTCGCCGGCGCCTCCTTCCCCATGCTGGCGCCGCAGGCGTACCTGGAGATCACCGGCTCGTTCAACCTGCCCCGCGGGGCGATGCTGGCGGCCGTGCTGCTGGTGCCCTCGCTGACCGCCTTCGCGATCCAGCGCTACTACATCAACAAACGCCAGTACGTCACCGTCACCGGCAAGCCCACCGCCTCCACGACGAAGGCCGTGGGGCCCACGGCCAAGTGGCTCCTCTACGCCGCTGTGGTCCTCTTCGCCGTGGTGGTGGTCGCCTTCTACGGCGTCATCCTCCTCGGCGCCACCACCGCCGTGTGGGGCTTCGACTACACGCTCACGCTCAGGCACTTCAGGTACGTCTTCGACGTCGGCTGGGACACCGTGAAGGACACCGTCCTGGTGGCGGTGACGTCGACGCCGGTCTCGGGCCTGCTGGGGATGCTGATCGCCTTCCTCGTCGTCAGGCGCCGCTTCCCGGGCCGCCGGCCGATGGAGTTCCTCTCGATCCTGAACTTCGCCGTGCCGGGCACGGTGGTCGGCATCGGCTACATCCTGGCGTTCAACGGCCCGCCGCTGCTGCTGACCGGCACGTTCGTGATCTTGGTCCTGAACTTCGTGTTCCGCTACGTCCCGGTAGGGATACAGAACGGCATCGCGGTGCTGCGCCAGATAGACCCCTCCATCGAGGAGGCGGCGCAGAACCTCGGCGC
Organism: uncultured bacterium; assembly: GCA_964529575.1. GTDB lineage: Bacteria > Deinococcota > Deinococci > Deinococcales > Trueperaceae > DASRWD01. The sequence continues at coordinate 929 of CAZGXF010000169.1, forward strand.
CGACGGCGTGACCACGTTCCGCAAGGTGACGCTGCCCCTCATCGCGCCCGCGTTCTTCTCCGGGCTCGTGTTCGCGTTCGTCAGGGCCATGACCGCGATCAGCGCCGCGATCTTCCTGGTGTCGGCGAACTGGAACCTGATGACGGTGCAGATCCTGAACCAGGTGGGCTCGGGCAGGCTGGGCGTGGCCGCGGCGTTCAGCATCGTCCTGCTGGGCATCGTGCTCGTCGCCGTCGGCGTGATCGGCGCGCTCGTCGGCAGGCGGGCGGAGACGGCCGCCACGGTGCGGTTCTGAGGAGGGTGGGTAGGTGGCGGTCGACCTCAGGCTCGTAGGGCTGCGCAAGGAGTTCCCCGGTCACGACGGCGGTCCCGTGGTGGTGGCCGTCGACGACGTGAGCCTGGAGGTCGAGAAGGGCGCGATGCTCACGCTCCTCGGGCCCTCCGGCTGCGGCAAGACCACCCTGTTGCGGATGATCGCCGGCTTCGAGGAGCCGACGCGCGGCGAGATCTGGTTCGGCGACAGGCGGGTCGACAGGCTGGCCCCGAACGTGCGCGACACGGCCATGGTGTTCCAGTCGTACGCCATCTTCCCGCACCTCGACGTGTTCGAGAACGTGGCCTTCGGGCTGCGCATGGAGCGAGCGCCCGAGGCGCAGGTGCGCGAGCGCGTGGGGCGCGTGCTCGAGCTGGTGGGCCTCTCGGGCCTCGAGAGACGCGCGCCCAGCCAGCTCTCCGGCGGGCAGCAGCAGCGCGTGGCCCTGGCGCGCTGCATCGTGCTCGAGCCGCACGTGCTGCTGTTCGACGAGCCGCTCTCGAACCTCGACGCCAAGCTGAGGGAGCAGATGCGGGTGGAGGTGCGCGAGCTGCAGCAGCGCCTGGGGGTCACGAGCGTCTACGTCACGCACGACCAGGCCGAGGCGATGGCGCTCTCCGACCTCGTCGTGGTCATGAACAAGGGGCGCATCGTGCAGGCGGCGCCGCCGCGCGAGGTCTACTCGCGCCCGAACAGCCGCTTCGTCGCCGACTTCATCGGCAAGGCGAACTTCCTGAGCGGCACCGTCGTCGACGCCCGCACGGTCGACGTCGCCGGCGCGCGGCTGCCGCTCTCCTCCGACGCTCCCGTGGGCGCCGGTCACCGTGTCGAGCTGGTCGTGCGGCCCGAGGCCGTGACGCTCGCCCGCGAGGGCACGGGCGCCCGCGGCGTCATCGCCCGCGCGGCGTTCCTGGGCGACCACGCCGAGTACCACGTGCGCCTCCCCTCCGGCGAGGAGGTCGTGGCGCACGAGCCGAACCCCGCCGAACGGGGCATGTTCGAGGTCGGCGACGAGGTCGCGGTCGCCACCGGGCCCCTCCATCCCTTGCCGCCGGCCTAGGGCGGGCGCCCTGGGGCCCTCCAGCCCGCGGCGCTCGGACGGCGCCCTTCACGGCCTGCCGGCCCCCGAGCTTGCGCGTCTGTGAGGTTCTCGACATAGGATGCGGGCGAGGATGATGCCCATGCGCCCAGACGACGTCCCCTTCTACCTGAAGGCGCAACTGAGGTCCCTGCTCCAGGAGGTCCACGACCTCGCCGAGGAGAAGGGCCTCACGCAGGCGTTCGAGATGGAGCTGTTCGCCCTGGACCGCACGACCGAGGAGGTCCTGGCCGCCGGCGACAAGGCGGGCGCCGAGCGCGTCCTCGAACAGGCGCGCGAGCTCGAGGCGCGGCTGCGCGCCGCCCCCCGCAAGAGCGACCCGCTGCTGCTGCGCTGACGGCGCGGCGACCTCAGCGCCTCTCGCGCCGCCCGGCCCGCTCCCGGTGCCGCGCCCGGACGCCGCGGCGCCGTGGCCCCGCGCGCGGCGCGGCGGTGCCGCCCCCTCGCGCTTCCCGGCTACGATGGCCCGATGGAGATCGTCATCCTGCCCACGGCGCGGGACGCCGAGCGGCTGGCGGCGCGGATCGTCGCCGACCGCCTCGCCGCGAAGCCCGACCTCGTGCTGGGCTGCGCCACCGGCGCCACCATGGAGGGCATCTACGCCGAGCTCGTACGCCTGCACCGCGAGGAGGGCCTGAGCTTCGCGCGCGCCACGACGTTCAACCTCGACGAGTACGTCGGTCTCGAGCCGACGGACGAGCGCTCGTACCACTACTACATGCGCCGGCACCTCTTCGACCACGTGGACCTACGGCCGGAGAACGCCCACCTGCCCGACGGGGTCGCGGAGGACCTCGACGCCGAGGCGCGCGCCTACGAGGCGGCCATCGAGCTGGCGGGCGGCATCGACCTGCAGCTGCTGGGCCTGGGGCGCACCGGCCACATCGGCTTCAACGAGCCGCTCTCGGCGCTGATGTCGCGGACGCGGCACATCGCGCTCACGCCCACGACCCGCGAGCAGAACGCCCCCATGTTCGGCGGCGACCCGGCCGCCGTGCCCGAGCGCGCGCTGACGATGGGCGTGGGGACGATCCTGGGGGCACGCGAGCTGCTGATGGTCGTCACCGGCGAGCGCAAGGCCGAGGTCCTGGCGCGCGCCACCGAGGGTCCCATCACCTCGATGATCAGCGCCACGGCGCTCCAGCTGCACCCGCATTGCGTCGTGATCGTGGACGAGGCGGCGGCGAGCCGGCTCCAGGGCCGCGAGCACTACAGGTGGGAGTTCGAGAACGACCCCTCGTGGGCGCGCTACCGCTCGGCGGTGGACTGGAGCTCGTAGGCGCCTAGGTCGGGCGCGGTGCCCGCGAACGCCTCCCCGACGTCCGCGCCCGCGTCCACGGCTGGGCTGTCGGGGCGCAGGCGGAGGAAGCCCGGGTCGTCCGGGTCCAAAGAGACGAACAGCGGGTCGTCGATGCCCAGGTCCCAGGAGTTGTTCCGGCTCACGGGGCCGGGCCCGCCCTCCGTGGTCGGAACGACCTTCACGCCTTCGTTGTCTCCGAAGCTGATGTTGTTGAACAGCGTGGACCGCTCCACGCCGCTCTGGCCCGCCACGTGGAACCCGGCCCGGCCAGCGGCGTAAGAGGTGTTGTTGTAGAGGAGCAGCCCACCACCAGCGTTGTCGGTGAAGTTATGTGCGCGGTTCTCGAACGCTACGTTGTACCTGATCACGTTCCGAGAATCGGCGCGGCGGCCGTTCGACATCTTGAAGCCCTGTCCGTTGCCCGTCGAGCCACGACCGTTCCGGTACGAGACGCTG
>CAZGXF010000170.1:0-4078 GCA_964529575.1 uncultured bacterium
CGGTCGGAGTTGCCCTCGCGCAGCACGGGGTTCACGGCGCTGCCCTTGACCCGGTCGTAGCGCTCGCGCGCCTCGCGCTCCTCCGCCGTGGCGGGCTCGTCGGGGTAGTCGGGCACGTCGAAGCCCTGCTCCTGCAGCTCCTTTATGGCCGCCTTCAGCTGCGGCACCGAGGCGCTGATGTTCGGCAGCTTGATGATGTTCGCCTGCGGCGTCCTGGCCAGCTCGCCGAGGAACCTGAGGTCGTCCTCGACGCGCTGGTCGTCGCGCAGGCGGTCGGGGAACTGGGCCAGGACGCGACCGGCGAGCGAGATGTCCCTGGTCTCTACCTCGATGCCGGCGGCGCCCAGGAACGCCCTCACGATGGGCAGCAGCGAGTAGGTCGCCAGCGCCGGCGCCTCGTCGACCTTCGTCCAGTGGATCTTCGGGCGTGCGTGCGTAGTCATGCTCTCTTCGCCTCCGCGGGTGAGGGCGAGGATACCAGGCGCGGTGCGGCGCCCCGCGACCCGGCCGGCGCGCACGGGACTCTTCCGGGGGGAGGCCCGCCGGCGCCGCGCCGGGGACCGCTCGGTGCCGCGGTCACACCCGCCTGGCGCCGCGCCCGTCCCAGCCGGCGTAGGAGTAGAAGCGGCCCGCGACGCGGTCGCCGAGGTACGCCACCAGCGGGTCGCGCAGCGGCGGGATCGGCACGCGCGCCTTCACCTCGTCCAGGGGGAAGAACCTGGCCTCGACGATGAAGCCGTCGGGGTCCTTCGGGTTCAGCAGCCCCGAGTAGCTGGCCTTGAACGCGAACGAGACGGCGCGGTCGTTGCGCCGCTTGTCCTCGACGTGCACGGCGTACGCCAGGTGCTCGACGCTCGTGATCTCGAGCCCCGTCTCCTCGAGGACCTCGCGCCTGAGGGCGTCGAGCGTCGACTCCCCGCGCTCGACCACGCCCCCGGGGAGCGTGTAGCGGACCCGTCCGTGTCCTTGCCAGTCGTTGCCTACGAGCAGGACGCGCCCCTGCGCGTCCAGGAGGATGGCCGCGGCAACGACGAACTCACGCCGCGCCACCGGACCCCGCCAGCGCGCGGGCCTCGCCGCCCACGGCCATGCCAGCCAGGGCGCGCGCCTGCTCCTCGGCCTGCAGGGCCGCCGTCAGCTCGTGCAGGTTGCCCGCCAACACGCCGGCGAGGTCGTTCGTGGTGAACCCGATCCGGTGGTCGGTGACGCGCGACTGCGGGAAGTTGTAGGTGCGCACGCGCTCGCTGCGCTCGCCGGTGCCGATCTGCACCAGCCGCGCCTGCCGCGCCTCGTCCTGCGCGCGCATGCGCTCGCGTTCGAGGAGCCGGGCGCGCAGCACCTGGAGCGCCTTCTCCTTGTTCTTGATCTGCGACTTGCCGTCCTGGCAGGTGACGACGATCTCCTCGGGCGTGCCGGGCTTGTAGGTGACGCGCACAGCCGAGTCGGTGGTGTTCACCGACTGGCCGCCGGGGCCGCTGGAGCGGAACACGTCGACGCGGTAGTCGGCGGGGGAGAGCTGGACGTCGACCTCGTCGGCCTCGGGCAGCACGGCCACCGTGATCGTGCTGGTGTGGATGCGCCCCTGCGACTCGGTGGCGGGCACGCGTTGCACGCGGTGCACGCCCGACTCGTACTTGAAGTGGCTGTAAGCGCCGTCGCCCACGACCTCGAAGGAGACCTTCGCCAGCCCGCCGACCTCGGTGGGCGTGGAGTCCACGACCTCGGTGCGGTAGCCGAGACTGGCGGCGTAGTGCAGGTACATGTCGAGGACCTCGCGCACGAAGAGCGAGGCCTCGTCGCCGCCGGCGGCGGCGCGCAGCTCGACGATCACGCTCTTCTCGTCGTACGGGTCCCTGGGGAGGAGGAGCCGGTCGAGCTCGCCGTCCAGCTCCTCGATGCGCCGCGTCAGCGCCTCGACCTCGCCCCTGGCCTCGTCGGCCAGGTCGGGGTCGCTCAGGAGCGTGCGCGCGTCGTCGGCCTGGCGCTGCAGCGCCTCCCGCTGCCTCCAGAGGTCCACGACCTCCTTCAGCTCGGCGTGCCGCTTCGCGGCCTGGCGGTAGCCCCTCGGGTCGGCGAGCAGCGCCGGGTCCGACAGGCTGCGCTCCAGGGCGTCGAGCTCCTGGCTCAGGTTCTCTAGCTCTCGTCTCATTGACCGGATTGTACTGCCAGCACCCGAGAGGCCCGGCAGCGGGCGCGAGCGCCGCCTAGGGCAGGCGCATGGCGCCGCCCGGCCCGACCTCGGCGGCCACGAGCGAGCTCGCCACGACCGCGCTGGACCGCCCCTCCTGCAGGTCGAGCGACCCGGAGGCGCCGCAGCGGGGCGCCAGGCCCACGGTGGCGTCGCGCAGCGCCTGGCGCAGCACGGGCAGCGGGCTGCCCGGCGGCAGCTGGAGCATGTAGAGCTGCTCCAAGGCCGCCGCCACGAGGTCGAGGGCGTCGACCACACCGGCGGCGGCCGGCAGGTCGGCCACGCCGCCGTAGAGCTGCGCGACGCGCTCCCGCGCCGAGGCGACCTGCGGCGCGCAGGCGCGCGTGGCGGGCAGGGCGTCGGCGACGTAGGCGGGCGGCAGCGCGAAGCGCACGCCCTCGTACGTGGCGGCCGGCAAGCGCGGGCTCGCCGGGGCGGCCAGGGCCGAGCGCGCGTAGACGATCCCCTCGTAGCCCCGCGCCCGCAGTGCCGCCACGGCGACGGCCGTGTCGGGCCCGCTCGCCCACACGGCCACGGCCCCCGGCTGCCTCGTCGCGACCAGGAGCGCCTCCGGCCTCAGCTCGTGGACGCCCGCCGGGAAGCGCTCCACGTGCGCGAGGCGCAGGCCGGCGTACTCCAGCAGGGACCGCAGGGTCGCCTCGACGTCGTCGCCGTAGGCGTCGTCGCTGGTCATGAGCGCCACCGTGCCGCGGCCGGCGGCCAGGGCGTCGGCCACGATGGCCGCCAGCGCGTCGACCTCGCTGGGCCAGAGCCCGAACGTCCAGTAGCCGCCGCCGCGCGTCGCGAGGCTCAGCGGGTCGGGGTCGCTGAGGGCGAGGTGGAGGAGGCCCACCTCCTCCGCGACCTCGCTCACGGCGGCCGTGGCGGCCGGCGTGGTGCAGCAGACGACGGCCCAGGCGCCGTCCTCCGCCAGCTGGCGCGCCAGCTCCGCGGCGCGGGTGGGGGAGCCCGCGTCGTCGAGCACCTCCACCTCCACGGGCAAGCCGAAGACGCCGCCGTTCGCCCGGACCTCGCTCGCCCACCCGGCGGCGGCCAGGGACTGCGAGGCGCCGGCGGCGCGCGCCTCCCCGGAGCGCGAGGCGATCACGCCCACCTGGACCGCGGGCGCGGCGCCCTGGGCGTTCGCGCAGGACAGGACCAGAGTGACCAGCAGTGCGATGAGGAGGAGCGGCACGGCGTCCCTTCTAACTTCGGCCCCGGTGAGCGCCGTGAGAGCGGGCGAGGCGGCCCATCACGACGAACGCTCCCCTGCGCGAACGCGGGGAGCGCTGTTGGTGCGCCCGACAGGATTCGAACCTGTGACCTTGGGCTTAGGAGTCCCCTGCTCTGTCCAGCTGAGCTACGGGCGCACGCACCGGGGCCCGCCCCCGGAGGAGCGGGCCCCATAGTACCAGCGTCAGCGCGCGGAGAGCGAGTACCCAGCGACCCCGCTGGGGTAGGCGTAGATCACGTCGATGTACCAGACGCCGGGCGTGGGCAGGGCCACCTCGAAGGTGGCGCCGCTGGCCTCGGTGATGTCGCGGTACTCCCAGTCGCCCTGGTCGCCCCAGCTCTGGATCTCGGAGCCGTACTTCATGGCGATGTCCACGTCGAAGTCGGCGGTGAGCACGATGGTGAGGGTGGGCGTGCCGGCGGGGACCTCCACCGTGTAGGTGTGGTAGTTGATCGCCTCGTCGCCCACGCCGCGGATCGTGCCCGAGACGGACCCGCCCAGGGGCACGGCGCCCAGGATGCAGAAGTCGCAGGTGCCCGCCGGCGCCGGTGGCGTGACCGGGGTCGTGGGCGTCTGCGTGGTCGTGGCGGGCGGCGTGGGCGTGGCCGGCGCGGTGGGCGCCTGGGCCGCGGCTCCGCCCACCGGGGCGCGGGCCA
>CAZGXF010000171.1:0-4038 GCA_964529575.1 uncultured bacterium
AGAACTCGTCGTAGAACGACAGGTCGCGCGCCATCACGGCGTCGAAGGCGTCGCGCCGGAGCTTCAGCACGACGTCGCCGACGGCCCTGGCCGACAGCCACTGACGAGCGAGGTTGAGGCACCACGACAGCACGGCCGCCGCCATGAAGGCGACGATCAGGCCGCCGGCACGGGCCCAGAGGTCGCCGGCGGCGACGCCGCCCTCCAGGCGGTCGATCGCCACGGAGACGATGATCGGCAGCGCCGCGTCCATGGCGGCCATGAGGAACACCGCCAGGCCGGCGAGGAGCATCGCCCCGGCGTAGGGCCGGAAGTAGGCGACGATGCGCCTGAGCAGCTGGACGTCGTCGTACTCGCGGTCGTAGGCCTCGGCCGCGAGGCCGTCCATGATGAAGCCCATCAGTCGTACCTCGCGAAGATGCGCCGGTAGAGGTGGTTGCGCCCCAGCAGCTCCTGGTGCGTGCCCTGGTCCACCAGCCGCCCGCCGTGGACCATCAGCACCAGGTCCGCCTTCCTGATCTGCGACAGGCGGTGCGTGATCATCAGCGTGGTGCGGCCGCCCTTGACCCTGTTGATCGCCCGCTGGATCTGGTCCTCGGTGGCGCTGTCCACCGCCGAGGTCGAGTCGTCCAGCACGAGGACGCGCGGGTCGGTGAGGAGGGCACGGGCGATCGCCAGGCGCTGGCGCTGGCCGCCCGAGAGGGTCACGCCGCGCTCGCCGATGACCGTCTCGTAACCGTCGTGCAGGCTCGTGATGAAGTCGTGCGCCTGGGCGGCCTTCGCCGCCTCCACGATGTTCTCGCGCGTGGCCACGGCGCCCAGACCGAAGCCGATGTTCTCGGCGATCGAGCGCGAGAACAGGAAGACGTCCTGCTCGATGACCGACACCTGCGAGCGCAGGGCGTCGAGGTTCCAGTCGCGCACGTCCACGCCGTCGACGAGGATGCTGCCCGAGGTGACGTCGTAGATGCGGTTCACGAGCTTCGTGATCGTGCTCTTGCCCGAGCCCGTCTGACCCACGATCGCCACGGTCTGGCCCGGTTCCACGCGGAAGCTGACGTTCGTCAGCGCCTCCCTGCCGTCGCCCTCGTAAGCGAACGAGACGTCCCTGAACTCGATCTCGCCGCGGATGCGCCCCGCGTAGCCGGACTCGTTCAGGTCCATGTCGACCTCGGCGTTGATCAGCTCGAGGATGCGCCGCGCGCCCGCCAGGCCGAGCTGCACCAGCGAGAACGTGAAGCTCGAGACGCCCGCCGGGAAGCGGAGCGCGCCCATGAGGCCCATGTAGGCGACGAGGTCACCCGTCGAGATGTCACCCAGTCCCAGCAGGACCACGCCGTGCCCGAACGCGCCGGCGATGGCGATGCCGATGAGCAGCTGCGGCAGGTAGCGCCCCTGGATGAGCCCCTGGCGTACCTGCAGGTCCCGCACCGTCCTGGCCTCGCGCTCGAACTTCGCCTTCTCCTGGCCCTCCTGCACGGTCGACTTCACGACCTCGATGCCGGTGATCGTCTCGTTCAGGCCGGCGTTCAGCTGGCCGAAGCGGTAGCGGAGCTGCCCCACGACCGGGTTCAGCTGGTTCAGGTAGGAGCGCAGGGCGAAGCCGAACCCCAGCACGAAGGCCACGGGCGCCAGCAGCAGGCGCGGGTCTATGGTCGCGATGAAGACCAGCGGCACCACGAGACCGAGCACCGACTCGCTGATCAACGCCACGCCGGGGTTCATCATCGGGTTGAGCTGCCTGACGTCGTTCGCCGCCCTGGCCATCAGGTCGCCGACGCGCTGCCGGTTGTGGAACGTCTGGCTCTTGCCCAGGAGGCTCTGGTACAGCTCGTCGCGGGCGTCGCGCTCGAGCCGCTGCCCGAGGGTCTCGATCGCGAAGCTCTGCCCCACGTCCACGACCGAGCGCAGCATCACCACGCCGAATATCGTCAGCGCCGTGCTCGCCAGGGCTTCGGCGCCGCCCGCCAGGACGGCGTCGAAGGCGCGCCCGGTGAGGCGCGGCACCAGGGAGAAGAGCATGCTCGAGGCGGCGGCCCCCACGACGAAGAGCCCGAGGAGGTGCCAGTAGCGCAGCAGGTGCGAGACGACCCAGCGCAGGGGCGTGCGCCTGTCGTAGCGGTACGCGCCGGCGACGGCGAACTCGCCCGGTCCGGAGCGGTCGATCGTGCGGCTGGCGAGCGCCACGTCTGACCTCCCAGGGGGCCAAGCCTATAACGGCGGCCGGTCGGCCGGGGACGCCCGCCTTGACTTTCAGCAATCAATTTGATGAACTAATGCATCTCGAACGCTGACCGCCGCGGCCGTGACGGCTCGGACGGAGGCCTTGGTGCTCAAAGGCACGAACCTGGAGCATGCGCGGGTCCACAACCTGCGCACCGTGCTCGAGACCGTGAGGCTGCACGGACCTCTATCGCGCGCCGACGTCGCCAAGCGTTCGGGCCTCACCCCGCAGACCGTCAGCAACCTGGTGAGCGAGCTGATCGCGCGCGGGCTGGTGCGCGAGGGCGGCCAGCGCCAGGGCGCGCGCGGGCGCTCCCCCACCCTGCTCTCCGTGCGCCCCGAGGGCGCTTACAGCATCGGCCTCGACCTGGACCGCGGCCACCTCACCGGCCTGCTCATCGACCTCTCCGGCGAGGTGCGCGCCCGCGTGCACGTGGAGCGCCCCTTCCCCAGCCCCGAGGAGGCCATGGACCTCGTGGTCAGCGCGGTGGACGAGCTCTCCGCGAGCGTCGAGCCGCGACGGCTCTGGGGCGTGGGCATCGGCTTCCCCGGCCCCCTGCGCATCAGCGGCGGCGCGGTCGACAACGTCATCAACCCCGAGGGCTTCCCTGGCTGGGAGAGCGTCTCGGTGCGCTCGCTCCTGGCCAGGCGCGTCACGCCGCCCGTGTTCCTCGAGAACAACGCCACCGCGGCGGCGCTGGGCGAGGCCTTCTACGGCGTGGGCGCGGGGCTGTCGTCGTACTTCTACTGCTTCCTCGGCGTGGGCCTGGGCGGCGCGATCGTCTCCTCCGGCAGGCCCGTGCGGGGCTGGCAGGGCAACGCCGGCGAGCTCGGCTACATGCCCCTCCACGAGGGCGGCGAGGGCGACCACCTGGGCCGCCGCTTCGACCTCTTCCGGCTCTACGGACGCCTCGCCGCGAAGGGCGTGCGCGCGTCCACCTACTCCGACCTCTCGCGCCTGCTCGCCGCCGGCGAACCGCTGGTGCTGGCCTGGCTCGACGAGGCCGCCGACGGCCTGGCCCGCGCTCTGGTGAGCGCCGAGTACCTCCTCGACCCCGAGGCCATCGTCGTCGGCGGCGCCTGGGAGGAGCCCCTCGTCGCGGCCCTGGTCGCGCGGCTCGAGGAGCGCCTCCCGCGCCTGCGCTCGCCGCTCATCCCCGCCACCGCCTCGCTCCTCACCGCCCAGCTCGGCGCCGACGCCGTCGCGCGCGGCGTCGCCACCCTGCCCCTGCAGGAGCTCCTCGCGCCGTTCCCCACCTCGACCGACGGGGCCGCGGAGCAGCGCGCGCACCCGTACGAACACCCGCTCGTGGCGGTGAGGTGACCGCCGGGAAGGACGTGTGAGATGGTCAGGAGACTGGCAGCGGTGACGTTGGCGATGCTGGCGGGGGCGGCACTGGCCCAACCGGTGACGATCACCTGGTTCGTGGGCCTCGGCGCCGGCGCGCAACCCGAGCAGCAGGCCGCGCAGGACGCGATCGTCGAGCGCTTCAACGCCTCGCGCGACGACATCAGGCTCGAGATCGTCTACGTCACGAACGAGGTCTCGGTGGCGACGCTGTCCACGCTCATCGCCACCGGCGAGGCGCCCGACATCGTCGGCCCGGTCGGCGGCGCGGGCTCGGCCGCGTTCGCGGGCAACTTCCTCGACCTCGAGCCGCTCATCGAGGCCGACGGCTACGACCTGAGCCAGTTCCCCGAGGCGGCGGTCGAGAACCAGCGCACCGACGACGGCCTCATCGGCATCCCCTTCGCGAGCTTCCCGGCGTTCCTCTACTACCGGCCGGCGCTGTTCGACGAGGCCGGGCTCGAGTA
>CAZGXF010000172.1:0-4020 GCA_964529575.1 uncultured bacterium
CGCCGAGGAACGACACGACCTTCTCCACGGGCTTGCCGCGCACGGCGCAGGTGTTCAGCAGCACCAGCTCGGCGTCCCTGGGGTCGTCGACGAGCATGTGCCCGCCCGCCACCAGCTCCGACGCGATGGTGTGCGTGTCGTACTCGTTCATCTGGCAGCCGTAGGTGACGATCGCGGCTCTCACGGGGCCCTCCAACCAGGTCGACATCCTAGCAAGCGCGTGCCGGGCGGCATTATCTTGCGGCGTGGCGACGTTCCGCGAGCGTGTCCTCGAGGTCGTGAAGGCCGTCCCGCCTGGCAAGGTCGTGAGCTACGGGCAGGTGGCCGAGATGGCCGGCGCCCCGAACGCCGCCAGGCAGGTGGGCGCCGTCCTGTTCGGCCTGAGCGAGGAGGAGGCCGGCGAGGTGCCCTGGCACCGCGTGGTGAACGCGGCCGGCGGCATCTCGACGTACAAGGTGGGCCACGGCGAGCTGCAGGTGGCGCTGCTGCGCGCCGAGGGCGTGGCGTTCGTGAGCACCTCCGGGCCGGAGGGCGAGCGCGTCGACATGCGCGCGCACCGCTGGCGGCCCGAGCTGCCGGACTGAGGCGGGCCGCGCCTCCGCGGGCGGGCCCTCGGCCGTCCGGTCGGTCGGCCCGGTCAGCCCACGTGCAGCCTGTCGCCGATGTGGTAGACGAGCACGCGCTTCACCAGGCGCCGCGGCAGCCAGCCCACACGCACGCTGGCCACCACCACGTAGCCGCCGTGCTCGCGCAGGTTGGTGGCGTTCCAGCGCAGCGCCGGCACGACGGTCCCCACGACGTCGAGCACGTCAGCCGCCAGCTCGGCCCGCACGTCGCTGTGGCGGGTGGCGGGGAAGGGCGCCAGGAACCGCGCCTCGAAGGCCGAGGGGCGCCGGCCCGGCAGCGCGCCGCCCGCGAGGAGCCGGTACGAGCCGAGGCCCCGCGAGCGCAGCTCGACGCCGGACTGGCCCGAGCGCTCGTAGAACCTGTCGACCAGCGCGAGGGTCACCCACACCCGGTCGAGGCGCACGTACGGCACGAGCCTGAGCTCGGCCGTGAACTCGTCGCCCGTGGCGGCGCGTGGCGGCACGACCAGCTCGACCTGGTTGAACCACCTGTCCCACGCAGCCGACAACAGCGACGAGCCGGCGGCGTAGGCCGCCGCGGCCATCTCGAGCAGCACCCACTGACGGCCCAGGCCCAGTGCGGCGCGTGCCCCGTCGGCCAGTAGCAGCGCCGCTCCCAGGGCGAGCAGCGCGAGCCACCCGACCGCGTACCAGAAGCCGGGTACCTCGGCCCAGCCGGGGCGCGGCGGGAGGTCGAGCGGCGGCTCCAGCACGCCCGTCCGGGCCACGCCGCACGCCTCGCAGGTCAGTCCGGAGAGGCCGGGGCGCGCCGGGTTGGCGTGCCCGCACGCGGCGCACGCCCACGCGCCGCCCGCGGCCGCCGCGTCGGTCATCGCCGCCCCCTCGTGCGCAGTCGCCTAGCCTTCACCGGTCGGAGGTGAGCATACGGCCGAGGGCGTCCCTGGCGTGCGCGGGATCCCACGTATGATGCCGTCCATGCCCGTCACGAGCCCGCTTGAGCTCGCCCGCGAGCTGGTCAGGACGCCGAGCCCCTCCGGACGGGAGGGCGCCGCCGCCGCGGTGCTGCTGGGCGCCTTGCGGCAGCTCGGCTTCGACAGGACCTACGTGGACGAGGTGGGCAACGCGATCGGGGTCGTCTCGCGCGGGCCCGGTCCGACCCTGCTGCTCACCGGCCACCTCGACACCGTGGACCCCGGCGACCCCGACGAGTGGCCGCACCCCCCGCTGGAGGGCGTCGTCGCGGACGGCCGCCTGTGGGGGCGCGGCACGGTCGACATGAAGGCCGCCCTGGCCTGCATGGCGGTCGGAGCGGCGGCGGCCGCGGCGGAGGGCTTCGGCGGCACGCTGGTCGTGGCCGGCGTGGTGCAGGAGGAGGTCAACGGCATCGGCTCGATGCACCTCGCCGCGACCCTCGACTACGACCTCGCCGTGCTGGGCGAGCCCAGCGACCTGCGGCTCAAGCTCGGCCACAAGGGCAGGGTGGAGGTGCTGGCCACGTTCACCGGCGCGATCGCGCACGCGGCGCGGCCCGAGCTGGGGGAGAACGCCCTCCTGGCCGCGTCCCGGTACGTGGCCGCCCTGGAACGGCTGGAGCTGCCCGCCTCGGACGTGCTGGGCGCCGCCACCGCCACGCCCACGGGCCTGCGCACCTCGCCCGGCGGGACCACGAACGTGGTGCCGGGCAGCGCCGAGCTGGTCATCGACGTGCGCACCCTGCCGGGGCAGGGACCCGACGAGGTGCTGGCCCTGCTGGCCTCGGCCGCACCGGACGACAAGGTCGCCTTCTCCGTGCCGGCGTCCACGGTCACGCGGCCCGACGGCACGGTGGAGGAGCGCCCCCACCACTCGCCCGCCTACCTGGTCGGGGCCGACCACGTGGCGGTGGAGACGGCGCGCGCCGCCCTCCAGCGCGCACTGCGCGGCTCCGGCCGGCAGCTCGAGGAGGGCGTGTGGTGGTTCTGCACCGACGCCCCGCACCTGGCCCTGGGCGGCCGGCCGGTGATCGGCTTCGGGCCGGGCGAGGAGGAGTTGGCCCACACGACCCGCGAGAGCGTGGCGGCGTCCGACCTGGACGTCGCCGCGCGCGCCTACCGCGAGCTGGCGCTCGCCTACCTGGGAGGACGGCCGTGACCGAAGCACGCAGCATGAAGGGCGAGACCGTCGTCGTCAACGGCGACGAGTGGACCGTGGTGGACGAGGCGCCCGCGGCGGCGCTGGCCGAGATGGTCGCCGCGCTGCTGGAGGACGAGGGGTTCGTCGTGATGGTGCGGGGCCTCGACCTGCAGTCCGACGCCGTCTCGCACCTGGGGGCGACGAACGTCACGGCCACGCAGGTGCTGGTGCCGAAGGACCAGGCCGAGGCCGCTATGCAGCTGATCGCCGAGACGGTCACCGACTACCAGGGGCCCGAGCTGGAGGAGCTGATGGAGCGGCTGGCGCGCGGCGAGGTCGTGGAGGGCTTCGAGACCTCGGGCGACGAGGACGAGCTGGAGGAGCTCGAGGAGGACGACGGTCACGAGGACGAGCGGAGCCTCGGCTAAGGGCGGCGCGGCCGCCCTCAGCCTGGCGGGCGCGGTCGTCATCTTGGCGCTGAAGTTCGGCGCCTACCTGGTCACCGGCTCGGTCGGGCTCCTCTCCGACGCCGCCGAGTCGTTGGTGAACCTGGTGGCCGCTGTGGTGCTCACCGTGGCCGTCGGGGTGGCCGCCGCGCCGCCCGACTACAAGCACCCGTACGGGCACACCAAGGCCGAGTACCTGTCGAGCGTCCTGGAGGCGGCGCTGATCATCCTCGCCGCCGGGGTCATCGGCCTGACGGCGGTGAGGCGGCTGCTCGAGCCGCAGCCCTTGGACCAGGTCGGCCTCGGCCTGAGCTTGGCGGGCGTGGCCGCGGTGGTGAACGGCGCCCTGGCGCTGCGCCTGCTGCACGTGGCCCGCCGCGAGCGCTCGGACGCGCTGGAGGCGAACGCGCGCCACCTGGTCGCCGACGTGCTCACGTCGGTGGGCACGGTCCTCGGCGTCGCCCTGGTGCGGCTCACGGGCTGGCTGCCCCTCGACCCGCTCGTCGCCCTGGTGGTGGCAGGCAACATCGTCGTGACCGGCGTGAGCGTGATGCGGCGCTCGCTGTCGCGCCTGCTCGACGAGCGCCTGCCCGAGCCCGAGGAGGCGCGCGTGATCGGCGAGATCGAGGGCGTGAGCGGCGTGCTGGGCTACCACCGGCTCCGTACGCGGCGCTCAGGCAGCGCGCGCTTCGCCGAGGTGGACGTGTTCGTGGACGGCGACATGCGTGTCGAGGACGCGCACGAGGTGGCCAGGGAGGTCGAGCGGCGCGTGCGCTCCGCCGTGGACGGCCTCGAGATGACCGTCCACATCGAGCCGTTCGAGGAGGGGGTGCGCGACGTCTCGCGCAGCCCGCGCGAGGAGTTCCCCGAGGAGG
>CAZGXF010000173.1:0-3985 GCA_964529575.1 uncultured bacterium
CGGCCCGCCTAGCGCCAGGGCAGGCCCATCCCCTTCCAGGCCGTGCGGGCCGACCGGAGGAGGTCCCGCGTGCGCCAGGCGTGCGCCTCCTGCACGGGCCGCAGCAGCACCCAGGCCAGCACCCTGCCCACGGCCGAGACGGCGAACAGCGTGTGGTAGCCCGTCCAGTCGGGCGCGAACCGCGGCGCCTCCCACGAGGAGAACCAGCTCAGCAGCGGCCCCGACAGCGCGCCGCCCACGAAGCCGGCTACGCCCGTGGCGAGCGAGTAGGCCGCCACGAACGAGACGCGGCCGGTGCGGGGCGCCGAGACCAGGGCGAGGTTGAAGATCGCGGGGGTGATGGCGCCCCAGGCGACGGCGTCGAAGAACGCCGAGACCCAGATGAACACGAGGTCCCCGGTCAGGCCGGCCAGGATCCAGTTCGCCGGCAGCATCGCGCCGGCGAGGAACGTGCCGACGGCCAGCACGGCCTTGTTGCCCGCCGCGTCGGCCACGCGCCCCCAGAGGATCGTCGAGAACAGCGAGGTGAGCGCGGCGATCGAGCTCCAGAACGCCACCTGCGTGAAGGTCATGCCCAGCTCCTCGAGGAAGTAGGGCATCACGAACGGCGCACCGAGCATGACCATGAACTGCCAGTAGGTGGCGAAGCGCAGGAAGCGCCGGAAGTTCGGCTCGCGGAACGGCTGGCCGAGGAGCTGGCCCAGCCGCAGGCTCCGCCTCTCGGTGGGCGGGTCGTGATGCATGAGGAGCAGCGCCACGCCCACCAGGGCGCAGGCGACGCCCACCAGGAGCACGACCTGGAAGCTCAGCGGGGGCGCGACCCTGTCGAGGAACGCCCCGGCGGCCAGGTTCGCCAGCATGCCCACGACGCCCAGCACGCCGGTGCGCATGCCGAAGTAGCGGCCGCGGCGCCCCTCCGGCACGACGTCGCCCATCCAGGCCGTCCACACGGTGCCGTTGGCGGCCTGGAAGCAGCCGGCGAGGAAGACGACGGCCACCAGCGCGGTGGGCGCCACCGCGGCGGGCACCATCTGGGGGAGGAAGGCGGCCAGCAGCCACAGCAGGCGGCTGGCGGTGGCGATGGCGGCGCTCAGGCCCCGCCTCCGGCCCAGGGCCTCGGCGGCGTACGCGCCCAGCGGGCTGGCGACCTGCGCCAGGAACGGCACGCTGCCCACCAGGGCGATGTGCCACGACGCCGCCCCGAGCGAGAGCAGGTAGCCGATGATCACGCTGCCCGAGGTCCAGTTGAGGAACACCTGCACGAGCCCGCCCTCTACGAGCGAGAGCCGCATCGTGCGCCTCACCTCGGGCGCCAGCGGGGTCGCGGACGAGAGCGCCCGGCCTCCCGCTGCGGGGGCCGGGACGGAACGCGGATCCCGTTCTCCGGTAGGGATGGTGGACGCTTCAGCGCCCGGCATACTCAGCCGGGCAGTCTACGCCCGCCGCCGGCCCCGCATATAGGTGGTCCGCCCGGGCGCGCCAGGGGCGTGCGTCCGCCGCGCCTGAGCGCACCGTCGGCTCGCAGGGGGCCCGGGCGCGCCGACGGCACCGAGCGCGCCGCCCCGCGGCAGAGCGGCGCGCTGGAGGCACGAGGCTCCGGTAGGGGCTAGACCTGCACGCCCCCGATGTAGACGGCCTTCTGCTCGAGGTACTCGTGGAGGCCCTCGGAGCCGGTCTCGCGGCCGATGCCGGACCCCTTCACGCCGCCGAAGGGGGCCTCGGCCGTGACGGGCATCCAGTCGTTGACGGCCACCATGCCGAACTCGAGCCGCTCCGACATGACCAGCGCCGTGTTCAGGTCCTGCGTGAACACGTACGCCGCCAGCCCGGCCTCGTAGGCGTTCGCGCGCTCGACGACCTCGTCGAGGCTGCCGAACGACGACACGGGCATCACCGGGCCGAACACCTCCTCGGTGTCGAGCGGCATGCCGGGCTTCACGTCGGTCACCACGGTGGGCTCGAAGAAGTAGCCCTTGCGCTCGGGCCTCTTGCCGCCCACGGCCACCTTCGCCCCGGCGGCGACGGTGGCGCCCACGAGCTCCTCCACGCGGTCCCGCTGCTTGGCGTTGATGAGCGGCCCCACGACCGTCCCCTCCTCGGTACCGTGGCCGACCTTCATCGCCTGCATCGCCTGCGCCACGGCGCCGGTGAAGTCGTCGGCGACGCTCTCGTGCACCAGGAAGCGCTGCGGCGCGATGCACACCTGGCCGGCGTTGCGCACCTTGAAGCGCGCGGCCAGCTTGGCCACGCGGCCCACGTCGCCGGCGTCGGGGAAGACGATGACGGGCGCGTTGCCGCCCAGCTCCAACGCCAGCCGCGTGAGGGTCTTCGAGGCGCCGTCCATGAGGAGCTTGCCCACCCGCACGCTGCCGGTGAAGGCGATCTTGCGCACGCGCGGGTCCTCGAGCATCGCCCGGCCCATCGCCTCGGGGTCGCCGTTGACGACGTTGATCACCCCGGGAGGGGCGCCGGCCTCGTTCAGCGCGTGGCCGAGCAGGAACGCCGAGCGCGGCGTGTACTCGGAGGGCCGGCCGACGACCGTGTTCCCGGCGGCCAGCGCCGCCGCCCACGAGCGCACGACGTTGTAGACGGGGAAGTTCCACGCCGTGATGGTGCCCACGACGCCGAGCGGCTGCGGCACGACCCAGATGCGGCGCTTCGGCGCGCTGGGCGGCACGATGCGGCCGTAGGCCCTGATGCCCTCGCCGGCGAACCAGCGCAGGTAGCTGGCGGCCGACACCCACTCGCCTTTCGACTCCGCCAGCGGCTTTCCCGACTCCTGCGTGGTGACCAGGGCCAGCTCGTCGGCGTGCCCGACGAGCCAGTCGGCGGCCTTCTCGAGGACGGCCGCCCGCTCGTAGGCGGTCTTGCCGGCCCACCCGGGGTAGGCGGCCTGGGCGGCGTCCACGGCGGCCTCCACGTCCTCGGCGCCGCCGAACGCCACCTTGTCGACGACCTCCTCGGAGCCGGGGTCGACGAGGTCCCAGGTGCCTCCGCCCCTGGCCTCCACCCACTCGCCGCCGATGAGCATGCGCCGCTGGGGCGCCCCGAAGTCGTTCACCTTGTCGTCAGCCTCAGGCATGCGTGAGGGTCTCCTTCCCTAGCGCGCGCTCGGCGGCGGCGATGGACTCGTCCACGACCGCGAGCGCCTCGTCGATCTGGTCGTCGGTGATGTTCAGCGGCGGCAGGAAGCGCAGGCAGTTCGAGTACAGGCCGGCGCGGATCACGATCACGCCGCGAGAGAGCGCCTGCCTGGTGACCTCGAGGACCAGCTCGGGCCAGGGCGTCTTGGCCGCGTCCTTCACGAACTCGACGGCGAGCATGGGCCCGAGGCCGCGGACGTCGCCCACGGCCGGATGGCGGGCGGCGATCTCCTCGAGCCGCGCCCGCATCCTCTCGCCCACCGCGCGCGCCCTGGCCAGGAAGGCCTCGGAGGCGATCTCGTCGAGCGTGGCCAGCGCCGCGACGCAGGCGAGCGGGTTGCCGGAGTAGGTGCCGCCCAGGCCGCCCGGGTGAGGGGCGTCCATCACGTCGGCCCGGCCCACGACGGCGGCGATGGGCATGCCGGAGCCCAGCGACTTGGCCGTGGCCACCAGGTCGGGGGCGGCGCCCAGGTGCTCGCTGGCCCACAGGCGGCCGGTGCGGCCCATGCCGCACTGCACCTCGTCAGCCACCAGCACGGCGCCGCTGCGGTCGGCCAGGTCGCGCAGCGCCTGCCAGTAGCGCGGCGGCACGGGCACGAAGCCGCCCTCGCCCTGCACCGGCTCGATGACTATGGCCGCCACCGCCTCGGGGGCTACCTGCGCGACCATCGCCCGCTCCAGGAACTGGATCGCGGCGTCCACGTACTGCTCCTCGGAGAGGCCGGTGGGGCGCCGGTACATGTTCGGGAACGGCAGCCTGTAGACCTCGGAGGGGAAGGGGCCGAACCCCTTCTTGAACAGGCCGTACTTGCTGGTCATGCCGAGCGTCATGTTCGTGCGCC
>CAZGXF010000174.1:0-3947 GCA_964529575.1 uncultured bacterium
CACCGCAGTGGACCGCTGCTCGCTGTCGGGCATCCGAGGGTCGAGCGTACCTCACGCTGGCGTTCGCCAGCTGCAGGCACGAGGTGCACTACGCCGGCCAGACGTTGATGACCACCGCGAGCACGCTCGCGCTCACGGTGAACAGTAGCAGCGCGCGTCGGCGTATGGCCCGGCGCACGCGCTCGGACCGATGCCGCCCCGTCCGAAGCGACTCCAGCTCCATCATGGCCAGCGCAGCTGGGAGCATCACGGCGAGGGAAGCGACCACCGGCATGAGCACTTCATGAGAGGTTACCTCCCTGGCGGCCGCCCTGGCGTGACGAATCAGGGGTTCATGGGTGGGGGACAAGGCCGCCAGGCCTCGAAGGCCTAGGCGAACGGCTCACGCCTCTGGCGTGGTGGCGCCGTGTCGCCCTCCGGCATGAGCTACTCGCCCTCTGAGGGCCGGCGGCTTACCGGCAAGCTCGTCCATGCGTTCCCGCGCGGCGAGCTCGTCTATGGCGTCGGCGCGAGGCGGGCCCCTAGACGTCGGCCCGGAAGCGGTAGCCGGCGTTCCTGACCGTCTCGATGCACTCCGGGCCGCCCTTGCCCTCGCCGAGCTTGCGCCGGATGCTGGTGATCCTCACGTCGACGGTCCTGTCGATGCCGTCGTAGTCGGGGCCCCAGACCTCGTCGATCAGCCTCTGTCGGGAGAGGACCTGGCCTGGGCGCCGGGCGAGGGCGGCGAGCACGTCGAACTCCAGGGCCGAGAGGCCGACGTCGGCGCCGTCCAAGCGCGCGACCTTCTTGCCGAGGACGAGCACCAGCCGGCCCCGCACCAGCTCGTCCTCGTAACCGCTGCGGCGCAGCGCGACCCGCACCCGCGCCTCCAGTTCATGGAGGTCGACCGGCTTGGTCAGGTAGTCGTCGGCGCCGAGGTCGAAGCCCTTCAGGCGATGCTCGACCGCCCCCAGCGCCGTGAGCATGAGGAGCGGCTTGTCGGGGTGATGGCTGCGGACGTAGCGAGCCACGTCCCAGCCGTCGAGGTTGGGGAGCATGACGTCGAGGAGCACGATGTCGGCGCCCTTCACGTGCGCCAGCGCGTCGGCGCCGTCACCGGCCTCGACGATCTCGTGGCCGCGCAGCGACAGGAACCGCGATATCGCCTTGCGCGTCAGCTCGTCGTCCTCGACCAACAGGATCCTAGCCATCCAGCTGACCCCCACACCCCTGGATCCGGCCAGCCCGGTCCTCGTCCCCGCGCCGGCCGACCGCCACCGAACCTCTGCCCGGCGAGGCGCAGTGGGTCGGCGAGTCGGCCCTACACCACCTGGGCCATCGCAGAGCCTATCGCTCCTCTTCCGTCCGCGCGCAACGCCCGGACTACGTACGCCAGCGTGGGTGCCCTGATGGGCCTGGCGTTGCGGCACGACGTCGACGAACCGCGCGGAGGCGGCGGGCTGGAGGGCGCGAGCGGTGTACAAGTGATGCCATCCGTGACGGAGCCGTCTCTCGACATCCCCTCCCTGATCGCGGAGGCGCTCTCCGAGGAGGCCGACCTCTACAAGACCCTGAGCGTGGTCCTGAGCCACGCCAGGGGCGCCACCGGGTTCGGGGGCGGGGCGGCGCTCCGCCTGGACGCGGACGGCCGGCTCGAGGTGCTCGTGTCCCAGGGGCGCGCCTCGCCTGTGGCGTTCGGCGCGTTCCAGCCCGGCCCGGGGCACCTAGCCTCGGTTTGGAGCGCCGCGGAGCCGGTCGCCGCCGCAGCGATGCTCGACGATGCGGGTGGAACCGGTCGGATCGCGCTCGCCTACGCGTCGTTGCCGCTGGGAGCGGGGCAGAACGTCGTGCTCGTGCTCATGCGCTCGGTGCCGGCGGGGCGATCCGCGCCGGAGGCGCTACCGCACCACGGCGTCGAGAGGCTCCGCGACCTGGCCCGCGTGGCGGCGCCGCTGCTCGCGCACGTCGAGGAGCATGGGCGGCTCAGGCGCGAACTGGTCGAGACGAAACGGCTCATGCAGGACGCCAAGGCCGCCGTGCGCGCCCGCGACGCCTTCCTCGGGCGCATGAGCCACGACCTGCGCACGCCGCTCGGGGCGATCATGGGCTTCGCGCAGCTCCTCGAGCTGGAGCCGCTAGACCCTGACCAGCGCGAGCACGTCCAGTACATCCTCCAGGCCGCGCGGCGGCTCCACACGCACCTCACCCAGGCGATCGAGATCGCCTACGCCGCCGGGGGCAAGCTCACGCTCGAGCTGCAGCCCGTGGACGTGGTGGCGGTGCTCCGCGACTGCCTGACGATGGTGCGCTCCGACGCCACCGCCTTAGGCGTGACCGTGAGGATCGCGGCGCCGCCGGGTGCTGGCGAGGTCGCGCTGTCCACCGACGCCCAGAGGCTGTCGCAGGTCGTGCTCAACCTGCTCTCGAACGCCATCCGGGCCAGCTCCCGCGGCCAGACCGTCACGGTGAGCGTCACGCCGGACGAGCGCTCGGTGAGCATCGAGGTCGCCGACCGCGGCCCTGGCATCCCGCCGCACCTCCTGCCTCACCTGTTCGTGCCCTACGCCATCGACCCGGAAGGGGACGCCGAGGCGGCCCTCGGCCTGCCCCTCTCGCACTCCCTGACCAGCGCTCTGGGCGGCACCCTGACCGTGGACAGCGAGGTCGGGAGGGGCACCCGCTTCACCGTCACCCTGCCGCGGCGGTAAGCGGCCTCCCCCGCCCGCGGGCGGGGGAGGCTCGGCAGTGCTGGGGTCCGGCGTCAGGCGGCGCGGGCGGCCGCGCATGCGTTCAGGGACCAACCTCCACGATGTCGGTCGCGCCCGCGTCCTCGGCGGCCTCACGGGTCATCCCCGGTCCGACGATGAAGGTGTCGAGGAGGACCGCGTAGCCGTCGCCGTCCGCGCCGAGGAGCTGGACCGTGGACGACGTCACGGGGGCCAGGTCGGGCGAGGTGGCGAGCTCGTAGGCTTCCTCCCACGACCGCGTGTAGAAGGTGAACCTCTCGCCGCCGTCGCGGTGGTCCGGGTTCTTTACGGCGTGGGTGAAGCCCTCCAGCATCAGGCCGTCGACGACGCCGCTCGGCACCTCGTACTTGGTCTCGCTGTACACGCCGAACGTCTCGTCGAACGTGCTGGTGGAGTCGATGAAGACGTTCGTGACGCTGTAGAGCGGGCCCTTGTCGGTGACCCACAGGCCGACGCCGCCCCACTGGTTGCCCGTAGTGCGCACGCCGACCAGGGCGACGTTCCGCGAGCCGGCGATGCCGATGCCGACGCCCTGAAGGCCCATGCCGTCGGCCGTGACGTTCCTCAGGACCGCGCCATCGACGCGCAGCAGGTCGATCTCTGACCTGTTGAAGCCCTTCACCGTGACGTCGGTGATGAGTATGCCGCCGATCGCCTCGTCGCTCGGGTCCTCGAGGGTCGAGACCTTCACGCCGTAGTGCCTGCTCCCCACGGAGCCGGACGGGGCGGCGAGGATCGTGAGGTTCGCGATCGTGACGTCGCTCGAGTGGACCTTGACGCCGTACTCGGTGGTCGTGACCTGGATGACGGTGCCGTCCTGGCTCTCGCCCACGAGCGTAAGCGGCTTGCCGATGTTCAGCTGGGTCACGGTGTAAGTGCCGTCGCGCACGAACACCGTGCCGCCGTTCGCCACGCTGTTGATGCCCACCTGCACCGAGCTGTAGGGGCGGTCGGCGGTGCCGTCGCCGCCGGCGGGCGCGCTGGCGTCTACGTAGACGACGTTCGCGGGCAGGAACGCCTCGCTCTGGGCCTCGTTGCCCGAGGAATCGACCGCCACGGCCGTGATGCGGCCGAGCGGCAGCACGCTCAGGGTGGTCGAGAACTCGCCGCCGAGCGGCGCGAACTCGATGTAGGCGACCTCGCCCGTCGCGTCGGAGAGTTCGGTGGTGGCCAGCAGGACGGGCCCGTCGTAGAGCTCGAGCCGGGCGACGCCGACGTCGT
>CAZGXF010000175.1:0-3826 GCA_964529575.1 uncultured bacterium
ATCGTATACGACCCTCCGCGAGGCCGCCAGCCGTGTCACGGGCGAGCGGGGGGCTTGCGCCAAGCGGGTGCATCTGTTACAGTCTTTCGCTCGGGAGCGGAGCTCCCCCGCCAGGCAGAGCCGGCGGAAGCCCGGGAGGGGGTTCGACACGATGACTGCCACCACCGTCTCGCCGATCGTCGGCTGCGTCGTCCCTTGCCTCCTCGTTGCCAGGGCCTGAGCACCAGACGAGACCGGACCCAACCACAAGCAAGACAGAGGTGAGCTAGGGGCGCATGCCGCCCCGAGCGCGTGACCTGAGACCGTCGCGGGCGCCGCGGAGCGCCCTGACGAGCGGGCCCCAGCGCCCGCGCACGTCGGCGGGCCGCCGCGCCCGCCGCAGGACCGGGCCTGGGAGGCCCATGTCGAGAGCCAGGAAGGAGGAGGTGGAAGCTATGTTCCTGATCACCATCAACCAGTACGTCGCACCGCGTAGCCAGCGCCCCGGCGTCGCCTACTCGCGCCGCGACGAGCGTCTGCGCCGGGCCGGCTACGCCGACGGCGAGCGCCTACCCCGCAAGCAGCACCACTGGGCCAACCGCTGAGCGAGGCTCGACCGGCAAGGCAGGTCGCTGCTCCTCTCGGCAGTGGCCCGAGGCTCCAGGCAAGGACCCCCGGAGGGCCACGCATGTTCCAGAACAGCCACTTCCTGCTACGCGCAGCCAACTACCGCGTCGAAGACCTCAGGCGCCGCGCCGCCGAGGACGCGGTCGCAGAAGCGATCCGTAACGAGCGCAGTCGCGCCAGGCGCGAGGCCGCCCTCGCCAGCCTGAAGGCGGCCGCGGCCGCCAAGAGGGAGCAGGCCGTCCTCGGCTGGCAGAGCCAGCGCCAGGGCTTCGGCGTCCGCAGCGCGCGGTGAGACACCTGGAAACGCCAGGGTTGACAGGTATAAAGTCTCTCTTTACAATCGCTGAGGTGCGAGTACCCAGAGGTGCCGCGTGGGCCCGCCCCACGCGGCACATCGGTTGACCGCGGGCGCCCGACTCACGGCCCCGCCGGCCGAGGGGAGCCTGGTAGATGCCGGAAGCGAGCCTGATCGAGGTCCGAGACGTACGCAAGGCCTACCGCGGCGCGGGCCGCGCGACGGTCACCGCCGTCGACGGCGTGACCTTCGAGGTCGCGCGGGGCGAGGTGCTGGGCCTCCTCGGGCCCAACGGCGCCGGCAAGACCACCACCATCAAGATGGCCTGCGGGCTCGTCCACCCCGACTCCGGGAGCGTCAGGGTCGCCGGCCACGACACCCGCACCGACAGGCTGCGCGCCGTGCGGCACGTCGCCGCCGTGCTGGAGGGTAACCGCAACCTCTACTGGCGCCTCTCGGTGCTCGAGAACCTCGTCTACTTCGCCGGCAACCGCGGCCGCTCGCCGCGCGAGACCAAGCGGCGGGCCGCCGAGCTGCTCGAGCGCTTCGGCCTCTCCGGCAAGCGCGACGAGGTCGTGGCCAAGCTCTCGCGCGGCATGCAGCAGAAGCTGGCCATCGCCGTCGCCCTCCTGGCCGACACCGACGTGGTCGTGCTCGACGAGCCCACGCTGGGTCTCGACGTCGAGACGGGCCACGAGGTGAGGGCGCTGCTGCGCGACGTCGCCGCCGAGGGTCGCACCGTCGTGCTGAGCACCCACGACATGCCGGTCGTGGAGGAGCTGTGCCGGCGCGTCGTCGTGGTGTCCGGTGGCAGGGTCGTCACCGACGCCCTGGTGGACGACCTGCTGAACCTCTTCAGGTCGCGGGCCTTCCGCGTCTCGCTGGCCGCGCCGCTCGCCGCCGAGGCGGCGGCCCGGCTCCGGGCGCGCTACACGCTCAGCGCCAGCGACGACACGAGCTTCGAGGTGGAGTTCGCCGCGCCCGGCGAGCTCTACCGGCTGATGGACGACCTCCGCGCCGCCGGCGCCGAGGTCGAGGGCATCGAGCGCACCACCCCGCGCTTCGAGGAGGTCTTCAGGCGGCTCGTGCAGGACGGCGGCGTCGCCACCCCCGCCCCGCCGCCGTTGACGCTGAAGGAGGCGACCGTTGCTCTCTGAGGGGATCCACCACTCGTTCCGCGCGAACCTCGTCAAGGCGGTCATCGAGCTACGGCGCTACCTGCCGAACACGGTCAGCATGATCGTCACCTTCTACGCGATCTTCCTGTTCCTGCTGTTCGGCGTGCGCTTCGTGGGCGACCCCGGCACCGCCGACGACGCCGTGCGCTACCTCCTCGTCGCGAACGGCTTCTGGTTCCTGCTGATGATGAGCGTGAACGCCATGGGCTGGGAGCTCACCACCGAGGCGCTGCGCGGCACGCTCGAGCAGCTCTACCTCGGCACCGTGCCGCCGTGGCTGATCCTGCTCTTCCGCATGGTCGCCACGATCTTCCTGAACATCGTCATCCTCGCCGTGCTCATGGCCCTGAGCATGCTCACGGCCGGCACCTGGTTGCAGGTGGACCTAGGGGCGCTGGCCGTGCTCCTGCCGCCCACGCTCCTGGCCGCGGTCGGCCTCTCCTACGCGGTGGCCGGCCTGACGATCGTCTACAAGCAGGTGAACGCGTTCCTGCAGCTGTCGCAGTTCGCGCTCATGGCCATCGCCTACGTCCCGCTCGCCCAGGTGCCGCTGCTCGAGCTGGCGCCCACGGCCAAGGGCATCGACATGGTCAGGCGGGTGCTGGCCGAGGGCACGCCGCTCACGGCGTTCACGGCCGCCGACTGGGCTTCGCTGTGGGCGTCGGGCGCCGTCTACCTCGCCCTGGGCCTCCTCGCGTTCAAGCTCTGCGAGCGCCGCGCCATGGCGCGCGGGCTGCTAGGTCACTACTGACCGTCGGCCCCTGGACGCCGGGCCCCTGCCGGCCGCGCGCCGAGGCGGCCCGAGCGCGGGCCGTGGCCGGCGTGGTCGTCGCCCCTCCTAGGACGTACGGCCCTGGCCGACCGGCGCGTCGCGCCCCACCCTGGGGCGATCGTGCTGGTCGGCCCGTCGGTCGTGGGCTGCCGCAGTGAGCAGGACGCCGCGCGCTCCGCCGGCGGGCGCTGGCCCGCTGAAGGAGGGGAGCCATGACGACGGGAGCCGTCGAGGGTACGGGGTCGGCGAGGGCGGTCCTGTCCGGCATGGTGCTCGCCGCGGGGGCCGGCACGGCCCTCGCGTTCGCGGCCGGCGCCGCCACGGGCATCGCCGCGGGCATGCTGATGCCGCGCGGGCCCGTGACCACGGGCCAGGCGCTGGCGTTGCTGCTCGGCTGCCTGGCGTTCGGTGGCGCAGCCGGCTGGGTGACGCGCGCCCGTTGGGCGATCCTCCTCGTTCCCGCCGTGCACTCTCTGTTCTTCGAGCTGGTCCGCGTCGGCGCCAGCGGACCGACCGTCGACCTGCCCCGCTTCGACGACGCCTTCGGGGTCCTCGCCTTCCTCGTCGGCAGGGGCGTTTACGCCGTCCTCGGCCTGCTGCCTCTGGCCGTGGGCGCCTGGCTGGGCGCCGACGTCTCCCGGCGCCTGGCCGGCGAGGCCGTCTCCTGGCTACCGCCGGCGATGGCCGTCCTGCCGGTCGCGGCTCTCGCCGCCTGGCTGCTGGTGCCGGCCAGGACGCCGTCGATACTGGGCGAGGACGGCGAGCCCCTGCCGGGCAGCGTCGCCGAGCTGACGACGGTGCGGCTGGGCGGGCGCGACCAGGCCGTCCTGGTGCGCGGGCGGAGCGTTGACGCCCCGGTCCTCCTCTACCTGGCCGGCGGGCCGGGCCAGAGCGACCTGCCGTTCTCCCGCGTCCTGCTGGAGGACCTCACCGCCCACTTCGTCGTCGTGAGCTGGGACCAGCGCGGCACGGGCA
>CAZGXF010000176.1:0-3772 GCA_964529575.1 uncultured bacterium
CCGCCGCCTGGTAACCAGTCACCGCCCCCTCACCCAAGAACGAACCATCGGGGAAACCCACTTCCAGGCCGGCATCGGTGAGACGACCCAGCGCGGAGCGACCCCAGTCGCCGCCACCGCCCTGGCTGGCGGCCACGGCCACCAGCACCAGGGCGACCAAAGCGAAAGACAACGCTCGCAACCTACCCATCAACACCTACCCATCCCGTCACCGGGCCAGGCGACGTAATGGGCTCATGATTAGTCGCCCTTCATGTGAACCTGCCTACGGAACGCACGGCGCTAACCTTGAGGCGTGTCGTATCCCTGGCTCGGGCGTGCACTGCTCGCCGTCATCGCGCTCGCCTGGCCGCTCTCGGCGGCGCGGGCGCAGGGGGACCTGCCCGAGGCCGCGGGCGCCGCCCTGCGCGCCGGTCAGTTGGCCGCGGCCGAGGCCGTGGCCACTTACGAGGCCCACTTCCCCGACCAGCCGCTGTGGCGCGAGGCCATCGCCCAGGGCGAGCGGGCGCGCTCGCTGGCACCCGACCGGGTCGAGCCGCTGCGCTTCCTGGCCCAGGTCTACGGGATCACCGGCTGGACGTCGCGCACCTGGGAAGCCTGGCAGGCCTACATGGCCGCCGGCGGCACCCTCGACGCCCGGTCGCGTGCCGACGCCGCCCGGGCCGCCCTCGTCCTCGGCTACCAGGCGTTCACGGCCGGCGCCATGGAGCGGGCGCGGGAGCTGCTCGAGGCCAGCTACCGGCTCGAGCCCGAGGACCTGACCACCGTCACCTACCTGGGCCAGGCGCGGCTCGAGACCGGCGACGTCGAGGGGGCGATCCCGCTCCTCGAGGCCGCCGTGGAGACCTACCCGCAGCTCCGTCCCACCCTGCAGCGGGCGGTCCTCGGCGCCGAGCACGGCCTCGCCACCGCCGACGCCTTCCTGGCGGCGGAGCGCGAGTTCGCCCAGGGCAACATGGCCGGAGCGCTCTCGCTCTACGTGGCGGCCATGCAGGGGAACCCCGGGTTCGTGGAGGCCATCAAGGGCGCCGCCGAGGCCAACGCCGCGCTGGGGCGCTCCGACGAGGCGCGGCGCCTGTGGGAGAGCGCCCTGCAGGTCGACCCCGGCGACGCGGAGGTGGCGGCCGTGCTGGCCAGGCTCGACGCCGCCGCGGCGCAGGCGGCGCAGGTGGCCGCCCAGGCGGCCCAGGAGGCCCAAGCCGCTGCCGAGGCCGAAGCGGCCGCTCAGGCGCAGGCCGAGGCCGAGGCGCCGCCCCTCGTGCTGGCGCCGCCCGGCGGCCAGCCGCCCGCGGCGGCGCCCGTCGAGGGACCGGTGGCTGAGGAGCCGGCGGCCGCGCCCCCCGCCGAGGAGCCGCCCGTCGCAGGGCCGCCCGCCGAGGAGCCCGTCGCCGAGCCGCCGGCCCAGGAAGAGCCGCCGGTGGCCGCGCCGCCCGCCGAGGAGCCGGACGTACCGCCCGTGGCCGAGCCCCCCGTAGAGGAACCGCCCGTGGCCGAGCCTCCGGCCGAGGAGCCGCCCGTCGCCGAGCCGCCGGCGCCCGAGGAGCCCGCCGCCGTGGTGCCGCCGCAGCCGGAGCCGCAACCCGAGCCGGCGCCGCAGGCGGGCGGTCCGACGCTGGCGCTCGTCGACACGACGATCTCGCCGCGGCCCGTGGAGCAGGGCGGCGAGGGCGCCTTCACGTTCCTCGACGT
The DNA here is from genome assembly GCA_964529575.1 of uncultured bacterium. GTDB lineage: Bacteria > Deinococcota > Deinococci > Deinococcales > Trueperaceae > DASRWD01. The sequence continues at coordinate 1,690 of CAZGXF010000176.1, forward strand.
GCCTGCCGGCGCGGTGGGCGACCTGGGCGCCTACCAGCAGGGCACGCTGCACGTGCAGGTGCAGCTGCTCGAGAAGCCCACCGCCGACCCCGTCCTCGTGCAGCTCTGCCTGGTGCCCGACGACCTGATCACGGTCCGCCCCGCCTGCAGCGAGCCGAACGCTTTGCGCCTCACCGACGAGGGCGTCGTGAGCGTGTCGCAGAGCGTGGCGGGCCTCGACGGCGCCACGGCGATCGACTGGTCGCAGGGCATGGCCCAGGTGCTCGTGGTGCTGCGCGACGCCGCCGGCCGGCCCCTCGACGCCCGCTACGCCTACGACGAGGCCGGCCGGCCGCTCGACGTGGCCGCCTACTACCCCATGAGCCTGCGCGTGCGCGCCGCCCTGGTCCCGGCCGGCGGCACCTTCCCGGGCTGGCAGTAGCCGCCGCGCCCGACGCGGCCGTTAGAACGGCCCGGGCAGGCGCCCGGGCCGAAGGGAGAAGTCAGACGGTGGGGCCGGCGTGGCGCCGGCGGTCAGCTCGGGTCAGCGGCCCACGCCCACGTACTCGAGGCCGGCCGCCCGTACCGCCTGGGGCTGGAGGTAGTTGCGGGCGTCGAGGACCAGGGTGCCGCGCATGCGGCGCTTCAGCTCCGCCAGGTCGAGCTGCCTGAACTGCGGCCAGTCGGTGACGACCACGAGGGCGTCGCACCCCACGGCCAGGCACTCGGGGTCCTGGCAGTACTCGACGGGCAGGTCCGGGTAGAGGCGCTTGGCGTTGTCGATGGCGACAGGGTCGTGGCCCTTCACGATGGCGCCGCGCTCATGGAGCTGCTGGACGAGCGTGAGCGCCGGCGAGTCGCGCAGGTCGTCGGTGTTGCCCTTGAAAGCCAAGCCGAGGAGGCCGATCGTCGTGCCGCGCAGGACCTTCAGGTGGTCCTGCAGCTTCTCGACGATGAAGAGGCGCTGGCGCCTGTTCACCTCGATGGCCGAGCGGACGATGGGCATCGTGTAGTCGTAGCTCGCCGCCAAAGCCAGCACGGCGGCGGTGTCCTTGCCGAAGCACGACCCGCCCCAGCCGATGCCGGCGTGCAGGAAGCGTGGACCGATGCGCTGGTCGAGGCCGATGGCGCGCGCGACCTCGGTGATGTCGGCGCCCACCTTCTCGGCGAGCTGCGAGAACTCGTTGATGAAGCTGATCTTCGTGGCCAGGAACGCGTTGGCCGCGTACTTCGTGAGCTCGGCGCTGGTGGCCGAGGTGGTGATCAGCGGCGGCAGCTCGTAGCGCTCCGGGCGGGGCGTGCCCGGCGGGGGCTCGAACGTCTGCTCGAGGATCGGCTGGTACATCTCGCGCAGCAGCCCGACGGCGAAGGGGTCGTCGGCGCCGATGACGATGCGGTCGGGGTAGAAGGTGTCGTGGACGGCCTTGCCCTCGGCCAGGAACTCGGGGTTCGAGGCCACGTGCACCTCGGCCCTCACGCCCCGCGCCTCCAGGCGCCTGCGGATGATGCCCTCGACGTGGCGGGCGCTGCCGACGGGCACGGTCGACTTGTTCACGACCACCAGGCGGGCGCCCTCCTGGATGAGGTCGGCGACCTCCCTGGCGGCGGCGTCCACGAACCTCAGGTCGGCGTCGCCGTTCTCCTTCGAGGGCGTGCCCACCGCGATCATGACGACCCCTGTGCCGGCGAGCGAAGGGATGTCCGTGCGGAACGACATGTGCGGCATCGCCGCGTGCAGCAGCTCGGCCAGGCCGTCCTCGTGGATGGTGGGCTCCCCGCGCCTGAGCGTCTCGACGACGCGCTCCTGCTTGTCGACGCAGGTGACGTCGTGACCTAGGTAGGCGAGCGCGGTGCCGGTCGTCAGTCCGACGTAGCCGGTGCCGATGATGGTGACGTTCACTACTAGCTTCCTCCGTACCGCCGTCGGCCTAGCCGCGGCGTGTGCTCGTGGGCCTGACGCTGACCTTGGCTTCGGGACGTGGTGGGACGGTGGGCTCGGTCGGCTGGGGCGCTCCGTAGCCGTAGCCGTAACCGCCGACCGAGCGCATACGCGGCTCGTCGACCATGGTCGCGGCGATGCCGAGGAGCCTGACCCCCATGCGCT
>CAZGXF010000177.1:0-3736 GCA_964529575.1 uncultured bacterium
GGATGTTCTGCATGCCGGTGAACAGGTTCGGCGTGGGCACGCCCAGCTCGGTCAGGCGCGAGCCGTCGGTGCCGCCGCGCGTGGGCGTAGAGAACGGCTCGATGCCGTGCATGCGGCAGGCCTCCCGCGCCAGGTCGACCGGCCGCATGTCCTTCTCGAGCCAGTTGCGCATGTTCCGGTACTGGGGCGTGACCTCGCAGGTGACGGTGGCGCGCGGCTCGGTGGCCGCCACCGCCTCGCAGACCTGCGTGACCAGCCTGCCCTGGGCGGCCAACAGCTCGTCGTCGAAGTCGCGCAGGATGAGGTCGATCTCGGCCGCGGCCGCCGTGCCGCTCATGCGGTAGACGTGCACGAACCCCTGACGGCCGTCGGTCGTCTCGGGCGTCAGCGTCGCGTGCGGCAGCGTCATGACGATCTTGGCGGCGAGGTGCAGCGCGTTGACCAGCTTGTCCTTCGCCTGGCCGGTGTGTATGGAGACGCCCTCGATGCGCACCACGGCCCTGTCGGCCGAGAAGGTCTAGTACACGACCTCCCCCACCTGCGCGCCGTCCAGCGTGTAGGCGACGTCGGCCCTGAGGTCGCCCGGCAACGAGGGGTGCACGCCGCGGCCGATCTCCTCGTCCGGCGTGAAGCAGACGCGGATGGGGCCGTGCGGCACGTCCGGGTTCTCCAGCAGGTGGCGGGCCAGCACCATGATGATCGCCGCGCCCGCCTTGTCGTCGGCACCCAGCAGCGTCGTCCCGCTGGCCGTGACTATGTCCTCGCCTACCTTCGAGGCCAGGTAGGGCGAGTCCTGCACGGACAGCACCTGTTGCGGGTCGTCGGGCAGCACGATGTCGCTGCCGTCCCAGGAGCGGTGGACGAGCGGCTTCACCCCGGTCGCGTCGAAGGCCGGCGAGGTGTCCACGTGGGCGAGGAAGGCGATGGTCGGGCAGTCCCACTCGACCGTCGCCGGGACGGTGCCCAGCACGGCGCCGTAGTCGGTGAGGACGACGTCCTGGACGCCCAGCCGGGTCAGCTCGTCCACCAGCAGGCGCTGCAGGTCTAGCTGCTTGGCCGTGCTGGGCGTCGTCTGCGAGCTCTCGTCGCTCTGGGTGTCGATGCGGCAGCACCGCACCAGCCACTCCTCGAGCTCCCTGTCGAAGGCGCTTGCCACATCGACCCCTCCGCTCGACATGCGGCGCCCACCTGGCCAAGCCACGCACGGTCGGGTCGCGAGGTCGCGGAGGGAGGACGCGGGCGCAGGCCGTCGCTCGGCCGTCGGGCCCCTGGCTACCGGCCTGGGCGCCTGCCACAGTCTCTACCGCGACGGCCTGGGTGGCAAGTGCCTCCGCGAGCGGGAACCCGGGGCCTGGTGCCAAGGGTCGCCGGCGTCACCCCGGGGGTCCGCTACCGGCGCAGCCAGTGCGGGCAGGTGTCGCGGCATAAGCGACCCACCCTAGGGTTGCCAACACCGTGTTGTTACATTACATAGCGAGCCGCGTACCAGGACCGGCCCTCGGTCGGTCTGGCTCGGGCGGGTCCCTGGCGCCGGCATACCCATCGAACCTCGAGGAGAACGAGTGAACGACCTTAGGCCTCTACGGATCGTCTTGGCGCTCATGGCTCTTCTCGCCATGGCAGGCGCCAACGCCCAGGGTGGGCTCACCTTCGGTGCCGGCCTCAACCCGCTCGACATGGTGGCGAACGCCAACGTCACCGTGCCGCTGTTCACGACGGGCGAGGCGGAGCACGCGGCTCGCGGCGACGTCAGCTACGCCTTCGGTGGCCTGCCCGCGTTCAGCGCCACGTACCTGCTGCGTGACGCCGAGCCCGAGCGGACCTCGACCTACCTGGGCGCCGGCGCCGGCGTGACGTTCCTGTCCGCCCCCACCGTGAGGCCGCTGCTCAGCCTGCACGCCCTCGCCGGCGGCAGCGTGCCGGTCGCGGGCGGTCTGGGCGCCTACGGCGAGGTCGTGGTGAGCGGCAGCTCGCTGGCGACCAGCCTGCGCTTCGCCTTGGGCGTCAGCTACTCGTTCGGGGGCAGATGATGCGCGGGCCCGTCCGCCACCTCGTCGCCGCGGCGTCCCTCACCGCCGCGCTCGCCGCCTGCACCGGCCCCTTCGCCATGCCCGCGACCACCGTCGAAGCCGTCTCCGCGGTCGGGCCGGCAGGCACGTTCACGGTCACCGGTGACGGCTTCTTCCAGTTCCCCGGGGGCCCGGGCATGCGCGTGGAGGCCTGCGGAGTGACCGTGGACGCCGCGATCGTCGACCCTGCCACCGTTGAGGTCCTGCTTCCGCCCGCCGGCCTGGTCACCGTCCAGGTCGGTGACACGCTGACCGTCACCCTGCCCGGGGTCGTAGCGGCGGGCAGGAGCGACCTACGCGTCGTCAGGCCGGACGGCCAGGTGGTCGTGGTCGAGGACGCCGTGGACTGCCCTGCCCCGGGGCCGGAGGACCGACCCGTCGTGGCGGCGATCTCCGCCGACGTCACGGAGGGCGTGGCGCCCCTGACCGTCAGCTTCAGCGCCGCTGCCAGCACCGGCGACGCGCCGCTAACGTACGCCTGGGACCTCGGCGACGGCACCAGCGCCACGGGGGCGACCGTGACGCACCGGTTCACCGAGCCGGGCGTCTACACGGTCGCGCTCGTCGTCACCGACGTCGATGGCGACGTCGACGCCGCCTCCGTGGTGGTCACCGCCGTCGCCAACCAGCCGCCGTCCGCACGCATCGGTTACGTGGTCCAGCACAGCTCCACCCCGGACGACTCAGCCCTCGTCACGCTCTCGGCCGGGCACAGCACCGACCCGAACGGCGACGACCTCACCTACGAGTGGTACGTCGGCGGCGCCCTCCACGGCACGGCGGAATCCTACGAGACGCCCTGGGCTTACGACGAGCCGCTGAGGCTCCGCCTCGTGGTCACCGACGAGCACGGCGCCGCCGACGAGGACGAGCTGATCGTCCTGCTCGACCCCCCCGAGTCGGAGCCGGGTTGGGGTGGCGTACCCGTCCTCGACGTGACCGAGACCACGGTGCGCGTGAACGGTGACCAGGTCGCCCTCTCCCTGAAGACCCTGCAGCCGTTCGGTCTCGTCGAGCCGGGAGCGCAGTACTGCGCCGGGCTGGACGTACCTCCGGCCGAGCTGCCCCTGTTCGTCGGCTTCATCGGCTTCGACGTCGACGAGGACCCGTGGACCGGCGCGCTCACCCTGCCCGACTACGGCATGGAGTACGCGCTCCTCCTCGCCGAACGCGACGCCGACGGGAACTTCCCGATCGTCGCCACCGCCGACATGGACGTGACCGACTGCGTGTTCGAGCCCGACGCCGTCGTGCAGTGGGTGCCGGCCACGACGACGGGCGACACCGTCACCTTCACCTTCGACGTGCTCGCGGGCAGCGACGGCGACTTCAAGATGTTCGGCTACGTCTTCGGCGGGAGCGGCTTCGCCCCGGACGCCCTCTTCCACTAGGCGGCGGTCGGCCCGACGAGCGCAGCCGTCCTGGGCGCTACCGGTCCGCCCCCTTCGGAGGGGCGGGCCGGTAGCGAGCGTTGGCGCTATCTTGACCGCGACATGACCCCCGCCTGCCGCGAGTGCGGCGCCCCGATGTCGCCGGAGCGCGCCGACTGCCGCGCCCTGTTCCACGACCTGCTCGCGCTGGAGGCGCGCATCCCCGACGGGCCCGGCGAGATGGCCCACTACCTGGCCGTCACCACCTACAACCTCCAGCACCCGGCGGCCTTCACG
>CAZGXF010000178.1:0-3729 GCA_964529575.1 uncultured bacterium
CCGCGACGAAACTATCACCAGGTCCGCCGGCCGCCGCGTCAGCCGTCACGGGGTGAGTGGGCGCGCCCGGGTGCGGTCTTCATCGAGGCCGGCCCACGGCCGACCGGGCACGGGCCCGCACCCGCGCCGACGGGGACCAGGTCGCTCTTCGGCCCCGGCGCTCACGCCGGCGCCAGAAGCCCGGCGGCGACCAGCCTGTCGGCGGCCTCGCGGACCTCGTCGAACCCCAGGCCGCTGCGCTCGGCCACGGCCAGCAGGTCGTGCTCGCCGTCGCACAGGTTCAGGACCCAGAAGACGGCCTCGCCGACGCGGTGGTTCCGCCCGCCCACCGCGAGGTCCGGGTAGAGGCCGCGGTCGCCCAGGCGCGGCTCGCCGTACGGGCTCAGGTTCACCAGGGTCTCGTTGCCGTCGAGGACGCGGCATACGGCCTCGTAGGCGTCCAGGGTGCGCTGCACGGCCGCGAGGTCCATGAGCTCCTTGTCGTCCAGCGACGTGTGGTACTCGGGGTAGGTGCCGTACTGGGCGCGCATCAGGCTCCCCACCGGCAGCCTGAAGCCGGGCGAGCAGTACTGGCGCTCGTCGCTGCCGATGGGCGTGAAGCCCACGACCCGCGGCGGGTGCGGCTCGTCCCAACGGGCCAGGACGTGCTCGGCGGCGCGGTCGGCCAGGGAGGGGTCGCGCGACCGCTTGTAGGTGAGCCCGCCCGGCCCGCCCACGCAGGTGACCACGTAGCCGGCCGCGACCGCGCGCTTGAGGTGCTCGCCGTGGGCGTGCAGGTACGCCAGCGCGCCGATCGTCTCGGGCGCCAGCACGAACCTGTAGGTGAGGCGCCGGCGCGGCCAGGCGGCCAGCCGGCGGTGCAGGAAGGCCAGGAGCAGCGGCCCCGAGAGCTCGTTGTTGGCCAGCGAGGGGTGGCAGGTGTACGAGGACAGGAGCACCTCGTCGCCCGTCTCGCCGGGCAGCACGGCGTGCGAGTAGGTGAGCGAGCCGGCGAACAGCGCGGTGTCGACGACGACCTCGTACTCGCCCGGCGGCAGCGCCCGCCGCTCGCGCTCGCTGAGGCAGAACCCCCAGCGCTCCCTGTAGTAGCTGGTGACGTAGGGGACGGCGTCCGGCTGGTCGGGGAGGCTGTAGAGGTGCCCTTGCAGCTCCTCGAGGCTCAGGCGGCCGCGGAACGGCACCGAGTAGCCCACCAGCCTCAGGTTGCTCTGGGCGAAGTCGAGGACCCGCCGCCCGTCCGGCGCCACCACGTAGGCCTCGTTCACGCGCCACTCGGGCGGCACCGTCCAGTCGAAGACGCGCGTGCCGCTGGGCACCTCGAACGTCTCCAGCGGCATGACCCGCGCGATGCGCCTGTGGGTCTCGCGCACGCCGTCGCCCGTCAGGCTGCGCGGCAGCGGCCAGAGCTCGTCGAAGAGGGCCTCCATGGCCGCCAGCTCGGCGGCGCGGTCGGCCGCGGGCGCCGCTCGGGTCGCCTCGCCCACGTCCTGCGCGGTGGCGGCGCCGGCGCGGGGACCTCCAGCGCGTCCGCCGGTCCCGCTCACGCCCTGCCCCGCAGCGAGATGAGCGCCTCGGCGAGCCGCAGGTCGCCCTCGTCGTCGATGTCGACGGCGTGGTCCCAGGCCAGCTCGAACAGCGCCCGGGGCTCCTGGTGGAAGGTGCCGTGCTCGAGGAGCGCGTCGGCGCGCGACCACCACACCGCCCCCGTCGGGCAGAAGACCGCAGGCAGGTCCTGGCTGCGCAGCTTCAGCGCCTCGGGGAACAGCGGCTCGGCCGCGCCGTCCTCACCGCGCTTCAGCGCCCACCACGGGTTCAGCCAACCGTAGCGGCACACCGACACCTGCGCGGCGAACGGCTGTGCCAGGAACGCGGCGTAGCTGGAGCGCACGTCCTGGGCGTCGCGCAGCGGGCAGTTGGGCAAGAGCAGCGACACGCGCTCGTAGCGCTCGCCGGCCGCGGCCAGGCGACCGAGCGCGTCCACGGCCGCCGCCGAAACCGGCGTGTGGTCGTCGGCGATGTCGGCGCCGCGCATGAACGGCACCTCGGCACCGTGAGCCCGGGCGACGTCGGCGAGCTCCTGGTCGTCGGTGCTCACCACGACGCGCTCGAAGCAGCCGGAGCCCAGCGCGGCCGCGATGGTGTGCGCGATCATGGGCACGCCCCCCAGGGGCAGCAGGTTCTTGCGGGGCAAGCGCTTCGAACCGCCCCTCGCCGGGATCACGGCCAGGTTCCCGCCGGGTGCGGACATGGCGGGAGTCTACGTCGGGGACGCTCGCCCCGCTGTGAAGCCGGCCCGGGACGGCCGTCGCGGGCCGGGGCGCTCCCCGCGGGGCCGGGCGGCTTCGCCGGCACCCCGTCGCGATGTGAGGCCGGCCCGTGACGCCCCGCGAGACCGTGGTACCTTCCTCTCGCCTTGGCTGGCACCGTCCACGTCGTCCACTGCGTCGATACCGAGGGGCCCCTGCACGAGTCGCTCGAGGCGACGTTCGAGCGCCTCGAGGTCATGACCGGCGTGCGGCTGGAACCCACCCGCGAGAACCTCGAGCGCGTCAGGCGCGGCGAGGTGGACCTGGGCGGCAAGGAGCAGGCGGCCGCGCTGGCCTTCTCCCCGCAGCTCCTCGACTACAACGACACCTGGGACCAGGTGGACGCGATGCTCGAGGACATGATGTCCCCGGCGTTCCGGCAACGGTACGCCGACCCCGAGGGGCGGCCGTGGACGTTCTCGTGGTTCTGCGTCGACCACGTGGGCTACGACCTGAACCCGCGGCGGCGAGACATGGGCTACCACAACGTCTTCGACCACTACAGGGCGTTGCTCGGACGGCACGACGTGCCTGACGAGGTCCACTGGCACGCGCACCCCATGCCCACCTACCGCGAGGCGCACAGGAACGCGACCTCCTACCTTCGCTCCCCGCACGTCTGGGAGACGCTGAGCCGCCGGGTCATCGACCGGCGCTGGTTCCCGGTGGCGTTCCGGCCCGGCTTCCACGTGGAGCGCGCCGACAGCCACTGGTTCCTAGAGCAGTTCGTGCCGTTCGACTTCGGCAACCAGGCCATGGCGGAGTCGGAGCTCGAGGCCGCCCAGAGGGACGTCGCGGGCGGCCGCTTCGGCGACTGGCGCCGCGCGCCCGCCGACTGGTCGCACTACCACCCCCACCACGACGACTACCAAGCGCCCGGCTCCTGCCGGCGGGTGATCTTCCGCTGCCTGAACGTGGGCACGCGCCTGCGCCTGCTGAACGAGGCCGAGGTGCGCAAGGCGTTCGAGCGGGCGCGCGCCGGACACGACACGGTCATGGCGTTCACCGACCACGACTTCCGCGACATGCGCCCCGACGTGGCCGAGGTCCACGGGCTGGTCACGAAGGTGGCCCGGGAGTTCCCCGACGTGACCTGGCGGAACTCGGGCGCGCTCGTGGCGGCCCGCGCGGCGCTGGGCCTGGAGCCGCCGGAGCCGCTGGTGCTGGAGACCGAGCTGGTGCGCGACGGCGACAGGCTCCTCCTCACCGTGGCGGCGAACCACGACACCTTCGGCCCGCAGCCGTTCCTGGCCGTGAAGAGCCACGACCAGGCCTACTCGTTCGACAACCTGGACGTGCAGGTGCCGTTCCGGCGCTGGAGCTACGTCTTCGACGAGCAGTCGTTCCGCCCCAAGGCGCTGGAGGCCATCGGCGTGGCCTCCGCCGACCGTTACGGGCAGACCTCCGTCGTCGTGCTGGACCC
>CAZGXF010000179.1:0-3696 GCA_964529575.1 uncultured bacterium
GCATGTCTAAGGCACGCCGCCAGCGTTCATCCTGAGCCAGGATCAAACTCTCCAAGATGGATGCCAGATTTATGGCTCTGGCGGACCTGGCTTGTGGAGAATCGACAGGTATCGTTCTTGTCTCTGCTGCCGGGTTTTCAAGGACCTCGCGCCCTGGGGCGCGAATACAAAGTATGCCACCTTGCCCCGCCCTATGTCAAGCCCCGTGATACATGGCCCGCCCGCGTCCCCTGCGCCGCCGCCTCCGCGGGGAGAGGATCGCGTCCTGGACGGCAACGGCCCCGAGCCGGCCTCCGGCCGACCGGCCGTCATGCCGGGCGCGTTAGGCTCTAGCCATGCGCAGAGACGAGCTGGTCGCCTGGCTCGACGACTACCTCGACGTCAGGTCCATCCCCGACAAGTCGCTGAACGGACTGCAGGTCGAGGGCAAGGACGACGTCCTCAAGGTCGTCGTGGCGGTCGACGCCAGCTACAACACGTTCGAGACGGCCGTGAGCCGCGGCGCCGACATGCTGATCGTCCACCACGGCCTCTTCTGGGGCTCCCCCCTGCCGATCGTCGGCCCGCACGCGCGCCGCGTGAGGTACCTGCTCGACAACGGCCTCAGCCTCTACGCCTGCCACCTGCCGCTCGACGCGCACGTGGAGGTGGGGAACAACTGGGGCCTGGCGCGCATGCTGGGCCTGCAGGAGCTGCAGGGGTTCGTGCCGCTGGCGAACACGCACCTCGGCGTGAAGGGCCGCTTCGCCGAGCCCATCGGCCTGCGGGAGCTGGCCGAGCTGGTCGAGAAGACGCTGGGCGAGCAGGTGATGGTGCACGCGGGAGGCCCCGACCCCGTCTCCTCGCTGGGGATCGTGAGCGGCGGCGCGGCGTGGGAGGTCGTGAAGGCCGCCGAGGCGGGGCTAGACGCCTTCCTCACCGGCGAGCCGAAGCACGAGACCTTCTACGAGTCGTACGAGCGGGGCATCAGCTCACTCTTCGCCGGCCATTACATGACCGAGACCGTCGGCGTGCAGCTCCTGGCCCAGAAGCTAGAGGCGACGTTCGGGCTGCAGACCGAGTTCGTGATGCTGCCCACCGGCCTGTGAGCGACGGCGACGCGGCCATCGCGGGGCGCCGCGGCCTCTTCGTCGTCTTCGAGGGCCCCGAGGGGGCGGGCAAGTCCACGCAGATCGCCCGCCTCGCCGAACGCATGCGGTCGGCCGGCCGAGACGTGCTGCTGACGCGCGAGCCGGGCGGCACCCGCGCCGGCGACGCGGTGCGCGGCGTGCTGCTGGACCCCGAGCAGGTGATCTACCCGCTCACGGAGTTCCTCCTCTACAGCGCCTCGCGCGCTCAGCTGGTCGCCGAGGTGATCGGGCCCGCGCTCGCGTCCGGGCGGGACGTGGTCTCCGACCGCTTCACCGGCGCCAGCGTCGCCTACCAGGGCTACGGCCGCGGCCTCGACCTCGAGCTGGTGGCCGCACTGAACGACCGGGTCACCGGCGGCCTCCGCCCCGACCTGACGGTGCTGCTGGACATCGACCCCGAGTCCGGCCTGCGCCGCGCCGGCGCCCGCTCCAGCCAGGACCGGCTGGAGGCCGCCGGCCTGCCGTTCCACGAGCGCGTCCGCCGCGGCTACCTGGCGCAGGCGGCCGCCGACCCCACCTGGCTGGTCGTCGACGCCAGCCGCCCGGAGGAGGCGGTGGCCGAGGCGGTCTGGGCGGGCGTGAGCGGGCTGCTCGCGTCGCGCGAGGGGGCCGCCCGTGCCTGAGCGCGCGCCCGCCCGCAGGGCCGGTCGTGCCCTCGCCGTCCTGGCGCTGCTCCTGGCCGGCTGCAGGCCGTCGGCGGCGGAGTCGCTCACCGTGGACGTGCTGCGCCAGCTCCCGCACGACCCCGGCGCGTTCACGCAGGGCCTCGAGCTCGACGCCGGCGTCCTCTACGAGAGCACCGGGCTCGTGGGCCGCTCGAGCCTGCGCGAGGTGGACCTCGAGACCGGCGAGGTGGTCAGGCAGCGCGACCTGCCGGCGCCCACGTTCGCCGAGGGCCTCACGGTCGTCGACGGGGAGCTGCTGCAGCTCACCTGGCGGAACGGGGTCCTCTACCGGTGGGACAAGGAGACGTTCGAGCCCACCGGCACCGCGCGTTACCAGGGCGAGGGCTGGGGACTCTGCTACGACGGCGAGGTGCTGTGGATGAGCGACGGCTCGAGCCGCCTCACGCGGCGCGACCCCGCCACGTTCGCCGTGCTCGGGACCGTGGAGGTGCGCCGCGCCGGTGAACCGGTGCAGCGCCTCAACGAGCTGGAGTGCGTCGAGGGGGACGTCTACGCCAACGTGTGGCTGACCGACGAGATCGTGCGCGTGAACAAGCGGACCGGCGAGGTCACCGCCACCGTGGACGCCGCGCCGCTGCGCGAGCTCATGCCCGCCGGGTTGGGCGCCGACGCCGTGCTCAACGGCATCGCCTACCTGGAGGGGAGCGGCACGTTCCTGCTCACGGGCAAGCTGTGGCCCAGCGCCTTCGAGGTGCGCTTCGTGGCCGCGCCGTCCGACTGAAGCGCTGGACCGCCGGCGTGCGCGAACAGCGCGCTGGGCCGGTCGGCCCGCCGACCCTCCACCCGGGCCTTCCGCCTCATGGGCCGGGTCGCCTGTGCGGGCGTCCGGCCCCCGAGAGCGAGCATCGACCGGCTACGGTGACGCGCCTCAGTCGTTCGCCGAGCTGCTCGACCCGCTGGACGACGAGTCCGAGTCCTTCGACTTGCTCGAGCCGTCGCGGCTGTCGTTGACGTAGAAGCCTGAGCCCCTGAACGCGATGCCGACGGGCTGGATGATGCGCTTCACCGGGTCGCCCGTGCGCGGGTCCGCGGTGAGCGGGTCGTCCGTCATGCTCTGCTGGTACTCGAAGGTCTCGTTGGTGACCAGGTTGCGGTAGACGTAGACCGGCATCGTTCCTCCTGCACGCCATGCGGTAGTGGCAGCGGCGGCGTCCTGCTCGGCCGCGCCCCAAACGAAAACGCCCACGAAGCATGGCACTCGCGGACGCCGAGTGCCATCATACATCTCCTGGTACGCTGATGCGCATGTCGCATGCGGCCTCCGCACCGGCCCTCGTTACCGTCCTGGGAGCCGGCGCCTGGGGGTCGACGCTCGCCTGGCTGCTCGCGAACAACGGGCACCGCGTCAGGTTGTGGGCGCGCGACGAGGCGCACGTCCGCGAGCTCGCAGCCACACGCGCGAACCCACGCTACGTGCCCGGCCTGCGCCTGCCACCCACCGTACTCCCGACCGCCGACCTCGACGAGGCGCTCTCCGGCGAGCCGGTGGCGTTCGCCGCCGTGCCCGCCCGCGCGCTCCGATCGGTGCTGCGCGCCGCGCGGCGCCGGCCCGCCGCCGTCGTCTCGTGCGCCAAGGGCGTCGAGCCGAGCAGCGGCGAGCGGGGCGAGCCCGACTTCAAGCGCCTCTCCCAGGTCGTCGAGGAGGAGATGCCGGGCGTGCCCGTGGCCGCGCTGTCCGGGCCGAACCTCGCGACCGAGATCGCGGCCGGCATGCCGGCCGCGACGACCGTGGCCAGCCTCGCCTCCGGCCTCGCCCGGTGCGTGCAGGACCTGCTGCAGCAGGCCACGTTCCGCGTCTACACCAGCCCCGACCTCGTGGGCGTCGAGCTGGCCGGCGTGATGAAGAACGTCATCGCCCTGGCCGCCGGCATCTGCGACGG
>CAZGXF010000180.1:0-3655 GCA_964529575.1 uncultured bacterium
GATGAAGTACAACAAAGGCGCCATCCTGCGCTCGATCGAGCAGCCCTTCCTGAGGGACGACATCCCCGAGTTCGACACGGGCGACACCGTCAAGATCGACTACAAGGTCGTCGAGGGCAACCGCACCCGCATCCAGGCGTTCGAGGGCGTCGTCATCGCCCGCAAGAACGGCAAGGGCGCGCGCAGCACGATCACCGTGCGCAAGGTCTCCTTCGGCGAGGGCGTCGAGCGCGTCTTCCCGATCAACTCGCCGCTGATCAACAAGATCACGGTCGTGCGCCGTGGCCGCACCCGCCGCGCGAAGCTCTACTACCTGCGCGAGCTGCGCGGCAAGGCCGCCCGACTGAAGACCGACGTCGCCCGCCAGGAAGAGGACCGCGCGGCCGCCCGCGCCGCCCGCGAGCAGCAGGGCTGACCCACCTCCCCGGCTGGGGCGCCGGAGCGACAGCGTCTACGTGACGAGGCCCGGACCACAGGTCCGGGCCTCGGCTTTCGTCCTCGCGGCCGTCGCGGGCGCGGGAGGAGGACGCCCGCCACTCAGGCCGGTCGGGTCAAGCGATCACCAGCATCTCCTCGGGGTCGAAGCGCTCGCTGCCCAGGAGCTCCTGCGCCGCCGGAGTGGCCAGGTAGCGCTCGAGCGCGGCCAGGGCCGCAGCGTCCACGCCGGTGCCGGCCTCGGCCGCCAGTATCGACAGCGCCTCCTCCGGCGAGAACGCCTCGCGGTGGGGACGCGGGGCGGTGAGGGCTTCGAACTGGTCGGCCACGGCCAGGAGCCTGACGTCGAAGGGCAGTAGCTCGGCCGGCACGGCGCCGTGGTAGCCGCGGCCGTCGGGCCGCTCGTGGTGCCCGGCGGCGAGGGGGACGACCTCGGCGAAAGCGTCTGCCCACGACAGGATGTGCTCGCCGTAGGCGGTGTGCCTCCGCACGACCTCCAACTCGACCTCGTCGAGGGCCCCGCCCTTCTCCAGGACGGCGTTCGACACGCCCAGCGTGCCCACGTCGTGCAGCGAGGCCCCGCGGGCCAGCGCCCTGCGCCGCGCTCCGGAGTCGCTCTGCGGCTCCAGCTGGTCGAACATCCCGAGGGCGACCTCGCGGACGCGGCTCGAGTGCCTCACGGTCCAGGCCGACTTGGCGTCGATGACCCTGCCGAACACCTCGGCGACGCGGCTCAGCACCTCGTCGTCGAGCCCGACGGGCTCCTCGCGCGGCGCGACGGCGGCGAGCGCGTGCCATACGCGGTCGTGCCTGAGGGCGTCGTCGAGGTCGCCTAGGACGTGCGGGTCCTCGAACGCCGCGGCGACGTCGGGGTCGAACCAGGTGCCGGCGTGACGCCTGACGAGCTCCAGCGCGCCGGGGGTGCCGTCGTCCACGTAGCGCTGCGCCGCCGCTTGGGCGAGCGCGACGATGCGCCCCGCCAGGGGGATCGCCTCGCCCGCGGCCCCGGCCGGCGCGCCGCTGCCGTCCCAGCGTTCCGCTGCGGCTGCGATGGCGGCGGCGACGCCGGCGCCGAGGCCCATCTCGGTCGCGAGCCTCGCGCCGCGCTCGGCGTGCGTACGCGCCAGGTGGGCTACGAGGTCGAACCGTCCGAGGCCGAGGTCGAGAAGGTACTTGAGTCGCCACGGGCCCTTCACGGCCCCGACGAGCTGGCTGAACACCAGCGTGCTGCCCTCGCGCAGACGCTCGAGGTCGATGCGCCGCAGCGCGCGCCGGAGCCTGGCGTCGTCGCGCCCGAACAGGTGGTAGAGCTGGGCGGAGTTCGCCGAGGCGCCTAGGTCCTTGAGCAGCAGGGCGTGGTAGAGGTCCGTGAGCTGGCGCTCAGGCAGCCCGAGGCGCCGCCCGACCCTCAGGCCGATGACGGCTGTCCTCAGCGCGTGCTCGTGCTCGTGGCCTTCGCTGACGTCGAGAGCGTGACTGAGGGCCGCGAGGGTCTCCCCGAGGGTGAGCGGGCGCGACGCCGCGGGCTTCGTGCCCCGATTGCCGGAGAGGAGCCGAGCGCCTGGACGGTCGACGCGGATGACGGGCTTCGGTCTCCTCGGATCTAGGGTCACGCCCTAACGATGCTGGTCTCCTCCTTACGGAAGCCTGACGCGCGCTCCAACACGCTCTAACCAACGGTTCACCGGGTCGGTGGCGAACGTCCAGGAGGGCGTTCTTGGCGGTGCGAGGTCCGCCGCCGCCCCCCGCCCGAACCCCTCGGGTGCTCGCGTGGACGCCACGAGGGCGCGTGGCTGGACTCCAGGCGGACGCGCGCGCCTGTAACCGCGCCCGCGATGCCTCTCACTGGGGTGGCCGTCCGCGTCGCCCCTCGCTCATGGACGCTGCGTAGCCTGCTCCCACGGTCGACGCCTCGCGGGCACGTTACGCCCGACATGGGGGTCGGCCACGGAAGGCGGTGAGAGATGTACGGGAGCGCAAACACCGACCTCGGTGTCTCGCGCCTGACGCCGGCTCGATGGCCGGCGCGCGGGGCACTGCTCGTCGTATTGGCCAGCACGGCGCTCGTGACGGCCGCGCTCGCACAGCAGGTACCCGAGGGCACCACCGAGTACGCGCTGCCCGGCGACGCGGTCTTCCCCGAGGGGATCGCCGTCCACGAGCCGAGCGAAACGATCTTCGTGTCCGGCGCCGGCTCGGGCGGCATCTACCGCGTCGACCTGGCCACCGGCGAGGCTTCCGAGTTCCTGCCCGCCGGCACCCGGCCCCAGTTCACGACGATCGGCATGGACGTCGACGACGAGGGGCGCTTGTGGGTCGCCGGCGGCGGTAGCGGCGAGGTGCTCGTCTTCGACGTCGAGACCGGCGAGCAGCTCGCCGCGTTCACCACGCCGGACGCCCCGGCCATGTTCCTCAACGACGTCGTGGTCACGGCCTCGGGTGCCTACGTGACCGACTCGAACCGGCCCACGCTCTGGCATGTGCCGGCCGACGCGGTCGCCGCTGGCGGGGGAGAGGCCGAGGCGTGGCTCGACTTCACCGGCACGGTGTTCGAGTACGGCGAGGGCTTCAACGCCAACGGCATCGTCGCCAACGCGGACGGCAGCGTGCTGCTGGTGGTCTCTGGCGGCTCGGGCGCCCTCTACCGCGTCGACGTGGCCACGCAGGAGGTGACGCAGGTGGACACCGGCGGCGTCGCCTTCGAGGGCGGCGACGGCCTGGTGCTCGACGGCAACACGCTCTTCGTCGTCCAGAACGGCGCCGACAGGGTCGCCGTCCTGGAGCTCTCCGACGACCTCACGAGCGGCAGCCTGACCGGCTACCTCGAGGACGAGCGGCTCTCGAACGCGGCCACCGCCGCGCTGGTGGGCGACGACCTCCTCGTCGTGAACGCGCAGTTCTCGGCGATGCAGGGCACGCCCACGCTGCCCTTCACCGTGTCAGTGGTGCCCACCGCGCAGGGTGGTGCGGGGCCGTGAGGCTCGTCTGACGCAGGGTGGTGCGGGGCCATGAGGCCCGTCTGACGCGGGGTCGGGCGGGGCCGTAGGGCTTTCTGACGCGGGGTCGGGCAGGGCCGTAGGGCTCGCCCGACGCGGTGCGGGCCGGCGCGCCAATGGCGTGTCCGGCCCGCACCTCGTGCGGCGCCCAACAGGGTGTCGGCGCGTCGCCTGGGTCCTCGCTCGCCCTACGACGGCAGGGCTCTTCGCCGCTCGTCGCGCGT
>CAZGXF010000181.1:0-3654 GCA_964529575.1 uncultured bacterium
GTGCAGGAACCCGTCTCGTGGACGTGGATGCCGTGCGCGCCGGGCACGGCGGCGGTTAGCCCCGTCAGGGTCACCACGATGCGCACGCCGGCCTCGGTCTGCGTGAAGGTCGCCTCGCCCACCGGCTGGCGGTCCGGCCCGACCAGCGTGGCCACGGCCTCCTGGGCGGTCGCGGCGGCGGCCGACAGCGCCGCCGCCAGCGCGATCGTCCTCGCGAACATGCGCATGGCTGCACCCCTCTCGTCGCGGCCCCTGTCCACAGGGGCGGATCCCCCCAGGCCCGAACGTAGGGGCCGGGGTCATGAGAAGGCCGTCTACGACGGGTGCGGCCATGAGAGGCCGGTCGCTGGGGACGGGCGGGGCCTCGGCCCGCGACGGAACGGCCGCGCCGCTGGTCAGGCGGCGCGGCCGTCGCCGCTCCGAGCGGCGCCTCAGCCCTCGATGACGGTGGGGACTATCAACGGGTTGCGGCCCGTGGCCTTACGGATGTAGCGCCTCACGGGGTAGAAGATGTCGTCCCTGATGTCGGCCAGGGAGCGCTTCTCGCGGAGGCCCTTCTGCAGGCTCTCCTGAGCGATGCGCTCGACCTCCTTCACCAAACCGTTCTGGCCCTGCACGACGCCGCGCGTGATGACCTCGACGTTCGGCGCCTTCTTGCTGGCCAGGGCCATGATGACGATCACGCCGTCCTCGGAGAGCGCCTGGCGGTCGCGGATCACCGGCTCGGTGACCTCGCCCACGCTGTCGATGAGCACCACGCCGGCGTCCACCTGGCCGACGACCTTGATGTCGTCCTTGGTGACCTCCACCACGTCGCCGTTCCTGGGGATCAGCGTCTTCTTGGGCGGGTGGGCCATCGACTCGGCGAGGCGCCGGTGGTTCACCTGGTGGCGCATCTCGCCGTGCCAGGGCACGAAGAAGCGCGGCCTGGTGAGGTCGAGGATGAGCTTCAGCTCCTCCTGGCTGGCGTGCCCGGAGGCGTGGACCTTGTACTGGGGAGGGTAGTAGACGTCGACCTGGCGCTCGTAGAGCTGGTTGATGACGCGGCCCACGTCCTCCTCGTTGCCCGGGATGGGGTTCGAGGAGAGGATCACCGTGTCGCCCTTCTTGAGCTGGATCTTCCGGTGGGTGCCGGACGCCAGGCGGGACAGCGCGGCCATGGGCTGGCCCTGCGAGCCGGTGCAGAGGAAGAGCAGCTTGTCGTCCTGCATGTCGCCCAGCGTGTCGGTGGAGGCGAAGGGGTTCTTCGCCTTCAGGTAGCCGAGGTCCTGGGCGATGGTGGCCGCCTTGACCATCGAGCGGCCCTCCATCACCACGCGCCGGTCGTACTTCTCCGCCACCCGCACGAAGTTCTGCAGACGGTGCACGTGGCTCGAGAACGTCGTGACGATGACACGGCCCTTGGCCCGGGCGACGATGTCGTCGACCGCGTTCATGACGTCGCGCTCGCTGGGCGTGTAGCCGGGCCTCTCGGCGTTGGTGCTGTCCGAGATGAGCAGCAGCACGCCGTCCTGGCCGGCCTGCGCCAGCTTGTGCAGGTGGCTGGTGCGGCCGTCGGCCGGGTGGTAGTCGAGCTTGAAGTCGCCCGAGTGCACGATGCGGCCTATGGGCGTGTGGATCACGAGCCCCGAGTTGTCGGGGATCGAGTGCGTCATCTGGAAGAAGTCGACGGTGAAGTTCTTGCTGACCTTCACGCGGTCGTCGGTGGTGACCTGCCTGAGGTCGACGTCGGACTCCTTGATGCGGAACTCGTCGAACTTCCCGCGCAGGAGGCCCAGGGTGAGCTTCGCCCCGTACATGGGCACCTTCGGCAGCAGCCTGAGCATGTAGGGGATGCCGCCGATGTGGTCCTCGTGCCCGTGGGTAAGGACCCAGCCCTTGACCTTGTGCGCGTTCTCGACGATCCAGTCGATCTTGGGGACGAGGATGTCCACGCCGAGCATGTCGGCGTCGGGGAAGGCCAGCCCGCCGTCGACGAGGAGGACCTCGTCTTCGTACTCGAAGGCGAACATGTTCTTCCCGATCTCGCCCATGCCCCCGAAGGGGATCATGCGCAGCTTGCGTTCGTTGCTTGCCATACGACTCCGCTTCCGGCCCTCTGTGGCCGCGGCCGGGGGCGCCTCACGCCCTGCCGCGCTGGTCCACGGGGTCCGCCGCGACCCCTGTGCGGGTCGCGCGTCTCCTGGTTACGTACTCCCAACCGCCGATAGCTGGCGGCGAAAGGCAAGATAGGCCGGCGCTCGCCCCGCGCCGGCGTGGGGTCCTACTCGCCGCGGCCCTCGTCGCGGCGGGGGCCGCGCGGCCCGCCCTCGCGGGGTCCGCGGTCGTACCCGCGGCCCTCGCGCGGACCGCGGTCGTTGCCGCGGTCGCCGCGGAACCCGCGGTCGTCGCCGGAGCCGCGCCCGTCGCGGGGTCCGCCGTCGCGCGGGCCGCGCCCGCCGCCGGGGCCGCCGCGGCCGCCACCGCCGCCGCGGGCGGCGCGCGGGGCGACCTTGCCCTCGAGCTCGGGGCGCACGAGGTCGATCTTGCCGCGCTCGTCGATGGCGTGCACCTTGACCCTGATGAGGTCGCCCTCCTTCAGGTGGTCCTCGACGCGCTGCACGCGGCCCTCGGCGATCTGGCTGATGTGCAGCAGGCCGTCGGTGCCGGGGAACAGCGTCACGAAGGCCCCGAAGTCGGTGACCTTGGCGACCTTGCCGTGGTACTCCTTGCCCACCTCGGCGACGGCGGTGAGGCCCTCGATCTCCGACTTGACGGCCTTCGCGGCCTCCGAGTCCTCGGAGTAGATGCGCACGGTGCCGTCCTCCAGCACCTCGATCGTGGCGCCCAGCGCCTCGAGCTCGCGGATCTGCTTGCCACCGGGCCCGATGACGGCGCCGATCTTGTCGACCGGGATCTTGACCTGGATGATGCGCGGCGCGCGCGGCGAGAGCTCGGGGCGCGGGGCCGGCAGGGCGTCGGCCATCTTCGCGAGGATGTGCAGCCTGCCGCGCTTCGCCTGCTCGAGCGCCTCGCGCATGATCGCCGGCGTGATGCCGGAGATCTTGATGTCCATCTGCAGGGCGGTGACGCCGTTCGCCGTGCCGGTCACCTTGAAGTCCATGTCGCCCAGGGCGTCCTCGCTGCCGAGGATGTCGGAGAGGACCTTGTACCTGCCGCCCTCCATCACGAGACCCATCGCGATGCCGGCCACGGGGGCCTTCACGGGCACGCCCGCGTCCATCAGCGACAGCGAGCCGGCGCAGACCGAGGCCATCGAGGAGGAGCCGTTGGACTCCAAGGTCTCGGCCACGACGCGGATGACGTAGGGGAACTCCTCCTGGGAGGGGATCGTGCCCGCCAGCGCCCGCCTGGCCAGGTTGCCGTGGCCGAGCTCGCGGCGCGACGTGCCGCGCAGGCGCTTGACCTCGCCGGTCGAGTAGGGCGGGAAGTTGTAGTGGAGCATGAACTCCTCGGTCTGGTCGAGGCCGAGGTCGTCGACGAGCCTGTTGCTGCGGCCGGTTCCCAGCGTGGTGACACCCAGCACCTGGGTCTCGCCGCGGGTGAACACGGCCGAGCCGTGCGCCATGGGCAGCACGCCGGTCTCGACCCAGATGGGCCGGATCTCGTCGGGGCGGCGGCCGTCGGTGCGCAGGTCCTCCTCGAGGACCATGC
>CAZGXF010000182.1:0-3580 GCA_964529575.1 uncultured bacterium
CGCGCTCGACTACGCGCACGCGACGATCTTCTTCGACGAGACCGGCCAGCGCGACCTGCTCATCGACGCGATCAACGCCGTCGCGCTCGAGGGCCAGGACCCCGCCACCGCCATCCAGCAGGCCGCCGCCGCCGAGCAGGCGCTCATCGACTCGCTGAGGTAACGCCTCGGCTCCAGCAGGGCTCCGCGGCGGCGAGCGCCGCCGGAGCGCAGTGGGAGGCCCCGCCCGTGCACCGGTGCGGGGCCTCTCGTCACCGGGGTCCCGGGGCCACCCGTTCCCGCCTCCGGGGGACTTCGGTTCCCTCGGGGAGGGCGGGCGTTCTAGGCTGCGTCCAAGCTCATGACATCGGACCCCGCTCGCCCACGCCGCCGCCTGCGGCTCAGCACCAGGGAGGCCCTGTGGGCCTACGCCTTCCTGCTGATCCCGCTGGCGTTCTTCCTGGGGCTGCGCCTGTGGCCGGCCTTGCAGTCCTTCCGCCTCTCGTTCTTCACCTGGCACGTCGACCCCGAGCAGCGCGTGTTCGTGGGCCTGCGCTACTACCAGCAGATGGCGGCCGAGATCGCCGCGCGCGGCGACCTCTACAAGGCCCTGCGCAACATGCTCAGGTACTTCCTCATCGTCGTGCCCGGGCAGATGGCCATCGGGCTGTTCATCGCCGTCCTCCTGAACTCCGTCACGCGCTTCAGGGCGGTGTTCCGCGCGGTCTACTTCGCGCCGTACGTGACGCCGGCCGCCGCGGTCGCCTGGGTGTGGGGCTGGATGTACTCGGTGAACTTCGGCGTGCTGAACAACCTGCTGTTCTCGTGGAGCGAGCTCGTGACGCGCATCGGCTTGCCGTTCCTGGCCATCGACCCGCAGCCGTTCCTCACCAGCCCGCAGCAGGCGCTGCCCGCCGTGGCCGCCGTGGTGATCTGGCAGCAGCTCGGCTTCCAGGTCGTGATCTTCCTGGCCGGCTTGCAGGGCGTGCCGCGCGAGGTGCACGAGGCCGCGGCCATCGACGGCGCGAACGCCTGGCAGCGCTTCTGGCACGTCACGTTCCCGCTGCTGAACCCGGTGATCGTCTTCTCGCTGGTGATATCGACGATCGCCACGCTGCAGCTCTTCGACCAGGTGGTGAACATCAACTTCACCGACCAGGGAGGTCCGCTCGGCAGCACGCTGACGATCGCGCTGTACATGTACCAGCAGGCCTTCCAGCGCTTCCAGATCGGCTACGCGGCGGCGGTGACGGTGCTGCTCTTCCTGATCATCATGGTCGTGACGCTCGTGCAGCTCCGCATCACGCAGAGGCGGGTGGAGTACTGATGGCGCTCGAGACCGCCCAGGCCGCCGCGACCGTCGCCCGGTCCGCCCGCGTGCGCCGCCGGCGGTTCGACGTGGGCCGCGCCGTCGCCTACGTCGTACTAGCGATCGGCAGCGTCGTGATGGCGTTCCCGTTCGTGTGGATGCTGCTGTCGTCGTTCAAGCCGCTGCGCGAGATCTTCAGGTTCGACTTCCTGCCGCGGACCTGGACGCTGGCGAACTACGCCGAGGTCCTGCTCGACACCCAGTTCCCGCGTTGGTTCCTGAACAGCCTCGTCGTGGCGGGCATCTCGACGGTGTCGGTCCTCTTCTTCTGCTCCCTGGTGGGCTACACGCTCACGCGGCTGCGCTTCCCCGGCCGGAACGCGATCTTCCTGCTGATCCTCTCGACGCTGATGATCCCCACCGAGATGCTGGTGATCCCCTGGTACGTGATGTCCACGCAGTTCGGCTGGGTGAACACCTACTGGGGCATCGCGTTCCCGGGCTTGATCCCCGCGTTCGGCGTCTTCCTCATGCGCCAGTTCTTCGCCACGTTGCCGCGCGACCTGTTCGACGCGGGCAGGGTGGACGGCGTGAGCGAGTTCGGGCTGTTCTGGCGCATCGGCCTGCCGCTGGTGGGCCCCGGCCTGGCGGCGTTGGGCATCTTCAACTTCGTGGGCAACTGGAACGCGTTCCTGTGGCCCCTCATCGTCGCCAAGTCGCCGAGCATGCGCACGCTCCCCGTGGGCGTGGCCTTCTTCTCCGGCGAGGCGGGCACGGCCTGGAACCTGATCATGGCCTCGTCGGCGCTGGCGGTCATCCCCGTACTGGTCGTGTTCTTCGTCTTCCAGCGCCAGATCATCGAGGGCGTGGTCCTCACCGGCGTCAAGGGGTGAGCGCGAGGCGCGCGCAGGCGGCCCTCGGGTCCGGGCCGCAGCCGGCGGCGCTCAGGTGGGCGCCACCGGGCGCAAGCCCTCCTCGGTGACGAGGTGGGTGACCCTGGCGTCGTGCGGATCGGCCGGCAGCGCCGGCACCACCAGCGCGGCGTAGGCGACGCCCACCGCGGCGGCGTCCCGGCGCAGCCGGGGC
Organism: uncultured bacterium; assembly: GCA_964529575.1. Taxonomy (GTDB): domain Bacteria; phylum Deinococcota; class Deinococci; order Deinococcales; family Trueperaceae; genus DASRWD01. The sequence continues at coordinate 2,375 of CAZGXF010000182.1, forward strand.
AGCAGGCGGTCGTAGTAGCCGCGCCCGTAGCCCAGGCGGTGGCCGCCCTCGTCGAAGACCAGGCCGGGGACCAGGACGACGTCTAGCTCCTCGGGCGGCACCTCCGGCGCGGCGGCGGGCGGCTCCGGCTGCCCGAAGCGGTGGCGCTCCGGCGCCTCGCCCGCCCGCAACTGGTGCAGCGTCAGGACGCCGTGCCGGCCGACCCGCGGGGCTGCCACGAGCTTGCCGGCGGCCCGCGCCGCGGCGATCACGGGCGCCAGGTCCACCTCGGCGCCGAACGCCAGGTAGACGCCCACGGCGCGGGCCGTCCGGAACCGCTCCCAGTCGACGACGTGCCTCGCCACGGCCGTGTCCGCCGCCGCTCCCGACGCCTCGCGCGCGGCCCGGCGCGCCTCCCGGGCCCACGCCCGCCAGGCGCGCTTGTCCCACGCGGCGTACCGATCGGGCTGCAGCGCGCTTCCCAAGTGGTTCTCCCGGGCGAGTCTACGGCCGGAGGCCAAGGGTAGGCTGGCCCCATGGCCAAGACGCTTACCGCCACCCTCCACGGCCTCGGGGGCCTCCGCTTCATGGGCGAGACCCCGGACGGACAGCGCGTGATGATCGACAACGAGAAGGTCGCGCGCACCGGCATGAGCCCCATGCAGCTGGTCCTCAACGCGGTGGGTGCCTGCGCGGCCATGGACGTGAGCCACATGCTGGCCAAGCGCCGCCTGCAGGTGCGGAGCTACACGATCGAGCTGGTGGGCGAGCGCGTCGACGACGTCCCCTCGCCGTTCACGCGGATCAAGGCCCGCCACGTGCTGGACGTGCCCGGCCTGACCCGCGAGCAGGCGGAGCGGCTGGTCGACCTGGCCACCAACAAGTACTGCTCGGTGGGCGCGAGCCTGAAGGCCGAGCTCGCGTTCGAGGTGGTGCTGCTGCACGACGAGGAGGCGCCAGCCGCGGCGCCGGAGCGGACGGCCTGAAGGCCCCGCCGGGTCCGGCCGCCGGGCCAGGGCCCCGGGCCGGCCGCGCTTAGGCCTGCAGCGGACCCGGGGTCCCGCGCGGGTGCGGGCCGTCGGCGCCGCTCTGGGCGGCCGCGAAGCCCGTCTGCAGGCCCATGAGGTAGCCCAGCTTCAGCATGAACAGCAGGGTCTCGGTATCGCCCTCGCGCGCGAGCTCCTCGACGTACTCGTGCGTGCCCTCGGGCAGGGCCACGGCGTCGAT
>CAZGXF010000183.1:0-1144 GCA_964529575.1 uncultured bacterium
AGGAGCCGCGGCTCGCCGACGACCCCGTCGACGTGCTGCAGAAGGGCACCACCGTGGTGCTCCGAGGCGCCGTGGGCTCGGACGCGGAGCTGGAGCTCATACGGCAGGTGGTCGCGAACGTGCCCAGCGTCACGCAGGTGGACGACACCGGCCTGCAGGTCGTGGAGCACGCCGCGCAGCTCAACGACACCGACGAGGACGGCGACGTCGTCTACACGGTCAAGGCCGGGGACACGCTCTCGCACATCGCGCTCCGCTACTACGGCAGCGCCGGCCGGTCCAGCTACATGCGCATCGCCGAGGCCAACGGCCTCGCCGACCCGGACAAGATCAGGGTGGGACAGAAGCTGAAGATACCCGGCACGCCGCAGGGACCCGACGCCGCGATAGCCTGAGGGGGTGTCCGAACCCGCGCACCAGGTGGTGCGGAACCGCGAGGCGAGCCGGTTCGAGGTGGAGCTGGACGGCCACGTCGCCGTGCTCGAGTACGTGCGCGTGCGCCGCTCGCTCCTGCTCGTGCACACGGGCGTGCCGGAGCAGCTGGAGGGCCGCGGCATCGGCAGCACCCTGGCCCGCGCCGCCCTCGACTACGTGAGGCACGCGCGGCTCATCGCGGTGCCCATGTGCCCGTTCGTGCGCGCCTACATCCGTCGGCACCCCGAGTACCTCGAGCTCGTCGGCTTCGGCGAGCGGGGGGACCGCCTCTGCTGACCGCATCACGCTGACGTCACGGTCGCCTCCCTAGCCTCCTCTCGCGCCTGCCCCCAGGGCCGACGCCAAGGAGGTCGCGATGAGGAGGCTGTTCACCACCCTGCTCGTCGCCGTCGTCGTCTCTGCGCTGTCACAGGCGACCGCCCAGGTCAACCTGCGGTTCTCGGCGAGTCCCTTCGCCGACGGCCCCCGTACGGGGCCGGTGAGCGGCGACGCAACGGGCAGGCTGGTGCCGCTGCTCGTCACCGTCGGCCCGGTGCAGCCGGACTGGGGCGCGGAGCCCTTCCGGGTCGTCAGCGCCGACGACCCGAGCCGCTGGTCCGCTCCCTCCTTCGGCGCCGGGGCCGGCTACCCCTGGTCCGGCTCGCTCTTCGCGAGCGCCGGGGACGAGGACGCCGCCGCGGACATGGCCGGCTACCCGTGGGACGACGCC
>CAZGXF010000183.1:1244-3566 GCA_964529575.1 uncultured bacterium
CATGGCCGGCTACCCGTGGGACGACGCCTCCCCCTGCACGGTGGGCGCGCCCTGAGGTGCCCCTCGCCCTGACGAGCGGAGGGACCTGACGACCTGAGCCTGGCCGGGGCCGGGGTACGCGTGTCATGCCCGGTTCATGCGGCTCGTGCGACAACCGGCCACCGGTGCGGCGCGCGACGCGCGGCGCCGGAAGGCAGGTGCGTCATGACCCGCTCGGCCTCGGCCGTCCTGAGAGGCATCACCGGCGTGCTGGCCGGCATCGTCTGGCTGGTGCTCACGCCCTTCATGTCCACGACCTGGAACTGCGATGGCGTCTGCGCCGACTGGAGCGGCCAGCCCCTCGTGGTGCGCACGCTGGGTCGCTGGCTCGCGGACCTGGGCGCCTTCTCGCCCCCGGTCACCTCCGACCCCTACTGGGACTACGGCCGCTTCTTCCCCCTCTTCTACGTGCTCGCGGTACTGACCCTGGCAGCGTTCCACCGGGCGCAGGTCCGGCGCGCCGGCCGCCACGCCCTCCCGCTGCTGCGCTGGAGCTTCCTGGCCCTCCTCGTCGGGCTGGTCGTGAGCGGGACGGGCGACTTCGCCGGTTACGTCCTAGGGCGGTACGTGGAGCCCCTGTGGAACGTCGGCTGGGTGGTGGAGTTCTTCGCCTGGCTCCTGGTCGTCCCGGCGCTGGTCGCTTACGGGGTGGCCACGCTGCGGCAGGCGGTCATGCCGCGCTGGGCGGGCTGGGCCCTCGCCCTCGCGGGCGTCGGCATGGTGCTGTTCGGCTTCGACCTCTGGCTGGTGTCGTACATGCCCAACGCGCCCCTGCTCCCGTTGGCGGCGCTGTGCGTGGCCCTCGGCGCGCCCCTGGCGCGGCCGGGCGGCGCGGCCGGGCGTGCGGTCGAGAGGCAGCCCGTCCGGCACGCCGAGGAACGGCCTCAGCCAGCAGCGCCGCCCGGACCATGACGCTGGTCCGGGCGGCGCACGGCCTTCCCGTGCGGGGCGTGCCCTGCCGAGCCGGGAGAGGACGGCCCAGCGGGTCCCTCCCTCACCGGTAACGCACGACCTGAACGGCCCCGACACCGCTGTCGACGCTGATGTCCAGGCGCTCGGAGGCCGAGCCGTAGCCGGCGGTGGCGTAGACGTCGCCGTCGCGGCCGAGGTCGGACGGCACCGAGATCGCCCCGATGCCCCGCGACGTCGTCAGGCGCACCTCGACGCCCTCGGGAACGCGTATCGTCGCCGCGCCGACCCCGGTGTCGATGGCGGCCGAGTAGCTGCCGCGCGGCAGCGTGATGGTGGCGGCGCCCACGCCCGTGCTCACCTCCAGGCGCTCGAGCCGCAGCGCCGAGAGGTCGAGGACGGCTTCGCCGACGCCCGTGTCGACGTCCAGCGTCATGGGCACGCGTCCCGTGAGCGTGAGCTCCCACACGCCGCCGCGTCCGAACGGCGGCGACCGGAAGGTGCCCTCGGAGTCGAGGGAGAACCGGGCGACGCCCGCGTCCACCGCGAACGAGCGCTCGATCGTCTCGCCGCGGAGGGGCGTGACGGTGCCCGCGACGAGCAGGTCGGCCCCGGCGTCGCCGCGCACGTCGAGCCGCGTGACGCCGGTGCTGAGGCTCACCTCGGCACGGGTCGCGCCCTCGAGGCCCTGGGAGACCTCCATCGGTCCCTGCAGGGCGGGAGCGCCGAAGGTCCCCGACGTGCCGGCGTAGATGAGCGCGGCGGCCACCAGCGTGCCCGCCATCACGAGCAGGCGGTAGCGCCCGCGCAGGAGCACGTCCACGCCCACGGCGACGAGCGCCAGCGGCCAGAGGTACCAGAGGCCCCACAGCAGGTCCCAGCTCAGCCAGCCGAGGTTCATGGCGAACAGCAGGGCGCCGCCCGCGATGAGCAGCAGCGGCCAGACGGGCAAGGGCCGCGGCGCCGCGCCGGAGGTCATGCCTTCGCGCGTGGTCACGTCACGCACCCCCCTGAGGCAGCGTCGGGCCCTTGGGCGCGGCCCCGCCGCGCCACAGCAGGTAGGCGCCTACCAGGATGAGGGCGACCGGGACCACCACGCCCGAGACCGCGCCCGTGAGCAGGACGACCGCGAGGACGACCAGGGCGGCGAGGGCGGGGTAGAGCGCCCAGCGCTGCCGGCCCTGGCCCTCGGGCAGGAGGTAGAGCAGGCCGAACGTGGCGGCGACGCCCAGGAAGAAGAGCCATGCGGTGTCGACGCGCGGGAAGCGCGCGTCGAACCAGGCCACCAGCGCCAACGTCAGCAGGACGCCGGCGGGGACGATCGCCCACCAGCGCTCGCGGCCGGTGAGGTAGACGGCGGCGAAGCCGAGGCCG
>CAZGXF010000184.1:0-3513 GCA_964529575.1 uncultured bacterium
GGTACGACGGCGTCGAGCTGTACGGCCCGGACGTCGACCCGGTGGAGGTGCGGCGGCGCATCGGCATGGTGTTCCAGAAGCCGAACCCGTTCCCGAAGTCGATCTACGAGAACGTCGCGTTCGGGCCGCGGCTCACCGGCTTCCGCGGCGACATGGACGCCCTCGTCGAGCGCGCGTTGCGGAGCGCCGCCCTGTGGGACGAGGTGAAGGACAAGCTCAAGCAGTCTGGCCTCGGCCTCTCCGGCGGGCAGCAGCAGCGGCTGTGCATCGCCAGGGCCCTGGCCTCCGACCCCAGCGTCATCCTCATGGACGAGCCGACGAGCGCGTTGGACCCCATCGCCACGGACAAGATCGAGCGCCTGATCAACGACCTCAAGCGCGACTACACGGTGTTGATCGTCACGCACAACATGCAGCAGGCCGGCCGCGTCAGCGACCGCACCGCCTTCATGCACCTGGGGCGGCTGGTGGAGGAGGGGCCCACCGACCTCATCTTCACCAACCCGAAGCACGAGCTCACGGAGCGGTACGTCTCGGGCCGCTTCGGCTGAGGCGCGGACGTCACAGCGCCGACGGGTGCCGCAAAGGTATGACCCCGCGTGGGAGGCGCGGGGTCTTCTCGGAAGAGGATGGGAAGAGGTAATGGGAGGGTTACCTCGGTCCTCGACAGATAGCCTACCGACGCGCACTTACAGGATTCTTACTCCTGGATGACGCGGCTCGGCCCTGCCGGGCTGGGCTCGTGCCTAGTACGTCACGGACGCGGGCCGACCAGGCGCTACACTGGCCGCTCAACACCTCTCAGACGTAGGGGGCGAGCGTGGGCGGAGCTGTGCGCGCGTCCGAGCTTGGCGGCGTAGGGGACGGGTCGCTGACGGGGGCCTTGGAGCCGCTGTCAGCGGCGCTGGAGGCGGCCAGGGAGCGGGTAGGCGGCTGCCTGAGGCACGGTCGCTGGCGCGAGGCGCTGGCGGCGTGCCTGGCGACCGACCCCGGTCTCGTGCCCGAGGTCATCGACCAGGTCGGCAACCGCGCGTTCGACGAGGGAGAGTTCGAGGGGCTGTGGGAGGCCCTCGCGGGCCTGCCGGCCTCCGTCCAGTCGCATCCCGCCGTCGCCTACTGGCTCTTCGTCAGCGCCACGGCCGTCAACCGCCAGACGGAGGTCATGCCGCTGGTGACGGCCGTGCTGCGGGACGCGCCGGCCCCTGAGCTGCGCGCCGCCGTCGCCGTCACCCAGCCCGGCCTCGAGACGGCCGCCGAGACCCAGCGGGCCGTCGAGGCCCACGAGTCGGCGACCACGGTTCGCGCGCGGGCCTTCGCGCTCGCGCTGGAGGGCGACCGCCGGTCGCCGATCGTCCTGTTCAGGCGGGCGCTGGCGCTCGCCGAGAACGCCGACGCCGGCCACCTCGTCGTCGCCTGCGCCGTGGACGTCGCGAACCACGAGCTGGCGTTGGGTCGCTACAAGAACGGCCGCGACTGGGCGCGCTGGGCGCTCGACGAGCACGCCCGGCGGGGCGTGAAGGAGGAGCAGAGGCGCGAGCTGGCGGCGGCGCTCCTCGCGTACGCGCAGATGCTGCTGGGCGAGCTGGACGCCGCGCGTGAGGCGCTGAGCACGGTGACGGTGGAGCCCACGAGGTTCGGCGTCCCCATGTACGAGGCCGTGGTCTCGACGGTCGCCGACATGCACCTGCTCGAGGGGCGGCTCGACGAGGCGCACGCCCTGGCCACGGCGCTCAGGCGCCGCTCGCCGCTGAACCAGGTGGCCTCCACCTCGCTGGACGTCATCAAGGCCTGCATCGCCAGGGGAGACCTGGTCGCCGCGCGCGAGACGGCCGAGTACGCCTACTCCCTGAGCCGCGGCGCCGCGCGGGTGCAGGCGGCGATCGGCACGCTGGGCATGGGCATGGCGCTGGCGTGCTGCGACGACGAGCGCGCGCCGCAGCTGCTGGAGTCGGCCGCCCGCCAGCTCGAGCGGACGAACCTGCAGCTCTTCCAGACGCAGGCGCTCCTGTGGCTGGCCCGCTGCCGGCTGCGGGCGGGCAGGCTGGACGAGGCCGTCAGGGCGCTGGCCGAGGCGGGCGAGGGCACGCGCGAGCTCGCCGCGCCCGGCTGGCGGCTGCTCCTGGCCTGCGACCCCGTCCATGCCGACCTCCACGCCTTGGCGCACGGCGGCGGCGAGGCGTTGAAGGTGAGGCTACTCGGCGCGCCGCGCCTCGAGTACAGGGCTCGGGAGCTCGCCCTCACGCTCAGGCAGTGCGAGGTGCTGGCCGTGCTGTGCGACCGCGAGGACGGGGTCACCACGGGCGAGCTGCGGCGCCTCGTCTTCGGCGACGAGGTGGGCGAGGGCACCGTGAAGTCCACGGTCTCGCGGCTGCGCCAGCTCGTGCCCGTCTCGCCGTCGCCGTACCGGCTCACCGTGCCGTTCGAGTGCGACTTCAAGCTCGTCCTCGGCCTGCTCGCCGCCGGCAAGGTCCACCAGGCCGTGCAGCACTACACGGGCCCGCTGCTGCCGGGCTCCGAGGCGCCGGGGGTGGTCGAGCTGCGGCTGCACGTCGAGGAGTGCCTGCGTCGCGCGGTCATCGGCGCCGGCGACCCCGACCTGCTCATCCAGCTCGCCACGACGGTGGGTGACGACCTGGAGCTGTGGGAGGCCGCCCGCGCCAGCCTCTCCAGCGGCGACTACCGGCTGCCGCTGGTGATCGCCCGCATCAGACGCGTACGGGAGGCGTGGCGGTGAGGAGCAAGACCCGGGGCGCGAGGCCCCCGAGCCGAGCGCGAGGGGGGCGTGCCCCGGGCCGCTCCCGTCCCCGAGCCGGCCCGGCTCTGGCGCGGTTCAGGTCGTGAACAGCGAGCTCACCGACGCGTGCTGGTGCACGTTGCGGATGGCCTTCGCCAGCAGCGGCGCCACGGAGAGGACCGTCACGTTCGGGACGTCGTCCCGCAGCGGCACCGTGTCGGTGACGTAGATGCCGGTGATGGCGGGGTGCGTGAGGCGCTCGGCCGCGGGCGGCGTGAAGACCGGGTGCGTGGCGGCGACCTTGATGTCGGGCCGGGCGCCCAGGCGCAGCAGCGCCTCGATGCCTTGGCGCATCGTGCCGGCGGTGCTGATCATGTCGTCGATGATGATGGGCCGCTTGCCCTCGACGTCGCCGATCACGTGCGTGACCTCGGTCTCGGTGGGGCTGTTGCGGCGCTTGTACAGCATCGCCAGCGGCAGGTTCAGGTAGTTCGCCAGCCTGCGCGCCTCGGTGGCGCGCCCCACGTCGGGCGACACGACGATCGAGTCGGTCAGGTCGGTGCCCTTCAGGTGGTCGCCGAGGATCGGCAGCGCCGTGAGGTGGTCGAACGGCACGTCGAAGAAGCCCTGGATCTGGCCGGCGTGCAGGTCTACCGAGATGACGCGGTCGGCCCCCGCCTTCTCGAGTAGGTTCGCCACCAGCTTCGCCGTGATGGGCTCGCGGGCCTGCACCTTCTTGTCCTGCCGCGCGTAGCCGAAGTACGGCACCACGGCGTTGA
>CAZGXF010000185.1:0-3498 GCA_964529575.1 uncultured bacterium
CGCGTCGTCTACGACGTGACCAGCAAGCCGCCCGCCACCATCGAGTGGGAGTGACCGCTGGTATCATCCGGCATGGCAAGAGCGTGGCTCATCAAGAACGAGCCCGACTGCTACTCGTTCGACGACCTGCTGCGCGACGGCAAGGTGCAGTGGGACGGCGTGCGCAACTACCAGGCTCGGAACTACATGCGTGACGAGATGCGGCCGGGCGACCTCGTGCTCTACTACCACTCCTCGACCGCGGAGCCGGCGGTGGTCGGCCTCGCCGAGGTGGCGTCGGAGCCCTACCCCGACCCCACCCAGTTCGACCCGAACAGCGAGTACTACGACCCCAAGGCCACGCCCGAGAACCCGCGCTGGCACCTGGTCGAGTTCAAGCCCGTCCGCAAGCTGGCCCGCCCGGTGACCCTGGCGGAGATGAAGCGCGACCCCGCCCTGGAGGGCATGCGACTCCTGCAGCGCGGGAACCGCCTGAGCGTGATGCCGGTCGAGCCGGAGCACTACGCGCGCGTGCTCGAGCTGGCGGAGAGCTGACCACGATGCCGCGCCCCCGCCACGGACCGGGTCAGGCGGCGCCGCACGGCGCGCGGTTCACCGAGCGACACGTCAGGGTCCTGCACGCCGTCGCCGAGAGCTACATCCGCACCGCCCACCCGGTGCCGTCGCAGCACGTGGCCTCGCAGCTCGACGTCTCCAGCGCCACCGTGCGCAACGACTTCGGCGCGCTGGAGGAGGGCGGCCTGCTGCAGCAGCCCCACACCTCGGCCGGCCGCATACCGACGGCCGAGGGCTTCCGCTACTACGCCTCCTCCTACCTGCCGCCGCGCCGCCTGCCGCGGGGCGAGCGCGAGGCCATCAGGCGCGAGCTCGACGGCGTGGGCGGCGACGACCTCTTCCTCCAGGCCTCGCGCCTGGCGGCGCGGCTCTCGGGCTACGCCGTGCTCGTGAGGCTGCCGCCCGACGACGCCCTGCGGGTCCACGAGGTGCACCTCTCCCTCGTCTCCAGCCGCCGCCTGCTCGCGGTGGTCGTGCTGGAGAACGGCCTCGTGCGCCAGCTCGGGGTCGGGATCGACCCCATGCCCTACGAGGGCGTCATAGACGAGGCCGAACGCAACCTGCGGCAGCTAGACCTGAGCGTGGGCGACGCGCCGCGGACCCTCCGGGCCGTGGCCACGGCCGCGGACGAGGAGCTGGCCCGCACGCTACGGGCCGTGGCCGACGCCTGGGTGGGGCTCCGGTCGGCGAAGCTCTTCCGCGCCGGCCTGGGCCGCCTGCTCGACGAGCCGGAGGGCGAGGACCCCAGCTTCGTGCGGCTCGTCGTGGAGCACGTCGAGGGCGAGGCCGCGCTGCCCGAGGCGCCGGAGAGGGACATAGAGCTCGACCTCGACGACCGCCTGGCGATGGTCAGCGCCTCGTTCGCCTTCGGCGCCGGTCGCGGTGCGCTCACGCTCGTCGGCCCTTCCCGGATGCGCTACCCGCACGCCCTCTCGATCGCCAGGGAGTTCGGCCGTGCTCTCTCGGCTGGGTCCGCCCAGGACCCGGTGGAGGGCTGAGGGGCCCAGCGGGGCGCCCGTCCCGCCCATCGGCCCGCTCCCCGGGAGAGGCCGCGCGCGCTCCCGGCACGGGGGACGTTAACGCGGCCCGGAGGCGCAGAAGGCCGCATCCCTACGGAGTTTCTCACAGCTCCGGGCGCCTCGCGGGCCTATGCTCGTGAGCGTGTCATTAGGGGGAACCTCGCGTGCCTAACGAGGTCTACCGCGCCGCCGTGGACGGCCTCGCCGACCTCGTCCCTCCTCGCGTCGCCAAGCGCCTGGTGGACGAGGCGCTGCGGGCGACCCGGCGCACGCCGGAGGACGTGAGCCTCTCGGCCATGCGTCGCCTCCTGCTCGGGCCCATCCGCGCCGAGCTCGAGGGCGTGCTGCCCCCCGGCGCCGCCGGCCCCGGCCTGAAGCGCGTGGCCGCCACCATCGCGGGCCAGGGCGACCAGCCGCGCCGCCGCCGCTGGTGGCCGCTGGGCCGGCGCGGCCCGGACGACGCCGAGGCGGAGCGGGACGAGCCGAGCGGGACCGCGGACAGGTCGACGCCCCCGGTGCCGGCGCTGGGCGCCGCCGCGAAGGCGGCCGCCGTCGCGGGCCCCTCGACCTCGCTGCGCGCCACGCAGGTGCGCCGCGTGGAGGAGGTCGCCACGGCCGTGGCCGAACGACCCGCGCCCGCGGCCGAGCCGCGTGCCGCCGCGACCCCGAAGGCCACGCGCCGGCCGGCGCCATCGCCCCCGCCTCTGCCCGCCCTCGACGACGCGCTCGTCGAGCGGGCCCTGCGCGAGTTCGGCGCGCTGGAGACGGTGCGGCAGGTGGTAGCCGTGAGGGGCGCCGAGGTCGTGCTGGGCAGCGGCGAGGGCCTCGACGAGGCGGCCCTGCCCGGCCTGGCGCTGGCGACCTCGCGGCTACTAGGCCGCGACGGCGTGCTGAGGCTCTTCGCCCTGGAGCGTCCCTCCGGGGCCCTGTTCCTGTTCCCCCTGCGGGACGGCGGACTCGTCGTCCTGACCAAGCCCAACGTGAACATCGGCGCGGTGCTCGCGGCCCGCGCCGCCCTCGAGGAGGCAGCATGATCGCTCGTCTGAGACCCATAGCCGTCGTGGCAGCGCTGTTCGTGCTGGTCGGCGCTCCGGCACTGGCCCAGGAGGACAGCGTCCTGCAGCGCTACGACCTGGCCGTGGAGAACCTCGAGTTCGCGATCGCCTCCGTGCCCGGCGACCCGGTGCAGGCCCGCGACGAGCTGGAGCGCGCCGTGAACGCGCTCCTCACGCTCTCGCGCGACACCACGAGCGCCACGCTGCTCGAGGCGATGCAGCGCACGTTCGAGCGCGCCAGGACCGCCGTCGACAACCAGAGCCGGGCCGACCTGGCCGTGCAGGCCGCCGTGCTGCGCGGCGGGTTCAGACGCCTGGTGGCCGACTCCGCCTACACGGCCGGCGCCGCCGGCGACCTCACGGCCGCCACGGACCGACTCAGCCACATCGCCCGCGACATGGGCTTCGCCGCCGCCGACCTCGAGGCGCTGGCCGCCGCTACGTCGGTGAGCGCGCTGCGGCTGGCGTTCGAGGCCGGGGCCGCCCAGGCGATCGCGGCGGAGCTCACCGTGGCCGAGCGCCTGCTGCCCACGGACAGGGAGGCGGCGTACGAGTCGCTGGCCTCCGCCTACGGCGACTCCCTCCTCGTGCAGGACTCCCCCCGCGCCGACCTCGACCTGAACGCCGCGCTGCTGCGCGCCGCCCAGGCGCTGGTGCAGAACGACTCCGAGGCCTTCCAGACCGCCGCCGCCGACGCGACGGGGCACCTCACGCGCCTCGCCTCGGCGGCGCGCGCCGGAGAGGCCGGCAGGCCCGTGGCCCCCGCCGACCAGCCGGCCGCGGCCGGTCCGCCCGCCGACGCCGACCCGGCCGCCGCACCGGCAGACGCCGCCGCGGCAGCGACAGACGCCCCGGCAGACGCCCCGGCC
>CAZGXF010000186.1:0-3485 GCA_964529575.1 uncultured bacterium
GACGACAGGCCCGAGGGCGCGTTCGACCTCTGCTGCAGCCCCGACGCCGCCTACGACGCCCGGCGCGTGGCCGACGAACTGGACGTACCGTTCTATCTACTCGACTTCCGCGACCGCTTCCAGCAGGTCGTCGTGGACCCGTTCGTGCCCGGCTACCAGGCCGGCACGACGCCCAACCCGTGCGTGTGGTGCAACCGCGAGATCAAGTTCGGCGCCTTCGTGAAGCGGGCCCAGGCGCTGGGCTGCGAGTTCATGGCCACCGGCCACTACGTCAGGCGGGTCGACGGCCCGGACGGCCCCGAGCTGCACCGCGGCGTGGACGACGACAAGGACCAGACCTACTTCCTGTGGGCGCTGCCGCGCGAGGTGCTGCCCTACCTCCTCTTCCCGCTGGGCGACATGACGAAGGCCGAGGTCCGGCGCCTCGCCGCCGAGAAGGACCTCCTCACGGCCGAGAAGCCCAGCTCGTCGGGCCTCTGCTTCGTGCCGACGACCGTGAAGGACTACCTGGCCGCGGCGCTGCAGCCGCGCCCGGGCGACGTGCTGGACGCCGCCGACGGCTACGAGGTCGCGGGCAGGCACGACGGCGTGGCGCGCTTCACGATCGGCCAGCGCAAGGGCCTGGGCCTGAAGCGCTCGCACCTCGAGCGCTACGTCATCGAGCTGCGGCCCGAGACGAACGAGGTCGTGGTGGGCACGAAGGAGATGTGCCACTGGCCGCGCCTGGTGGCCGAGCGCCGCAACTTCCTGTGCGCCGAGGACGACCTGCCCGACCGCGTGATGGCGCAGGTCCGCTACCGCCAGGCCCCCGAGCCGGCCACGCTGCGGCTCCTGGACGGCGACCGCTTCGAGCTCGTGTTCGACGAGCCCCAGTTCGCCGTGGCCGTGGGCCAGTCGGCCGTCGTCTACTCCGGGGACAGGCTGCTGGGCGGCGGCGTCATCGCCGAACGCCACCGCTGAGCGTCCCCTAGGGCCGAGCCGACCCGGCCGCGCGGCGGCGTCCTCACGTGCGCCGTCCCGGCCCGACGGGCGTGCCGGCGCGCGCCTCGCCACGAATCATCACCGTCCCGGAGCCGTTTCTCAGGTTCGTTCGACCGACAATCGCCCGAGGCGCCGTCGACCCTTGTGACGTCGCCCGTTCGAGAGCCCACGAACGAGAGGAGGAACGTGATGAGACAAGAGTCCGCGTCACGGCGTGCCTTGAGGGTGCGCCTCCTGGAGGTCCTCGCCCTGGTCGCCCTGGCGGTGGCCGGCACGGCCGCCGCGCAGGTGGCGGTAGGGCCGGGTAGCCCCGAGCTCGTCGCCGACGCCCTGGCCGAGTCGCCGGGCCCCTGGGCCGACGAGGCCATCGAGGTGGTCGTCAGCCGCGGCCTGTACATCGGCTACCCCGACGGCTCGTTCGGCTGGCGGAACGACATCAGCCGTGCCGAGATGGCGGTCGTCCTGGCGAGGCTGATCGCCACGTTCGGCCTCGACTCCTTCGACCCCGAGGCGCAGGCCGCGCTCAGGCAGGCCGTCACCGAGCTCGACGCCGAGCTGGCGGGGGCCCTCGAGGAGATCGCGCGGCTGCGCGAGCAGCTGGAGGCCGCGGGCGGGCAAGCGGGCGGCCTCGACGGGCCGGCCGCCGACCTGGCGAACCGGGTCGCCGACCTGGACCTCGGCGTCCAGGACCTGAACGGCCGCGTCGCCGTGCTGGAGGAGGCGCTGGCCACGGTGCGCGGCGCCGCCACCCTCGAGGACCTGGCCGCCCTGGAGGCGCAGGTCGCCGACACCCAGGCCGCGGTGAGCGACCTCGAGGCGCGCCTGGGGGCGGTGGAGGGGCGGCCCGCCGGCGAGCCGGGGGGCGCGCCCGCCGAGGTGGCGGAGCTGCAGGCCGCCCTAGCCGCGCTGCGGGAGAGCCAGGACGTGACGAACGACCGTCTCGTCGCCCTGGAGAACGCGATCCAGGGGCTGTCGGGCGTGGACGCCCCCAGCGTGGACTTCGGCGCCATCGAGTCCCGCTTCGAGCGCGTGTCCGCCGCGCAGGCCTCGCTGGAGGCCGACCTCGCCGACTTCGAGACGCGCCTCACGGGCGTCGAGGAGCGCCTGGCGGCCGTGGAGGGCCGGTTCGACCGGGTCGAGGACGCCGTCCTGCCCGACCGCGGCGGCTTCTACGTGAGCGCCACGGCGCTGACCCAGGACCCGACCGCCGGCGGCTTCCTGGCCCGCGTCGCTGTGGGCCACGACCACTTGCTGGGCAACATCGGCTTCAGGCTGTCGTACGAGCACTCCTTCGGCACCACGCCTTCCAGCGCGGCCGCCACCCTCACCTACACCACCGCCTTCGGCCGCAGCGACGCCTACATCGGCTTGGGCGGCGGCGTGGCCTTCGAGCAGCCCGACCCGCTCGGCTTCGGCGAGGCGCTGGTGGGCATCCAGTACCGCCTCTCGCGCCGCTTCGCCGTGTTCGTCGAGGGGCGCCACCGCACCTACCTCGACGGCTCCGGCCAGAGCTTCCCCGGCTTCGGCGCCGGCCTGCAGTTCAGGTTCTGAGCCGGCCGCGGGCGCAGGCGCCTGCCGACGCGAGGCCTAGGGCCCGCCCTACCAAGGGCGGGCCCGCCCTGCAGGCCGTATGCTCTGCGCAGGAGGTCGCGCATGGCAACGATCGTTGTGCTGGTCGTGCTCGCCGCGTTGGTGCTCTGGGGCGTCGGCGTCTACAACCGGATCATCCAGCTGGAGAACAGGTACCAGAACGCCTGGAGCCAGATCGACGTCCAGCTCAAGCGCCGCGCCGACCTGGTGCCGAACCTGGTCGAGACCGTGAAGGGCTACGCCTCGCACGAGCGGCAGCTCTTCGAGGAGATCGCCCGCTCGCGCGAGGCGATGTTCAACGCCAAAGGCGTGAACGAGTCGGCCGAGGCGGCGAACATGATGTCGGCGGCGCTGGGCCGGCTGCTCGCCGTGGCCGAGGCGTACCCCGAGCTGAAGGCGAACCAGAACTTCGCGATGCTGCAGGAGGAGCTGTCGTCGGTGGAGAACAAGATCGCGTACGCGCGGCAGTTCTACAACGACGCCGTCCTGCAGTACAACAACGCCATCGAGACGGTGCCGGGGAACTTCTTCGCGGGCCCTATGGGCAAGACCGAGGCCGTGTTCCTCGACATCCCCGAACAGGACCGCGCCGTGCCGCAGGTCTCGTTCGGCGGGGCGCCCAGCCAGCCGCCCGCCTGAACCCGCGAGCGCTCACGGAGGAGCGGCGCCCCAGACGGGGCGCCGCTCTCGTTGGCGTGGACCGTGGGCGTCCGGTCCGGCCGCCCGTAGCGGTGGCCCGGCCGAACGCGGCGGCGCTCAGTCGGCGCTCGCCTCGAACACCACGTAGCGGAAGTTGTTCAGGTCGGCCACCAGCAGCTTGCCGTCCAGGTAGTGGACGCCCGACGGCGTGTTCAGCGTGTCGGGGCCCACGCCCTTGCCCTGGTTGATGGCGCCCGAGACGAAGTCGGGCTGGC
>CAZGXF010000187.1:0-3445 GCA_964529575.1 uncultured bacterium
AGCGCACCAGCAGCACGGGGATGATCAGCAGGAACACCAGGACGTCCTTGTAGGCCGAGGAGACGTAGAAGGCGCTGAACTGCTCGGCGACGCCGACGAACAGGGCGCCGACGACGGCGACGGCCGGGTTCGCCAGCCCGCCGATGATGGCGCCCACGAAGCCCTTGAGGCCGATGAGGAAACCGAAGTCGTAGGCCATCTTCGTGATCGGCGTGATGAGCACTCCGGCGACGGCGGCCAGGAAGACCGAGAGCGTGAACGCCGCCGAGCCCGCCCGCACGACCGAGATCCCCGAGAGCCTGGCGCCGAGCTTGTTCACGGCGGCGGCGCGCAGGGCCTTGCCGTGCAGCGTGCGGCCGAAGAACCACCACAGGCCGGCGAGCAGCAGGGCCGAGAGCGCCAGCAGCCACAGGTCCTGGTGGTCGAGGATCACCGGGCCGAGCCTGACGCGGCCCGAAGTGAAGGGCGGCAGCGTGTACGGCTGCGGCCCCCAGAACGCCAGGCCCAGGCCGGTGAGGGCGAGGTGCAGGCCGATGGTCATGATCAGGTAGACGAGCGCCGACGCCCGGGGCAGCGGCTGGATGATCACGCGGTAAGAGACGGGGCCGAGGGCCGTGGTCAGGGCCACGGCCACGGCTATGTACGCGACATAGGGGAGCTCGGCGCGGGCGGCGAGCAGGACGGCCAGGTAGGCGACCGCCGCGGCCGCCACGGGCCACAGGAGGCCGACCGCCGCGCGGCCGGCGCGGCGCTCGCGGGCGAAGCGCAAGGCGTCGTACACGGCCCAGAGGAGCAGGCCCGCCACCAGCAGGTAGACGGAGCCCGGCACGGCGCCCGCGCGCAGGCTCGCCACCGTGAGCGCCGAGATCATCACGAACTCGCCGATGGCGACGTTGATGACCCCGGTGACGGAGTAGAGGACGACGAGCCCGAGGGCCATGAGGGCGTATATGGCCCCGTTCGTGAGGCCCTCGAAGAAGAGGATCAGCGGGATGTCGAGCAAGCGGCCTCCGCTACGGGGCGTGAGCCTCGGCGGGCACCGTGGGGGCGGGCGCTACGCCAGCGCCCGCCCCTGATGCGCGCTCGCGGCCTACGAGCCCGTCGCCTGCCTCAGCGGGCGAGGGTCCAGTCGCCGCCCTGGATCTCGACGATCACGAGCGCCCGCTCGTCGAGCCCGAGGTGGTCCTCGGCGGTGTAGTCGAAGACGCCGCCGACGCCCACGAACGGGCCCATGTCCTCGAGCGCGTCGCGCAGGGCCTGCCTGACCGCGGCCGTGTCGTCCCAGTCCAGCTCGCCCTGCTCCATGGCGTGCAGCAGCGCCAGCTCGACGGCCTTCACGGCGTCCCAGGCGTGGCCGCCGAACGTGCTGGCCGTGCCCGCGCCGAACTGCGCCTCGTACTGCGCCACGTACTCGGCGGCGACGGGCTTGATCTCGCTGTCGTCGGGCAGCTCGTCGACCACGATCATGGGGCCGATGGGCAGGCGCACGCCGTTGGCGGCGTCGCCGGCCAGCTCGAGGAAGCTGGGGTTGCCCACGCCGTGGCTCACGTAGACCTGGCCCTCGTAGCCGCGGTTCGCCAGCTCCTCCACCACGAGCGCCGTGTCGCGCACGACGCCCCAGATCAGCACGGCGTCGGGCTGGCTGCGGACCGCCGAGAGGACCTGCGCCGTGACGTTCGTGTCCTGCCTGCCGTAGCGCTCGACCGCCACGACCTCGATGTCCGTCCCCGCGATGGCGGCGTTCAGCTCGTTCAGGCCGCCCTCGCCGTAGGCGTCGTCGATGCCCATGAAGGCCATGGTGCTCAGGCCTCTCTGCACCATGTCCCTCACGATGCCGCCGATCATCAGCCTGTCCGTCTGCGGCGTCTTGAAGACCCAGTAGCGCTCGTCGACGGGCTCGATGATCTCGGCCGCCGCGGCGAGGCTGATGTTCGGGACGCCGGCCTCCTGGACGGTGTCGATGATCGCCAGGCTGTTGGCCGAGATCGTGCAGCAGATGACGACGTGGACGTCCTCCTCCTGGATCAGGCGGTTGACGTTCGTCACGGCCTGGGCGGTGTCGGAGGCCGTGTCGAGGAAGACGATCTCCACGGGCACGCCGCCGATGCCGCCGGCCGCGTTGATCTGGTCCTGGAGCATGCGGAAGGTGTTCGCCTCGGGCTCGCCGAGCGCCGAGGCGGCACCGGTAGCGGCCGCCGCCGCGCCGATGCGCAGGGTCTGGGCGAGCGCCGTCGGGGTGAGGAGCAGCGCTAGGGCCAGCAACGTGGGCAACGTTCTTCTCATCCTCGTTCCTCCCTTGGTTCCGTCGACGGCGGCGCGAGTCACCTCGCCACCACCGGCCTTACCGGTAGCTGGGGCTGCCTGGGCTCCACGCCCTCCAGCGGGCTGCCCTCCTCGAACCAGCTCTTCGGGGCCGGGTGGCCCCAGAGCGTCTGGCGGCGCGGGTCGTCCAGCGACCACCTTATGGGCGCGAACTCCGGGTCCATGGTGCGGTAGTCGCCCGTGAAGAGCTCGATGCGGTGCCCGTCCGGGTCGCGCAGGTAGAGGAAGAAGGCGTTCGAGATGCCGTGGCGTCCGGGGCCGCGCTCCAGCGCCGCCGTCCAGCCGGAGGCGGCCAGCACGTCGCAGGCGTGGATCACGTCCATCTCGCCGCGGACCCACAGCCCCACGTGGTGCAGGCGCGGGCCCAGGCCGTTGGTGAGGGCGATGTCGTGGACGTTCCCCTTACGGTGCAGCCACACCGCCCACAGCCGCGGCTCGACCTCCTCGGTCTCGGTGTACTCGCTGACGCGGAAGCCGAGCTCGCCCGCGAGCCAGTCGTAGGTCGCCTGCAGCTCGGCGGCGAAGCAGTTCACGTGGTCGAGGCGCTGCACGGCCGCGCCCCGGTACAGGTGGTAGTCCTGCAGGTGCCTGGCGACGGTCTCCTGCCGCTCGTAGAGGGCCAGCGGCACGCCGAACGGGTCGCGCACGTGCAGGGTGCGCCCCTGGCCGCGCGGGACCGCCTCCTCCACCGGCAGCCCGCGCGCGGCGAAGAAGGCCGCGGCGGCGTCCAGGTCCTCCTCGGCGCGCACTCGGAAGCCGATCCTCAGGCAGGAGCCCGGGCTCCGCCGCCGCAGCACCAGGCAGTGGTGGCCGGTGTCCTCCAGGCCGCGCAGCCACAGCGACTCGTCGTCCTGCGCCGTGACGACCATGCCCAGGGCCTCCTCGTAGAACGCCCGCGAGCGCTCCAGGTCGGCCACGCCCAGCTCGACGTGCGACACGCGCAGCACGTCGAACGGCGGCCTGGGGTTCGGAGGGGTGAGCGGCACGTCAGTCGGCCGCTCCCGCGGCCATGAGCTCCTCGCGCGGCTCGGCGGCGCGCTCCAGGAAGGCGTCGACGCGCTTCACGAGCGGCGCCCGGTCGTAGCCCTGGTAGAGCGCGCCCTGGGTCCGGACGGGGTCGCCG
>CAZGXF010000188.1:0-3402 GCA_964529575.1 uncultured bacterium
GGGGCGGTGCCGGCGGGCCGTAGTCGCGCGACCGCGCGCTTCACGTGGGCTTCACCCGTACGTGGGGACATATGCGCACCGAGAGGAGCGGACGTCTACGCCCACCGTGGGCGACGACGCGCTTACCTCGCGGTCATGGAGGAGACGATGCAAGCGACCGCCACTGCCGGCACCCCTTCGTTGGCTGACAGGATCCGTTGGAACGACCTGATCGTGCCTTGGCTGGTACGCCTCGCCTTCCTGGGGGTGGGCGTGCTCGTCGGGCTGTACATGCTCGCGCCCCGCCAGGTCAGGGCCAGCGACACCTACCTGCCGCCCGCCTACGTCGCGATCCCCAACGCCGTCTTCGCGATCGACAACGGCACCGGCCTCGGCACGCTGCCGGCCAAGCTCGCCGACACGGTGGCCCTGCGGAACGTGGCCTTCAAGGACGTCGGCGTGAAGGCCATCGAGAACCAGCTCCTGCTGTTCCAGCTCACGCGCGAGACCACCAGCCGCATCACCTACCCGCTGGAGGGCCTGCGCGTGCCGGTACAGGTGGCCGTGATCGCCGACTCCGGCGAGGTAGTGGCCGTCCACGACGTCGCGGTGGGTGCGGACCGGCTCGCCGTGCCCGAGAACCACCGCTGGCTGCTCGTCTCCCGCAGCGGCACGTTCGACGCGCTCGGCATCGGCGTGGGCTCCGTGCTCGACCCGCAGAGCGTGCGCAAGGTCAACTACTGACCTCTACGCGTCGGTGGTGAGTGGAGGCGGCGGGCGCGGGTCCGCCGCCTCGTCCGTCGTGGTGAGCTCGTGCGCCGGCCGACTCAACGTGACATGGCTCCCAGTTCATGCCGTTCCCATCGCACACAACTAACCCTCCGGCGGCGCCTTCTCACGCTGGCCGCCCCTAGGGTGCCCGTCTAGGCAACCAGCCTGCAGGGAGGGCGACATGGCAGCAGACCGCGATCGCGACCGTTGGGGGCGCCGGGACCGTTACGACCGGGACGACAGGGGCTTCTGGGAGCGAGCCGGGGAGCACGTGCGTTCCTGGTTCGACGACGACGACGAGGACGATGGGCGCGGCATGGGCGCGTACCGCGGTCGCGGCGAGGGGCGCTTCCGCGACGACGTGGGCTACGGCACCGAGGGCGCCATGCGCCGGCGCGGCTGGGACGTCGACGACGCCGACTACGGGCGGGAGCGCTTCGAGGACGACGACCGCTACGGCGATTACGCCCGCATGGCGCGCTCGGGCTACGGCTGGGCCGGCACGGAAGGGTCCGACTGGGGCGCCGAGCGCCAGGGCACGGGGTGGCGCGGCGACCGCTTCGGCTCGGGGGCCGGCGGGCGTTACGGCCCCGGGTTCGCGGGTCGCTACGGCTCCGGCGAGAGCTACGGCGGCGGCATGGGCCGCGGCGGCTACGAGGACGCGGGCTACGCGAGCGGGATGCGCCCTCGCGGCGGCAGGGGGCGCCGCGGCTACGGCGACGAGGACCGGTACTCCACGCGCTGGGGCGCCTCCGATCGGCAGGAGCAGGCGGCGCGGCGCGAGGGGCCGTACGCCGGCGTCGGGCCGGCAGGCTACAAGCGCTCGGCCGAGCGCATCACCGAGGACGTGAACGAGGCTCTGACCTGGGAGCCGTTCGTCGACGCGAGCCGGATCCAGGTGCGCGTCGAGGGCGACGAGGTGGTCCTCGAGGGCAGCGTCGACAGCCGCCGCACGAAGCGCGCCGCCGAGGAGGCCGTAGAGCGGGTGCGGGGCGTCAGGGACGTGCACAACCGCCTGCGCGTCGAGCCGCGCGAGGGCGGCGCCTCGTGGGGCGGCGGCGAGCCCGGACGGGACCAGGGAGCGCAGGGGCAGTCGCTGACCGGCCAGGGGCAGTCGCAGATGGGCCAGTCGGGCCAAGGGCAGGCGCTCCAAGGCCAGTCGTCGCCAGGTCGGTCGTCACAGGACCAGGACGCGCGGGGGCGGACCGGTGAGAGGGGCGCGCAGGACGCCTCCGGCGAGAGCCGCAGGGGTTGAGCGGGGGCAGGCTGGGCGCCTGGGTTCGCAGGTCCCAGGCGGACCTTAGGAGCCACGGCCAGCCCCTAGGAGCGCGACGTCGAGAGGCGCCCGCCGGCCGGCGGGCGCCTTACGTTGGTGCCGCTCCTCGGTCCAGCGTGTCGGCGACGTCCGGGTAGCGCTCGCCGGCGCGCACCGCGAACGGCAGCCGGTTCTCCTCGGGCGGCACCGGGCAGGTGGCGTAGGCCGTGTGCGCGCAGGGCGGGTGGTGACAGAGGTTGAAGTCGAGCACGATACGGCCGTCGACCGGCCCGTCGACGTTCAGGAACCGGCCGCCGCCGTACGTCTCGTGCAGGTTCGTGGCGTCGCGGAAGTTGAAGAACAGCTTGCCCGGCGTGCCGGCCGCGGTGGCGACCAGCGAGTGACGCTGGCCGTCGCGTTCGAACATGGCGCGGCCGGCCACCGCCGCGTCGACGACCTGGCCGAGCGCGTTGACGATCGGCACCGTCTCGCCCGGCAGCGGCGGCACGAAGTCGGCCACCACGACCCAGGCGGGATCGGGCTCGAACCAGGCGACGCTCGCGTCGCGGTCCCGCGCAGCCGACAGGCGCGGGTCGTAGACCCGGACCCCGAACAGATCGCCGCGCCTGATCAGTTTCGCTAGCAGCGTCGCCTCGCCCGCGGGCACGCTCAGCGACGCCACGCCGCTCGTGGCCCTCGGCTCCACGAGGGCCTCGCCGTCGAGCTCCAGGCCGTCCGCCAGCGGCGCCACCACGACCTGCTCATCCTCGAGCGTCAAGAGCGCGGCGCGCTCGGGAGCGCCGGCGGGCAACGGCAGGCGGGAGCCGGGCCCGCTGCCAAGCAGGCTCTCCCCGTGCTCGAGCCAGTCGAGCGAGGCGATGGCCCACCAGCCGTGGGGGGCGGCCAGCTTGCCGACGTACTGCTCGCGGAACGCGGCCACGCGAGCAGCGAGGTCCTCGTGGCCCTCAGTCTGCACGGTGGGCCGCGTCTGGTTCGGGGTCGGAAGGCTCATGCCCACCGATTCTAGGCTTGGGCCCAACGCGGAGCGTGTCGCGGGTTCCTCAACCGAGCGTCGGTCATCGGCTACGCCAGGCGGCGGCGTCGACGAACCGCTCGAGTCGGTCCCACGCCTCGGCGTCGCTGCAGCCCACCGCGCCCAGCTCCACCCAGCCGGCGGGTTCGGGCGGCGCCCGCGCCGGCGGCCGCGGCGCGGCGTGAGCACGCTGCGCGCGGGGTGCCGGCGGGTCAGGCGAGCGGCTCGCCCGATCCTGGCCAGCGGGTGCCCGCCCGAGCTTGGCCGCCCGCCCGCTCCGCGAGGGTGACGAGCGAGAGGTGGAAGAGTTCGACGGCCAGCTCGAAGCTCTCCTCGACCGGCAGCTCGAGCCCGAAGCCGCCCG
>CAZGXF010000189.1:0-3388 GCA_964529575.1 uncultured bacterium
CCCCCAAACGCATGATCGCGCCCTTACCGAACTGCCTCTCGATCTGAGAGACGGCCGTGTTGAGAGCTTGCGCCTTGTCCTTGTCCACGACGTAACCTCCGCCCCTTGAGTGCCTCTCGGGCCGCCTCAAAGTCACCTTAAATAATAAGGGTCACGGAGGGGCGAACGCAACGGGACGTGGACGAGGACGGCTCGGCCCGAGCCTAGACCCCGAGGGCCCGTACCCACGTCATCGGGCCCCTGGGACCGACCCCGACGGCCCCCCGGACGGCCGGCGCCGACGGCCTCCGGGCGCCCGGCGCCGACGGCCCCGGGCGGAGCGCCTACGGCCCCGGGAGCCGCGCCCACGGACCCCGCGCCTCTACGCCAACAGGGCCTCCCGCACCGCCGCCAGCACCCTCGCCGCGTCCGGCCGGTAGTGGTGCTCGACCGAGGTGAAGGGCGGGTAGGGGGCGTCCCAGCCGGTGACGCGCGCCACCGGGGCCAGCAGGTCGAAGAACGCGCTCTCGGCGATGCGCGCGGCGACCTCCGCCCCGAACCCCGCGGTGCGAGCGGCCTCATGGACCACCACGGCGCGCCCGGTCTTGCACACCGACGCCAGCACGGTCTCCTCGTCGAACGGGACCAAGGTCTCGACGTCCACGACCTCGAGGCTCACGCCCTCGCGCGCGGCGACCTCGGCCGCCTGCAGGCAGACCTCGACCATGCCCCCGTAGCAGACCAGCGTCAGCGCGTCGCCCTGGCGGACCACGCGCGCCCGGCCCAGCTCGAGCCGGTACGGCTCGACGGGCACCGGCTCGCGGCTCGAGCGGTAGAGCTTGATCGCCTCGAGGAAGAACACCGGGTCGGGGTCGTCGATCGCCGCCAACAGGAGCCCCTTCGCCCGGGACGGCGACGACGGCACCACCACCTTCACGCCGGGCGCGTGCGCCAGGAGCGCCTCCGGCGAGTCGGCGTGCTGCTCGGGCGTGTGCACGCCACCGCCGTAGGCGGCCCGCACGACCAGCGGCACCGTGTAGCGCCCGCGCGTGCGGTGGCGGTAGCGGCCCACGTGCGAGAGGACCTGGTCGAGCGCCGGGTAGAGGAAGCCGGCGAACTGCACCTCGGCCACGGGCCGCATGCCGGCCAGCGCCAGGCCGACGGCGTAGCCGACGATGCCGGACTCGGCGAGCGGCGTGTCGTAGACGCGGTCCGCGCCGTGCTTCGCCTGCAGGCCGTCGGTGGCGCGGAAGACTCCGCCCATGACCCCGACGTCCTCGCCGAAGACCAGGACGCGCTCGTCGGCGGCTAGCGCCTGGTCGAGCGCCTGGTTTATGGCCTGGACCATCGTCAGGTCGGCGGTCGCGACCGCCTCGGCGACGCCCTCAGCCGCCACGCAGCGCCTCCCAGGCGCGCCGCTGGTCGGGGCCCATCGCGGCGTAGACCTCCTCGACGATCGCCTCCGGAGCGGGCTCCGGCGCCTCGTCGGCCTCGGCGACCGCGGCGTCGAACTCGGCCCGCAGCTCCGCCACCAGGGCCTCCTCTCGCTGGTCCGACCAGGCGCCCAGGCCCTGCAGCAAGGCGCGCATGCGGGCGAGCGGCTCGGCCTTGCCGCGCTCGCCCGTCACCGACTCGTCGCGGTAGCGGCTCGGGTCGTCGCTGGTGGTGTGAGGCGCCAGGCGGTAGGTGACGGCCTCGACGAGGGTGGGTCCCTCACCCGCGCGGGCGCGGGCGACGGCCCGTCCTACGACGTCCCACACCGCCACCAGGTCGTTGCCGTCCACCCTCACGCCCGGGATCCCGTAGCCGGCGGCGCGGTCGGCGATGCGCGTGTTGCGCATCTGCCGCTCGGTGGGCACGCTGATCGCCCAGCCGTTGTTCTGGACGACGAACACCACGGGCGCCGAGAAGACGGCGGCGAAGTTCAGCGCCTCGTGGGCGTCGCCCTCCGACGTGCCGCCGTCGCCCACGAAGGCGAGCACCACCCAGCCCTCGCCCCGGAGCCGCCCGGCGTGGGCGACGCCGACGGCGTGGGGCAGCTGGGTGGCGATGGGCACGTAGAACGGCAGGACCCGTACGCCCCCGGGGAACGACCAGCCGGAAGGGTGCGCGCGCCAGTAGAGCAGCGCCGTGGCGAGCGGCAGGCCGTGGGTGATGGCGGCGGCCGTCTCGCGGTAGGTGGGTACGAGCCAGTCGCCCTCCCCGAGGGCCAGGGCGGCGCCCACCTGCGCCGCCTCCTGCCCGCGGAACAGCGGGTAGACGCCGAGCCTCCCCTGGCGCTGCAGCGTGACGGCCCGCTCGTCGAACAGGCGCGCGCGGCGCATGGCGCGGTAGCCGCGCACGAGCTCCTCCGCGCCGAACGGCAGCTCCGCTAGCGCCCGGCCGTCCTCGCTGACGTAACTGACGGTTCCGGTCATGTTCCTCCTGTGCCGCCCATCCTAAGCCACCGGGCACACTAACGAACGCTCGTTCGTGTAACATCGGCGCATGAGCAGACCGGCCCTGCGCGCCGGCCGGCGGGAGGAGATCCTGCAGGCGGCGGGCGAGCTCTTCGGCGAGCGCGGCTACCACGCGATCGGCATGCGCGAGCTGGCTCAGGCGCTCGAGCTCAAGGGCAGCAGCCTCTACGCGCACATCGCGTCGAAGGAGGACCTGCTCTGGGAGATCGTCGACCGCGCCGCCCAGGCCTTCGTGCGCGAGGCCGACGAGGTCCCGGAGGGCCTGCCGCCGGACGAGCGCCTGCGGCGCCTGATCGCCGGTCACCTGCGCGTGATCACCTCGGAGCTGGACAACGCGGCGGTCTTCTTCCAGGACTGGGTGCACCTCTCCGACGAGCGTCGGGAGCTGATGGTGGCGCGGCGCGACGCCTACCAGGAGCGCTTCCGCCGCGCCATCGCCGACGGCGTGCGAGCCGGGGTCTTCGCCGTCCCCGACGTCGAACTGGCCACCCTCGTGGTGCTGTCGGCGCTGAACTTCGTCTACCACTGGTACGACCCGGCCGGTCGCCTCTCGAGGGACGACCTGGCCGCGGGCTACGCGGAGCTGCTGCTGAGCGGCCTGCTGGCCCGCCGCGAGGGCGAGGAGGCGCGCCCGGAGGGCGCGCGGGAGGAGCGTGAGTCGTGAGGCGCGAAGCGACAGGGGTCGACCTCGATGACCCGCGCCTGGCGCGGTTCGAGGAGCGGATCGCGGCGGGCGAGAAGATCGAGCCGGGCGACTGGATGCCCGACGAGTACCGCAGGCAGCTCGTCAGGATGATCTCGCAGCACGCCCACTCCGAGGTCGTGGGGATGCTGCCGGAGGGCGCGTGGATCACCCGCGCGCCGAGCCTGCGGCGCAAGCTCGTCCTGATCGCCAAGGTCCAGGACGAGGCCGGGCACGGGCAGTACCTCTACCACGCCGCCGAGACGCT
>CAZGXF010000190.1:0-3370 GCA_964529575.1 uncultured bacterium
GCTGGCGAACCGCGGCATCGTCCGCCGGTCCCACCAGCGCCTGGCGCGCCGCCCGGTGGCGTCGAGGCGCGTGACGATGCTGTGGCCGAGACCTCGTCGCATCAGTACAGGTTAGAGGAGCGCCCCGCCGAAGCGGGGCACTCCTGTCTCACCCGGTCCCCTCGGTTAAGGAGCCGTGTAGGTGAAGTGAAGGACCGGTGCCGCCTCCGGGTCCTCATTGAAGGTGGCGATCTGACGCCAACCCACGGTCGCGTCGGCGTCGTTGTTGAGTATCACGATGCCCACGTCGCCCGACTCGTCCCAGCCGTCCTGGTCGATGACGGCCTGGAGCAACGCGCTGATGTCGACGGTCCGCTGGGCCTCGGTCGCATCGCCCTTCGCGGCCCAGTCGGGGACATCCGTCCACGTCACCGTCGTGCCCACCGTCGGGCGGGTCGAGATCGGGTTCGAGTCGTTCTCGTGCGGGATGGGGTCCGGGTTCGTACTGGCCTCGGCCGTGATCAGCAGGTTGATCTGGTCGCTGCCGTCGGAGGGGACGTGGGCCGCGTTGCCGGTGCGCATGATCGAGGTGAACTGGATGTACGCCTCTGTGATGGTGGCGCCGGCCGGGATGTCCAGGTCGCGGAAGATGAACTCGTTGATGACCTCTGCCTCGTACCGGTTCACGTACGCGAGCCCCGAGTACTGGAGCGACGAGTGCGTGTACCCGGGCCCGTGCTCGGGCTCGCCGGTGTTCGCGGCGGTCACCCACTCGAGGCCGTCGTCCGCCCCGGCGGTCACCGCCACCGACCGGCTGACGGGAGCGCCGACGTTCGGGTCGACGAACACCGCCACCACGACGAAGCCTTCCTTGTCGGGCGTCAGCTCGCAGGACGTCTGGGCGTCGTCGCACTGGGCGTCGGCGTCGCCGGCCCAGCCCGCGAACTCCATGTCGGCGGCCGCCTCGGCCTCGAACGTGTACGCCGTCAGCGTCGACGCCGTGACCGGACCGCATTCACCGTCGGTCTCGCCCGTGCCGGGGTCGTACGAGCAGGCGATGCCCAGGTCGGCCTGCGTGACGGTGCCGCCGCCGGAGCTGCCCGTGAAGGCCACCGAGAGCTGCACCTCCTCGGGGAGGGGCTCCTCGGCCTCGAAGACCGCGGTCACGCTCTTGTCGGCGTCCATGGTGACCACGCACGTGGCGTCGGTCCCGGCGCAGGCGCCGCCCCAGCCCACGAAGGTGTTGCCGTCCGCGGGCGTGGCCACGAGCGTCACCTCGGCGTCCCGCGCGTGCTCGCTCGTGCCGGCCGCGTCGTCGCCGTCGGCGGTGTCGAACGTGACGGTGCCGTCGCCCTCGATGGTCACGGTGAGCGTGCTCGTCTCGGCCGGCGGGATGGGCTCGCCACAGGCCGCTATGACGACCGCAAGCGCCGTCAGGATGGTTAGCAATCGGATTCTCTGCACGTCGTCTCCTTCTGGTACCCGCAGTACTGACCTCGCGCCCGAACCGCTCGGGCACCGTTGCGATCGCCGTCGCGTTGCCCCGAGGCGTGGCTGCTCCGCGCCGAAGCGGGCGGGCGAACTCGTACGAGGTGAGACGAGGGTACTCGCGCCCAGATGAGAAACCCCTGGTCAGATGAGAGCCCCATGGCAGAGGGGCGCCCACCGCCGGCGCCGACCGTCACGTGGCTCACATCTTCCGTTGACACGATGCTCGGCAGCACGTGCCTCGCCGGGCGCGCGGCTGCAACGGGATCGGCCGCCCCAGGCGCCGACCTAGGAGGAGGGCCGGTGGGAGAGGCAACGTCGTCGCGGACGGTCCGGAGGGAGACGGACCGGCCGCCCCGCTCTGGAGAGCTGCCGGGCCGCGCGCCCGGACCCCCATCACCAACGAACCTGATCGCGGCGCTCGTGGCGCTCTTGGCTCTGGTCGCCTGCGAGACGCTGCTGCCGCCCCCGCCTCCTGAACCCCCGCCCGGGACGAGCTGGCAGGAGCAGGGCTTGACCGCGTCGTCCGCCGTCGCCGCCCTCACCCTGACCGTCGAGTACGACGCCGACGAGCTGACCTTCCGCGGGCTCGGGGGCGTCTCGGAGGGCGCGATCGCCGCCGTGGAGGACGACGCCGCGGGCACGATGACCCTCACCTGGTTCTCCCCGCAGCCGCGCAGCGGGCACCTGTTGACGCTCCACTGGACCGCCGCCGACGGCGCGCAGGCGCCCGTGGTCACGGGGCTCGCCGCCTACGACGCGGCCGGCGAGGTGGCCGGAGGCCAAGCGACGCTCGGCGCTCTCGCCGCCGGCGAGGCCGGGGAGCCGGTGCTCCTCCACGACGGCCTCCCCGCGCTCGAGCCCGACGCCGCCGCGACGGCCGCCTGCCGCGCCGCCGACTACCCCACCTCCCTCGCGCAGCGTCCGCTGGGCGACCTCGACGCCAGCGGCGACGTCGACGTGCGCGACGTCGTCCTGCTGCACGCGGCCGCGGCGGGCGGCGAGCTCGCGGACGGCGACGCCTTCGCCCTGTTCCATGCCGACCTCACCGGCGACTGCCTCTTCGACGACGACGACGTCCGGCGGGCGTTCCTCAAGGCCGCCCTGCCCGACGCGGACGCGGCACCCGTGGCCAAGCCGCTGGCGCTCACCTACGCCCAGCTGCGCGCCGGTACGCCGGTGGTCGTGGGGAACGCCGGCGACCGGCCTCTCTCGGGGCTCACGTTCCGCGGGGAGAACCTGAACGGCTCTACCTTCACGGGCGACCACGCCTGGGTGCTGGAGGGGCAGTCGGCCGTGTGGACGCTCACCACCGACCCCAACGACGCGCTGGGCACGCTGCGCGTCACCGCCGGGGACGCGGAGGCGCGGGTGGCCGTGGGCAACCTGACCGTCCTGGTCGCGGGGCAGTCGAACGCCGTGGGGTGGGACACCGACCTGCCAGAGGAGCTGCGAGACGGCGACGGCTTCCCCGCCGTGCGCATGCTCGGCAACGACTACGTGTGGCGCCCGGCCACCGAGCCACTCGACGACCCGAGCGGGCAGCTCGACCCGGTGAGCGAGGACGCCACCCCGGGCACCTCGGCCGGCACGGCCCTCG
Source organism: uncultured bacterium (assembly GCA_964529575.1). Classification (GTDB taxonomy): domain Bacteria; phylum Deinococcota; class Deinococci; order Deinococcales; family Trueperaceae; genus DASRWD01. Next base: position 3,068 of record CAZGXF010000190.1, read on the forward strand.
GCCGGCTGCTCCACGCCGGCGACGAGGCCGCCGGCGTCGTGGGCACCGGCCGCGCCGCCTACCTGATCCCCGCGGCCCTGGGCGGCAGCCGCATGACGCCCCGGCCGAACACGAACGTCGGTTGGTACCTGGGCTCCGACGACCTGGCCGCCACCGACCGCGGCACGCTGTTCGGCAGCGCGATGTACCGCGCGCTGGTGTCGAGCGGCCTGCGCGACCCCCTGGTGGCCGGCCAGGAGCCCGAGGGCGGGCCGGTGAGCGCCGTCTTCTGGTACCAGGGCGAGTCGGACAACTCCACCGCCG
>CAZGXF010000191.1:0-3311 GCA_964529575.1 uncultured bacterium
GCGTCGATCTTCGCGTAGATGCGCGTGGTCTGGATGTCGGCGTGGCGCAGGTGCGCCGCCACACGGCCGAGGTCCTTCGTCTGCCGGTAGTAGCGCGTGCCGGCGCCGTGCCTGAGCCCGTGCACGCCCGCCGTCCGGTAGTCGACGCCGGCGCGGGCGCACAGCCGCCTGAAGCGCCGCCGGGCGTGGTCCGCCGTCCAGGGCAGCACGTAGGCCGTGTCGCGCTGGCGCTTCTCGGCGGCCACGTAGTCCGGGTCGTCGGCCAGCTCGGCGAGGGCCTCGCGCAGGCGCCTGGTCATGCGCACGGTGGCGGCCTTGCCGCCCTTGCCGGCGCGCACGCGCAGCGTGCTCGTGCCCATGTCCACGTCGTCCCACGTCAGGTCGGCCATCTCACCGATGCGCAGGCCGCCGTGAGCGCCCAGCAACACCATCACGCGCTCGGCGCCCGCCGCCTGGTCCAGCAGCGCCTCGACCTCGCCGTCGCGGTACGGCCGGCGCTTCTCCCACGGCGGCGTCGGGTCCTTGGCGACCCGCACGTCGTCGAACGGCCGCGCCTCGGTGACGCCCGCCCATCTGAGCGCCTTGTAGAGCGTCCTGGCGGCCGCCAGCTTCACGCTGAGCGTCGCCGGCGCCGGCGGCTCGCCGTCCGCGAGCGCGCCGGTCTCGAGGCGCCTGACGTAGACGACGCCGGCGTCACGGGTCGGCCTGAGCAGGTTCTCGCCGGCCCACGCCGCCAACAGGTCGGCCACGCCGCGACGGTAGGTGCGGAGCGTGTGCTTGCTGACGCGCGCGCCCTTCGAGCCGTGCAGGAACAGGTACGCTTCCGTGAGCGCCCACAGCTCCTCGACGTCGCGCTCGTTAGCCGCCTTGGCCGCGCGGCGCCTCAGCTCGTCGGGCGGCAGCCCGGCCCAGGACTCGGCGCGCGACAACGCGGAGCCGTCGTAACGGGTGATCTCGGCGCTCATGCCGGCCAGTCTACATAGGTCTGATAAGACTAGTTATCAGGTTTTTCATAGGCCGGTGACCGCCTCGCTGGCGGTACTAAACGGCCTGGCGCTCTGAATTAGCCGCCACGGTACGGTTCGCGCCTATCGTGTGCAGTCATGGGACCCACTGCCATCGACCACGTCTTGCTCGCCATGCCGCCAGGCGGCGAGGACCGCGCTCGTGAGTTCTACGCCGGCATCCTCGGCCTCAGCGAGGTGAAGAAGCCGGCCGCCTTGTCCGCGAACGGCGGCGCCTGGTTCAGGTCCGGCGACGTCGAGCTGCACCTGGGCGCGGACGCCGACTTCCGTCCGGCGACGAAGGCACATCCGGCACTGCGGGTACGCGGCCTCGATCAGCTCGCGACGAGCGTCCGCGCCTACGGCTCGGCGGTCGAGTGGGACGACCGCTACCCGGGCGTGAGGCGCTGCTTCGTTCACGACCCCTTCGGCAACCGCATCGAGCTCATGGAGGCCGAAGCCGATCCGCGACCCACTGCCGGCGAACGCGCGTTGCTACGGCAGCTCCTCGGCGACCTCGCCTTCCGCACGCGCGAAGCGCTCCGCGGCGCCCCTCCTGGGTTCGCGGACTTCGAGGCGGGTCACGGAGCGAACACGCCTGAGCGATTGGTGCGGAAGATGCGCGGCGTCCTGAGCGCGGCCCGCGCGGCCTTCGGCGCGAGCAGCGACGAGGTCGAGTCACTGCCAAGCCTCCCTGATGAGGTAGCGGCGCTCGAGGACGCCATCATCGGGCTAGCGGCCCAGGTGGAGCGCGGTCCGTGGCCCCGAGACTTGACGCCTACCGACCTGTTGCAAGGTCCCATGGCAGACGCCATCGCTCACGCCGGCCAGCTCACGCTGCTGCGACGCCTGGCCGCCTCGTCCTCCCAGCGGCCAGCAAGCGCCTCGGACGGCCTCAACGATCGCTCCATGCCACAAGGCCAGGTCATCCCGGAGCTGGCTTACGAGGACGTGACCGAGGCGGCGGACTGGCTGCGCCGAGCCTTCGGCTTCAAGGTCCGTCTGCGCATCGGGGACCACCGCGTCCAGCTCGACTACGGGACCGGCTCGGTGGTCGCCATCAAGGGCGCGCGTACCTCGGCACCGAGCTCGCACGGTGTGATGGTCCGGGTCGACGACGTCGACGCCCACTTCCAGGCCGCGTTGACCGCCGGTGCCGTGGTCTTGGGCGTACCTACCACCTACCCCTACGGTGAGCGTCAGTACGGCGCCAAGGACCTCGGTGGGCACTCGTGGACGTTCACGCAGACGATCGCAGACGTCGATCCGAGGACATGGGGCGGCGAGCCGGGCGACTTCGCCTCGTGACCGTTGGGGCGCCTCGTCGCGTGATGGCGCGCTGAGGCGCGTCGTCGTGGGAGAGCCCCTGACCCGGGACGGCGTGCTGCGGCGCCCGGCATGCCCGCCGAGGACGCTCGCGACGGCTCGGCCTACCGCGGTAGGACTCTTACGAGCCACCGAGTGGTGGGGACCCGTGAACGCTCGCCCTTGATCACGGCGGGCTCCGCTTGCCTCAGCGGATATGAACAGCCGGCGGCACGGATCCCCAGCGGGGATCGGCCGTAAGAACAGGCGCGCCCAACCGATGTGCGAGCGCGAGACTGCACCTGTCGGCCAGTCCAAGCCCAGAGCCGTGGCGCCAGATGCGAGCCGCCAGTTCAGCGTCTTCTTCGGTAACGGGTTCGACGCGCAGCTCGTGCAGCTGGAGCAGCGCCCTGGCGAGCGGCCAGTCGCGGCCGTGAGCTCGGATCCTCTGCGCCACCTCGGACCAGCTGGCAGCCGAGCAGCAGGCGCCCTCGCGGAGGGCCTCCTCCACCACGTCGCTGCCTTCCTGGCCCAGCAGGAACGCCATGATCGCCGAGGAGTCGAGGACCTTCATTCGCCCTCCTCGCGCGCTGCTTCCGCCCGCCTCTCGCTTAGCAGCTCCCCTACCAGGTCGAGGTCCTTCAGGTCTTCCCTGACCTTGGCCAGCAGCTGCTCGCGGGTCATGAGCACGAGGCCGTCGGGCGTCTCGAGGAGCGTGAGGGGCGTGCCTTCGTCCAGGCCGAGCCGCTGGCGGACTTCCACTGGGATGACCAAACGGCCGCGGTCTCCCATCACCAGGCGGTACGTCCCACTCATACCGTCAACGTACCACACGTTAAGCACCTATCCCACTTTAGACCATCCCTTCCCACATAGAGGAAAGACGTCCCACCTGTTGCGCCGGGTTCCCACCTGTCGCGCACCTCTCCCACCCCGCCCACCAGCGGACCGCTTGCGGCCTCCCCGAACTTCCACTCAGGAGGCGGCTGGTCGTCACATCGA
>CAZGXF010000192.1:0-3301 GCA_964529575.1 uncultured bacterium
GCGGGCTGCTCGGGAGCGGGTTGGGCCGGGGTCGCGGGCGGCATGGGTCCTGGCGGCGTAGGCGGCACGGGGCCCTGGGGCTCGCGGGGCGTCACCCAGGGGAAGGGCGACTGCGGGTCGCGGAAGAAGAGCAGGTAGACGCCGACGGCGATGAGCAGCAGGGGCAGGAGCCAGCGCATGGCGCTCCCGAGGCCGCCGAAGATGAAGAACTCGAAGACCACGCCGAACACCGCGAACAGCGTGAGCCCCGTGTAGACGGTGCGTAGCCCCTCGCGCTCACGCGCGGCGTTGTCCTCCAGGGCGCCGTGGACCAGGGTGCCCACGCCCGCGCCGGCGACGATGAGGGCCCAGCTGTAGGCCCAGGCGTCCCAACGGTCGATGGCGTTGAGGACGAGCAGGATCAGCCCGATCGTGGTGACGATCGAGCCCGGTACGGCGAGGCTGGCGAGCTCTCTACGGCCGAAGAACGCGGCGCCGAGCAGCACGAGGCCGGGGACGATGACGAAGAACGGCCACGCGAAGGCGCCCACGTTCACGACCCGCCCCAGCAGGAACAGGCCGCCCAGCACGATGAGGGCGATGCCCAGGGTCTTGTCGCGGTCGCGCATGTCTCCTCCGACCCGCCCGGTCGCGCCGGGCACGGCGAATCTCACCGTCGTGGACGATCATACGCCGCGTCCCTGGCGTTCACGGAGAGCCGATGGTGGCAGGCTCCTGCACCTTTCGTATGAGGTCGGCCATCGCGGCCCGAGCGTGCACGAGGCCGTTCTCGACGAACACCTCTGAAGTCTTCGTGCCGCTCGACGCCGAGCCGACCACGTACAGCCCCGGCACGTTCGACTCGTACGTGCCGGGGTCGACGCGCGCCTTGCGCGTCTCAGGGTCCACCCGTACCCCCGCCCCCTCGATCAGCCACGTGGGAGCCGAGTACCCGGTGAGCACGAACGCCTGGTCGGCCGCCAGGGACTCCTCGCCCTCGCCCGGCGCGGCGCCCAACGGCGCCACGACCACGCGACCCGGCTCGAAGCGCCTCACCACCGTGCCGAACCGCGCGGCGATGGAGCCCTCCTTGATGCGGTTCTCGAGGTTCGGCCTGATCCAGTACTTCAGCGTGTGCTTCATGGCCTCGCCACGGTGGACGAGCGTCACCCGCGCGCCGGCGCGGTAGAGGTCGAGCGCCGCGTCGGCCGCGCTCGAGCCGCCGCCGACGATGACGACGGGACGTGCGAAGAACTGGTGGGCCTCGGTGTAGTAGTGGCTGACCCAGGGCAGGTCCTCGCCCGGGACGCCCAGCATGTTCGGGTTGTCGAAGTAGCCGGTCGCGACGACGACGGCGTCCGCGTGGACGGTGCCGCTGAGGCCCGATGGCGCCCGCGCTTCGACCTCGAGGGCGAACCTCGCGGCCCGTCCGCTGGGTCGCGGCGCCTCGAGCGCGGCCGGGGCTATCGCCGTGACGCGAGTGAACTGCTTGACGTTCAGCCGTTCGTTGGCGACGACCTTGCGGTAGTAGTCGAGCGCCTCCTTGCGCGTGGGCTTGTCCACCGCGGAGACGAGCGGGTGGCCGCCCACCTCGAGCCGCTCGGAGGTGGTGAAGAACAGCATGTAGGTGGGGTAGCGGGCGATGGCCGCCGCGACCGGCCCTTGGTCCAACAGGACGTGGGAGAGCCCGGCGCGCCTGGCGAGGATGGCGCACTCGATGCCGATGGGCCCGGCCCCGACGATGGCGACGTCGTAGCGCTCCGGCCACGCGCCGTCCGGCCGACCGTCGCCGCCCGCTCCGCTGACCAGCCGGGCGTCGCCCGTCGCCGCGCCGTCGCCGTGGATGCCCGCTGCCATGGCCTCAACCTAACAGGAGCGCGTGAGCGGGCGGGGAGCCAGGGCACGCACCTGCCGAGGGGTACTAGGCGGGGAACGAGCCGTAGGCCGGGTCGCCGAGGGCTGACGGTGTGAGTGGGCGCACCCGATCCCGCCCACGCGCCTCCTTCACCTTGGCCGACCCCCGCTCGGCACGCGCCGAGGACGTCGCGCCGGAGGGCCGAACGTGCCGCAGGATGGGCAGTGCGGGCAGAGCGGGCAGGCCTCGCAGGCGGGCCGGCGTGCGGTGCACACGCGGCGGCCGTGCAGGATCAGGGCGTGGTGGAGGAAGACCCACTGCTCCGGGGGGAAGAGGCGCTGCAGGTCGGCCTCCACCTTGTCCGGGTCGGTGTGGGCGGAGAAGCCGAGCCGGCGCGACAGCCGGCCCACGTGGGTGTCGACGGCGATGGTGGGCTGGCCGAAGGCGTTCGCGAGGACCACGTTGGCGGTCTTGCGGCCGACGCCGGGCAGCCTCACCAGCTCGTCCATCGCGGCGGGCACCTCGCCGCCGTGGCGCTCCACCAGCGCCCGCGCCGTCGCCACCGCGTTGCGCGCCTTGGTGCGGTAGAGGCCGATGGTGCGGACGTAGGGCTCCACCTCCTCGGGCGTCGCAGCGGCGAGGGCGAACGCGTCGGGGTAGGCGGAGAACAGCGCCGGCGTCGCGGCGTTCACGCTCACGTCCGTCGCCTGCGCCGAGAGGAGCGTGGCGATGAGGAGCTGGAACGGCGTGGCGAACCGCAGCTCGGTGCGGGCGTCGGGGTAGAGCCGGCGCAGCTCGTCGACGATCAGCTGCCCTCGCTCCCGTTTCGCCCGTAGCGACTCGCGCGGCACCGGGCGATGCTAACCGGGACCGGGCGGGGACCGCCGTCCGGAGCCGCGCTGGACGCCTGCGACGAGGGGGATAAGTGAGCGATTCACCAGTCTCACCTCGCCCTCACACGGTACTTTGGCAGCCAGTGTTCTCGCGCGGCACACCCGCGCAGGGCGACCCGTCGAAGGCGGGCGAGGAGGAAGGATGCCCGTTTACGAGTACAAGGCGCGCGACCGGACAGGCAAGCTCATCGCCGCCACGATGGAGGCGGCCTCCGAGCGCGACGTGGCGGCGTCCCTCCGGCAGAAGGGCTACTTCATCAGCGAGATCAAGGCGCCCAAGTCCGGGCTGAACGCCGAGATCAAGCTGCCCAAGTGGCTCGACATCGGGTCCGTCCCGAACGCGCGCGACATCACGATCTTCTCGCGTCAGTTCGCCACGGTCATCAACGCCGGCCTGCCGGTCGTGCAGAGCCTGGCGATCCTGCACCGCCAGGCCGAGAAGCAGGGCCTGAAGGACGCCCTCAAGCGCGTGCGCGAGGACGTGGAGACCGGCCAGAACCTCTCCGACGCGCTCTCCAGGCACCCGCGGCTGTTCAACAAGCTGTACATCTACCTGGTGCGCGCCGGCGAGGTG
>CAZGXF010000193.1:0-3266 GCA_964529575.1 uncultured bacterium
TGATCATGGACCTCAGGCCCGAGATGATCGCGTGCACGCCGTCCTACGCGCAGACGCTCGCCGAGGAGTTCGCCCGGCGCGGCATCTCGCCCGAGGAGGTACCACTCAAGTACGGCATCCTCGGCGCCGAGCCGTGGACCGAGGCCATCAGGCAGGACGTGCAGCGGGGCTTGGGCATCCAGGCCACGAACATCTACGGGCTGTCGGAGATCATCGGCCCCGGCGTGGCGAACGAGGCCGTCGGCGAGGGCGAGGGGTCTTACGTCTGGGAGGACCACTTCTACCCGGAGGTCCTCGACCCGGAGACCGGAGAGCCCCTGCCAGACGGCCAGGACGGCGTGCTGGTGATCACCACGCTGACGAAGGAGGCGCTGCCCCTGCTGCGCTTCTGGACCGGCGACATCACCAGCCTCACGCGCGAGGTGGGACCCAGCGGGCGGACCCACGCCCGCATCGGCATGATCCGCGGTCGCACCGACGACATGCTCATCGTGCGCGGCGTGAACGTCTACCCCACGCAGATCGAGGCGGTGCTGCAGCACGTGCCCCACGCCTCGCCGCACTACCAGCTCGTCGTGCGTCGCCAGCGCACCCTGGACGAGGTGGAGCTGCGGCTCGAGCTGGACCAGGCCACGTTCGCGCAGCTCGGCGTGAGCCCCCGCGAGGACGGCGCGCTCACCCACGAGGACCCCGTCGAGCGGCTGGCCCGCGAGGTCGAGCACAGGATCCGCGACACGGTGGGCATCGGCGTGAGGGTCACGCTGCTCGCGCCGGGCGCCGCGCCGCGCTCGGCGGGCGGCAAGCTGCGCCGGATCCTCGACGAGAGGAAGCTGTGAGGGAGATCCCGGCGGGCTACGTCGCCGCGCACGAGGTGCTGGTCACGCCGGAGATGACCGTGGACTTCGAGCAGGACGACCCCCGCCTCGGCGCCCTCCACCCGGTCTACGCCACGTACTGGATGGCGAAGCACATGGAGCTCGCCAGCCGCAAGGTCATCCTCCCCTTCCTCGAGGAGGGCGAGGAGGGCATCGGTCTCCGCGTCGAGGTCACGCACCTGGCCTCGGCGTTGCCGGGGATGCGCGTGCGCGTGGAGGCGCGCTTCAGGGAGACGGTGAAGAACCGCGTCCACGCCGACTGCGTCGCCACGAGCGAGCTAGGCGACGTGATCGGCGAGGGCGCGACGGTGCAGGTGATCCTGCCCAAGGAGAGGCTCGAGGCCAACTTCGAGCGCCTGCGCGAGCGGGCGCGCGAGCACGCTGGAGGTAGCGCCGGATGATCAAGCTCATCGCCATCTACGACAAGCCCGACGACGAGGCGGCCTTCTGGGAGCATTACGAGGGGGTGCACGCGCCCCTCACGCGCCGGCTCCCCGGCCTCCAGGACCTGGAGCTCCTGAGGATCACGGCAGACGCCTTCGGCGGCGAGCCGCCTCACTACCTCATGGCGATCATGACCTTCCCGGACAAGGAGACGTTCAAGACGGCCATGCGCTCCGAGGAGAACAAGCGCGTGGCCGAGGACGTCATGAGCTTCGCCAAGGGCAAGGTCAGGGTGCTGGTGAGCGAGGTCAAGGAGGCCTGAGGGCCGCCGGGACGACGGGGCGCGACGCCCGAACGCGCGCTGGTGGCCCGCGCCAGCTGTCTAAGAGGTGTGCGAGGCGTCCTATCTGAGCGCGTCGGCGGGCGGATATCCTCGGGCCTGGCAGGGAGGACGCGTGGCCACCGTACATCTCCTGGGCACGGGCGCTGCCCTGTCTGACCCGGAGCGCACCACGACGATGCTGGCGGTCGAGGGAGACAGCTCCCTCCACCTGATCGACTGCGGCGGCGACGCCGCCCACCGCCTGTTGGCCTCCGGCCTCGACCTCTCGAAGCTCTCCGGGCTCATCGTCACGCACGAGCACGCCGACCACGTCGCCGGCTTCCCCCTGCTGATGGAGCGCCTGTGGCTGGCCGGCATCGGCCGGTCGTTCGCGGTGCGGGGCATCAGGTCCGCGCTCGACCAGGCGCGCCGCATCCACGACGCCTTCGACATCGGCACCTGGCCGAACTACCCCGAGCTCCGGTACCGCGAGTTCCCGCACGAGGAGGGCGCGCTCGTCCTGGAGGACGACGACTTCGTCGTGCGGGCCGCCCCCGGCAGCCACTCGGTGCCGGTGGTGGGCCTGCGCTTCGAGTCGAAGCGCGACGGCCGCGTCCTCGTCTACTCGTGCGACACCGAGTACTCGCCGTCCATCGTCAGGCTCGCCGAAGGCGCGGACCTCCTCATCCACGAGGCCTCCGGCGAGGCGCCCGGTCACTCCACGGCCGCCGCCGCCGGCCGGGTCGCCAAGGAGGCCGGGGTGGGCCGCCTCGTCCTCGTCCACCTGCCGCCCCTCAACGGCAAGGAGGGGCAGTGGCTCGAAGAGGCGCGCGAGGCGTTCCCCGGCGCGGTGCTGGGCAACGACGGCGACAAGATCGAGATCTGAGGCCCGTCGGACCCCGGTTCTCCCCACCGACCGTGCGCGACGAGCGACCGTCCGTCGGCGCAGAGCCTCCGGCCGGTCGTGGCGTGGCATCGACCGTTCGGCTGGCGTCCTCGCCCTGACGGTCGACGCGGACCGGGCCCCTCCCCTGCCAACCTCGTGGTCATGAGCATGATCACGGTACAGGGACTGACCAAGCGGTACGGCGGCAGGACCGTCGTCGACGACGTCAGCTTCAGCGTCGAGGAGGGCGAGACCTTCGGCCTCCTCGGGCCGAACGGCGCCGGCAAGACCACGATCGTCGAGACCATCGCCGGGCTCAGACGCCCCGACGCCGGGAGCGTGCGGGTGGCGGGACTCGACCCGGTGGCCGACGAGGAGGCGGTGAAGGACGTCCTGGGCGTGCAGCTCCAGGAGAGCCGCTTCCCCGACCGGCTACGCGTGGCCGAGGCGCTCGAGCTCTTCGCCTCCTTCTACGGCTCGCCGGCCCCCTGGCGCGAGCTGATGGCCGAGCTGGGGCTCGAGGACCAGGCGAACACCCCGTTCGCGAAGCTCTCGGGCGGCCAGCGCCAGCGACTGTCGATCGCGGCGGCGCTGCTCGGCCGGCCGCAGGTCGCGATCCTGGACGAGCTCACCACCGGCCTCGACCCCAACGCCAGGCGGCAGACCTGGGGCTTGGTGGAGCGCCTGAAGGAGCGGGGGGTCACCATCGTCCTCGTCACGCACTTCATGGAGGAGGCCGAACGCCTGGCCGACCGCGTGGCGCTCGTCGACGCGGGGCGGCTGGTGGCGCTCGACACGC
>CAZGXF010000194.1:0-3245 GCA_964529575.1 uncultured bacterium
CGGCTGAAGTCGGGCAGCGGCGGCGCGGCGGGAGCGGCCGCCACGGCCCGCGTGGGCGCGCCGGAGGCCGCCTGGCGCACGTCGTTCGCCGAGATGCGCCCCAGCAGGCCCGTGCCCTGGACGGTGCGGATGTCGATGCCCAGCTCGCGCGCCAGGCGCCTCACCGACGGGGCGGCGGGCACCAGTCGGTGGCCCTCGTCCTGCTCCCCTGCTGACGCCGCGGCCGGCTGCGCTTCGGGGGCACGGGCCGGCGCGGGGGCCGGCTCGCGTTCGGCAGGGCGCCCGGCGGGAGGTTCCGCCGGCCTCTCGGCGGGCGGGGCGGACGCCTCGGGGGCGGGCGCCGCGGCCTCGGCCGCCGGCCCCGCCTCGGCGGGCGCGGCCTCCTCGGCTTGGCCCCCCTCGTCGACCACGACGAGCACCGACCCGATGGGGGCCTCGTCGCCCTCCTTCACGTTCACCTGCTTCACCACGCCGGCGGCCGTGGACGGCACCTCGACTACGGCCTTGTCCGTCTCCAGCTCGACCAGCGGCTGGTCCTTGTGGATCTTGTCGCCTGGCTTCACCAGCACGCTGACGACGGTGCCGGACTCGATCCCTTCTCCGACATCGGGAAGCCTCACCTCGGTGGCCACTAGCGCTCCTCCACGCAGACGTCAGTCATGGTACGGGTCGGCCTTGTCCGGGCTGATGCCCAGCGCGTCGCGCGCCTTCTCGACGGCGCTCGCCTCGAGCTGCCCCTCCTGCGCCAGGGCGTGGAGCGTGGCCAGCACGACGTGCCGCGCGTCGACCTCGAAGAAGTCGCGCAGCTCGGCCCTGGCCTCGCTGCGGCCGAAGCCGTCGGTACCGAGGCTGACCATGGGCCGCGGCAGGTACCGCGCCAGCACGTCCGGCAGGACCTTCATGTAGTCGCTCGCCGCGACCAGCGGGCCCTTCGTCCTCTCCAGGGCCCTGTAGACGTAGGGGCGCTCCGGCTCCGCGCCCGGGTTAAGCCGGTTGCGGCGGTCGGTGATGAGCGCGTCGCGGTAGAGCGCCTTGTAGGAGGTGACGCTCCACACGTCGGCGGCGACGCCGTAGTCGCGCTCGAGGATCTCCTGGGCCTCCAGGACGCAGTTCATGATGCTGCCCGAGCCGAAGAGCTGGGCGCGCAGCTTCGCCCGCTTCTTGCCGCTGGGGCGGAACAGGTAGAGGCCGTTCAGCACGCCCTCGCGCAGCTCCTCGCGCGAGAGGTGCTCGGGCGCCCCCGGCTGCGGGTAGTTCTCGTTGCCGATGGTGACGTAGTAGAAGACGTCCTCCTGCTGCTCGTACATCCGCCTGAAGCCGTCGTGGACGACGATCGCCAGCTCGTGGGCGAAGGCGGGGTCGTAAGCGAGGAGGTTCGGCACCGGCAGGGCGAGCACGTGCGAGTGGCCGTCCTGGTGCTGCAGGCCCTCGCCCGCCAGCGTGGTGCGTCCGGCCGTGCCGCCGAAGAGGAAGCCCTTCGCGCGGCTGTCGGCGGCGGCCCACACCAGGTCGCCCACGCGCTGCAGGCCGAACATCGAGTAGAAGAGGTAGAAGGGCACGGTGTTCACGCCGTAGTTGGCGTAGGCGGTGCCGGCGGCGACGAACGACGCCATCGAACCCGCCTCGGTGATGCCCTCCTCGAGGATCTGCCCGTCGCGCGACTCCTTGTAGTACAGCAGGTTCGCCGAGTCGACCGGCTCGTAGAGCTGGCCCACGGGCGAGTAGATGCCGATCTGCCTGAACAGCGCCTCCATGCCGAAGGTGCGCGCCTCGTCGGGCACGATGGGGACGATCAGCTTGCCCCAGCGCTCGTCCCTCACCAGCTTGCGCAGCAGGCTGACCGCGATCATGGTCGTCGAGACGGCCCTGTCGCCCGAGGGGTCCAGGAACTCCTCGAACAGCGCGAAGTCGGGCGCCGGCATGGGCTCGGCCCTCACGACGCGCTCCGGCTGGAAGCCGCCGAGCTCGCGGCGGCGCGCCATCAGGTACTCGTGCTCGGGGCTGTCGGGGTCCAGCCGCAGGAACGGCTTGCTCTTGATGTCCTCGTCCGAGATGGGCAGGTCGAAGCGGTCGCGGAACGCCCGCATCTCGTTCTCGTCGAGCTTCTTCGCCTGGTGCGCGACGTTCTGAGCCTCGCCGGCGGAGCCCATCCCGTAGCCCTTCACGGTGCGGGCGATGATCACGGTGGGCTGGCCCTTGTGCTCGGTGGCCGCCTTGAACGCCGCGTAGATCTTCACGGGGTCGTGCCCGCCGCGGTTGAGGCGGTTGAAGTCCTCGTCGGTGAAGTCGGCCACCAAAGCCTTCAGCTCGGGCGTGTTGAAGAAGCGCTCCTTCAGCTCCGGCCCGCCGAACGCGGCGTAGCGCTGCGACTCGCCGTCCACCAGCTCCTCGAAGCGCTTGATGAGCACGCCGTCCTTGTCACGCTTCAGCAGCTCGTCCCAGGCGCTGCCCCACGCGACCTTGATGACGTTCCAGCCGGAGCCGCGGAAGATGCCCTCGAGCTCCTGGATGATCTGGCCGTTGCCGTAGACCGGGCCGTCGAGCCGCTGCAGGTTGGCGTTGACGACCCAGATGAGGTTGTCGAGCTTGGCGCGGGCGGCGACGCGGATGGCGCCGAGGGTCTCGACCTCGTCCGTCTCGCCGTCGCCGATGAACGCCCACACCTTGCCGCTGCCCTTGGGGTAGAGGCCGCGGTCCTCCAGGTAGCGCCTGAAGCGCGCCTGGTAGATGGACATGATGGGCCCCAGCCCCATGGAGACCGTGGGGAAGCTCCAGAAGTGGGGCATCAGCCACGGGTGCGGGTACGAGGAGACGCCGGGCGGGTCCGCCAGCTCGCGGCGGAAGTTCAGCAGCTGCTCCTCGCTGATGCGCCCCTCGAGGTACGCGCGGGCGTAGAAGCCCGGCGTAGCGTGCCCCTGGAAGTAGACCAGGTCGGCGTCCGGGCCCTTCTCGGGGCCGCGGAAGAAGTGGTTCTGGCCGACCTCGTAGAGGTTCGCGGCCGAGGCGTACGTGGCGATGTGGCCGCCGATGCCGGGCGACTCGGTGTTCGCGTGCACGACCATCGCCATGGCGTTCCAGCGGATCATGTTCGTGATCCGCTTCTCGATGTCGAGGTCGCCCGGGTACTCCGGCTGTTGCTCGGCCGGGATCGTGTTGACGTAGGTGGTGTCCGACTCGAACGGGAGCCTGACCCCGTGCTTCTCGGCGTGCGCCTCGAGGGCGTCGAGGATCTCCTTGACGCGCTC
>CAZGXF010000195.1:0-3220 GCA_964529575.1 uncultured bacterium
AAGCCAGGGGCCGTCCTCACGAGCCACTCGGATGGGCGCACGGGAACCAGACTAGACGATTCCCAAGGAGCGCGTTCAGCGACAGCAGAGACCGCCGGCCGCACAGGGCAGATCGGTACATGTTGGGGCTTCCGGCCGGGAGCCGAGGCCTAGCTCGGTCTCCGTGCGCTTGTGCTAACATTCGCATACGCGCGGAGGGGGGCTGAGGCTTGACGAGCCCCAAGCACGTCCACCTGAGAACGAGGCTCCTGCAGAGGATCGCCGAGGGTGTGTGGACGGACCGTCTTCCGACCGAAGCCGAGCTCTGCGAAGAGTTCGCCGTAAGCAGGCCCACCGTGCGGGCAGCGCTGTCCTCGCTCGCCCGTGACGGCATCGTCCACCGGAAGGCTGGCGTGGGAACGTTCGTCAGCGCCTCGCGCGCGCAGTTCGGCGTCTCCGGGCTAACGTTGGTCCTCGACGGCCGGGTGGCCGACTTCCCGACGGTCAGGCAGCAGGTCGTCCACTTCGAGACGACCCCGTCCCCACCCAGCGTCCGCCCTCGACTCGGGCTCTCGCCGTCCTCGCGGACCGTGTTCGTGGAGCGCATCGGCCTGGTGGACGAGGTACCCGCTACGGTCGAGCGCGCGTTCGTTCCCGCCACGATCGCCGAGGGTCGCGTCAGCGCCTCGGACTTCGAGAAGACCCCTGTGCTCTCCGACGTCCTCCGCGTCCGCACCTCCGTGAACCCCGCGCGCACCCACACGTGTCTCTCCGTCACCACGTCCGACCCGCGGGTGGCAGAGCTGTTGCGGAGCGAGCCTGGCTGTCCGGTGATCCGGCTAAGGCGGCAGACGAGCGATGAGTCGGGGCAGCCGGTCCTGTACGTCGAGTCCTTCCTGGTCGCGGACCGCTTCGCCTTCCACCTGGAGTCCCTGGCATAGGCCAGGCATGGTGCGCCCTTGGGGACCCAGGTGACCGTGCTCAGGTGGGTAGAGCAAGCAGCATGCGGCCACTCGACCGCGCGTGCTCAGCGGAACTCGGGATCCTCGACGGCCACGGCCCCCCGCCCGAGGGCCGCGAGCACCGTCTCCGCCACCTCGTCCACCTGGTCCTCGCTGAGGAAAGGGTGCGACGGCAGGGCCAAGAGGGTGTCGCACACCGCCTCGGTCACCGGTAGGTCGCCGCGGCGGTAGCCGAGGTCGCGCGTCGAGCCGTCGAGGTGGTTGGCCGGCAGGTAAGGCAGCGTCACCTCGATCCCCGCGCGGCGCAGCTGAGCGTAGACGCGGTCGCGGTCCGGCACGCGCACCACGACGACCCGCCAGGACGGCTCGGAGCCGGGCGTCGCCTGCTGTACCCTCACCGCCGTGCCCCTGAAGCGCGCTGCGTACCGCTCCCTGTGGAGCCTGCGGACCTCGAGGTCGCCTCGGAGCCTCCGGAGGCGCACGAGCAGGACGGCGGCGTCGATCGTGTCGAGGCGCTCGTTGTAGCCGACCTCGACGGTGGAGTGCGGGCGAGGAGCGGCGTCGCTCGACGCCTCCTCGTCGGACGGGTAGGGGCTGCGCTCCCGACCGTAGTAGCGGAGCCGGTTCAGGCGCTCGTAGACCTCTTCGTCGTCAGTGACGACCACCCCACCACTGCCGACGCCGCCGAGGATCTTCCCCGGGGCCGTGCTGAAGGCCCCGGCGTCGCCCAGCGAGCCCGCCGGGCGACCGTGGTAGCGCGCTCCGGTGGCGAGCGCCGCGTCCTCCACCACGAACGCGCCCCTCTGCCGGGCCAGCTCCCTGACCGCGTCCATCTCGGCTGGCACGCCGTAGAGGTGGACCGGCAGCACCGCCTTCGTGCGCGGCGTCAACGCTGCCGCCAAGGACCTCGGGCTGATGTCGAAGGTGTCAGGATCGACGTCCGCGTACACCGGGCGAGCCCCGGCGTGCATCACCGCATGTGTGGTGGGGATGTCCGAGTTGGCGACGGTCACGACGTCGTCGCCGGGCCCTACGCCCAGGGCCCGCAGGGCCAGCAGCAGGGCGGCCGTGCCCGACATGACTCCGACGGCATGCCTGACCCCACACAGCGTCGCGAACGCTCTCTCGAACCGGGCGACCTCCGGCCCCATGACGGGCTGGCCCCTCGCGAGCACGCCTTGGATGGCCGCGTCGATGGCCTCCTTGTCCCGGAGGTAGTTGGCCCGGTGGTCGAAGTGGGGGACACGGAAGCCGCTCATGGTCGCGCTGAGCCCGGTGCCGGCCTGCGGGCGGCTGCCCGCGGGCGAGCTCCTAGAGCGCCCGCACCATCCCGCCGTCCACGAGCACGCTCGCGCCCGTGAGGTACGAGGCCGCTGGCGACGCGACGAACGCGACGACCTTCCCGAACTCTTCGGGGGTACCGATGCGTCCCATCGGGATGCGGCTCACGGAGTCGGCCCGCACCTGCTCGACGCTGCGGCCCTCGCGCTGGGCTTGGGCGGCGTCGAGCTGATCGATGCGCTCCGTCTTGATGCGGCCCGGCGACACCATGTTCACGCGCACGCCCTTGCCAGCCAGCTCCTCGGAGAGGTGCTTGACCAGTCCCTGGAGGCCGGGCCGGAAGACGTTCGAGAGCACGAGGTTCGGGATCGGCTGCTTGACGCTGCTGGAGCCCAGGACCACGACGCTGCCCGACCCAGCTCGCTCGAACAGCGGTAGGGCGAGACGCACGCTACGCACGACGCTCATCAGCGTCAGATGGAAGGCCCGCTCCCACGCCTCGTCGGGCGTAACCAGGAACCCACCCGCGGGCGGCCCGCCGGCGTTGCATACCAGCACGTCGAGGTCGCCGCTCTCGGCGACGGTGGCGAACAGACGCTCGAGCGACGAAGCGTCGGCCACGTCGGCGACGACGTGCGCCGCCTCCATGCCCGTCTGCTGCCTGATCGCGGAGGCGGCCGCCTCGGCCCTGTCGGGGTCCCGGGAGCTGACGGTGACCGCAGCGCCTTCGGCGGCCAGTTGCCGCGCGACCGCGAAGCCCAGCCCCGCGCTCGATGCTAGGACGAGCGCGCGCTTGCCCGCGAGGCCGAGGTCCATCAGGCCACCTCGGTCGACGCCCCGAGGTGCAGGCCGACACGCGCGATGAGCGCCTCGAGCTCGGCCCGCGAGCGCTCGTCGAGCTTCATGCCGGGGGCGCGGATGTGGTCGCTCTCGATGATGCCCTGGGTGCGGTAGACGTGCTTACGGAACGCCAGGCCGATCTTGTTCTGGAACTCGTA
>CAZGXF010000196.1:0-3195 GCA_964529575.1 uncultured bacterium
GCGTTCCTCGCGGGCGTGGGCTTCGCCGCCGTCCCGGCCGCCGGGCCGTTCCTGGCCCTGTTCGCCTGGCTGAACCAGCGTCTCGAGATCCAGCGCGCCGACAGGCTGTGGTGGCTGGCGGCCGCGTTGCTCAGCCTCCCGCTGCTGCTCACCGGGCACCCGGTCGCGGCCGTCGAGACCCTCGCCCAGGTGCTCGCGGCCTGGCTGCTCTTCCGCTCCGCCACGGCCCTGAGGGAGCGCCTGGTCTCCCAGAACCTCTCCCACGTCATCGGCACCGGCCTGGTGGTCGGCCTGCTGATCGCGTTCCTGGTGGGGCTCAGGCAGCTCGACGGGTTCCGCTGGGAGACGGCTCGCACGCCGCTGGACGCGGTGACCTGGCAGACCCACCCGGCCACCTTCGGCCACATGATCCTCGTCCTCTCGGCGCTGTTCGCCGTCGTGGTGCCGTCGCCGCGGCTGCGGGTCGTGGCGCTGGCCATCGGGGCGGCCGGGGTGATCCTCTCCGGCGCGCGCGAGGCGATGTTCGCCTGGCTGCTCGTGGCGGTGCTGCTGCGCTTCGTCGGCAGGCGAGGCACCAGAGGCACGCTCGCCGCCGAGTGGACGCTGGTCGGCGTGATGTTCCTGCTCGCCTCCGGCGTCCTCGCCCCCGTCGGCGTCGGCCGGACGGGCTTCCTCACGGCCTTCCAGCCCGCCGCCCCCGAGTCGAACGTCTTCCGGGGCACCGAGGTCCCCGAGGGCGACTGGTGGTTCCCCCTCGGCGTCACCTACACGCCGTCCTCGCTGGAGGTCGAGGGGGTGCTCCGCTCGGCGATCATCGTCACGAAGCGCTCCACGGACCCGTGGTCCCGCCTGCAGCAGGTGGTGACGCTCGAGCCCGGCCAGACGTACACGCTCAGCGCCGTGCTGAGGCCGATGGGCGACGCCCGGCCCGGCTTCGACGGCTGGGGCATGCAGCCGGGCGCCGAGGTCGCCACCAACCTCGGCACCACGCTCGTGAACGGCGTGCACGACGCTCGTGCGACGGGCGGCCTGACGGTCCTCTCGACCAGCGCCGTCGAGCTCGGCGACGGCCAGGTGCGCGCGCAGGTGACCTTCCGCTACGAGGGCGAGCGCGCGCTCGTCTGGCACGTGGGTGTCGTTCCCGACCGCTCGAACCTCACGAACGTCAGCACCGCCTTCGCCGAGCTGCAGCTCACGGCTACCGACGCGCCGTTGGCCTACGTGCCCGGGCGCGCCGAGCGGGGCGTGGCGTCGCTGCGCGCGTCCCGGTTCCCCGTGTGGCAGGACGCCTTCGGGGCGATCGCCGCCCGGCCGCTGCTCGGCTGGGGCCCCGGCGGACTGCCCGTCTCGGTGGAGGCGCTGCAGGCCGAGCAGGCGCGCCTGCGGCCCATCGCGTCGCACGCGCACAACATGGCGCTCGCCGTGTGGGTCGAGCGCGGCTTGGTGGGCCTCGTGGGCCTGGCCGCGCTGTTCGTGGCGCTGTCCCTGCGCGTCGTGCAGCAGCGCGACCGGGCGGCCGCCGTCGTGCTCCTGGGCGTCGTGCTCCTGAACACGCTCGACGCCACGCTGCTCACGGGCGCCGTCCTCTACCCGCTGGCGGCCGTGCTCGGCTGGCGGGCGGTGGGCCACCGCCAGCCTGCGAGCTGCGAGACCGGACGCCTCAGCGCCTTCGCCACCCGAGCCGGCCTGGCGCTGGTGGACGTGGCGTCGGCGGGCATGGCGTACGGCCTGGCCGCGTGGACGATGGCGCGCTTCGGGTCGGCGGCGCCGCAGCAGACCGACCTGGGCACGCTGTTCTACTGCCTCGCCGCGTGGCCGGTCGCCGGCCTGTGGCTGGGCATGTACCCCGGCTACGGCAAGGCCCACTGGCAGGAGCTGAGGGATTCGGTGCGCACGGCCGTCGTCGCCGGCGCCGCGATACTCGGCATCCGCTCGGCCTTCGGCGAGGCCCTGGCCGTACCCTGGCAGCTCACGGCCCTGGCGACGGCGCTGGCCGTGTTCCTCCTGCCGGCCGGGCGCAGCCTGGCGAAGCAGGCTCTGCTGGTCGCCAGGCTCTGGGGGCGGCCGGTGATCCTGGTGGGCAGCCGCGGGTCCGCCGACAGGCTCGCGCTGGGGCTGCTGGCGCAGCCGGACCTGGGCATCACCCCCATCGCGCTCGTGGACCACGAGCCGCCACCCGGTCGCGACGCGCGCCTGGCGCTCCTGAGCCGCGACGAGCTGCCGGACTCGAGCAACCTGCCGATCCACCACGTGGTCGTAGTGCCGGGCCCAGCGCCCAGCGCGCGGGTGCTGGGCGTCATCGCGGGCGCCGGCCGGCGGGCGTTCAGGATCGTGCAGGTGGTGCCGGAGCTGGGTCCCGTGCCCACCAGCGACGTGGTGGCCAGGCCGGTCGGCCGGGCGCTGTCGCTGGAGATCCGCAACAACCTCGCGTCGAACTGGAACCGGGCGGTCAAGCGCACGTTCGACCTGGTGGCCGTCGTGCTGGGCGGCATCGTCGCCGTGCCCGTGCTGGCGGCCATCGCCCTGGCGGTGCGCCTGAGCTCCCCCGGGCCCGTGCTCTACACGCAGTGGCGCCTGGGCCGCGACGGCCGGCCGTTCCGCATCTGGAAGTTCCGCTCGATGGTCGTGGACGCCGACGAGCGGCTGGCGAGGCTCCTGGCCGAGGACCCGGCGGCCCGCCGCGAGTGGGAGGCGACGCAGAAGCTCACGAACGACCCTCGCGTCACCAGGGTCGGGCGCTTCCTGAGAGCCACCAGCCTCGACGAGCTGCCGCAGCTCGCCAACGTGCTCCGCGGGCAGATGAGCCTCGTCGGCCCGCGGCCGATCGTGGACGCCGAGGTGGAGAGGTACGGCGAGGCCTACGGCCTCTACACCCAGGTACGGCCGGGCATGACCGGCTACTGGCAGGTATCCGGCCGCTCCGACACCAGCTACGAGTACCGCGTGGAGCTGGACACCTACTACGTGCGCAACTGGAGCGTGTGGCTGGACCTCGACATCATCCTCAGGACGTTCGCCGCCGTCCTGCGCCGCGATGGCGCCTACTGAGTCGCGGACCGCGGCGCTCCGCCACCCGCGTGCCGGCGACCCGGCCGCCACGACCGGCGCGGTCGCGGCGTTAGACTCTCCGTCGTGCCCGCAGTGAAGACAGGCCCCGCCGCGGCCGAGGAGAACGAGGCCGCGCCGGCCGGCGCG
>CAZGXF010000197.1:0-3171 GCA_964529575.1 uncultured bacterium
GCGTCGACACCGTGCTCGTCGCCGGCGGCTACCGCAACGGCGACCTCGTCGACCTCACCGACCCGAACGTCAGGTTCATGTACAACCTCGGCGCCGGCGCCGCGGCGTTCGTCGTGCAGCGGGGCCGCGGCCACGAGCTGCTGGGCGCGGCGTTCCGCACCGACGGCAGCTTCTCGCTCGACGTCCTCGTGCCGGTGGGAGGCACCGTGGCGCCGGTGTCGGCCGACAACGCCGCGGGCTTCCGCCTGCAGGTCACCGACCCCGCGGGCATGAAGGAGCGGCTCGAGGCCAAGAGCATGGACAACTTCGTGGGCGTGGTCGAGGACGCCGTGGCGCGCTCCGGAGCCCGCCTCGAGGACGTCGCCTACCTGGCCATGCTGCACGTGAAGCGCTCCGCGCACGAGGCGCTCCTCTCCCGCCTGGGCCTGCCCCGCGAGCGGTCCATCTACCTCAGCGACTACGGGCACATCGGCCAGGTGGACCAGGCGCTGTCGCTGCAGCTGGCCCGGCAGGAAGGCCGCCTGAAGCCCGGCGACCTCGTAGTGCTCGTGGCGGCCGGCGTCGGCTACGTGTGGAACGCGGTCTGCCTGCGCTGGGACGGCGCGCCACGGCCCGTGGACCCCACCGCCGCCCGCCCCGCCGGAGGGACCTCGCCGTGATCCTCGACCTGGCGGCCAAGCGCGCCCAGCTCACGCCCGACGCGCCCGCCCTCCACTGGGACGGTCGCTGGCTCACCTACGCCCAGCTCGACGACAGGGCCGAGCGCATGGCGGCGGCGCTGCGCGAGGCCGGCGTGCGCAAGGGCGACAGGGTCGCGGTCCTCGCCCACAACCACGTCGCGCACGTGGACACGATCCTGGCCACGGCGAAGACGGGCGCCGTCTACGCGCCCTTCAACGTGCGGCTCGCCGAGCGCGAGCAGCGCGAGATCGCCGGCTACCTCAGGCCCGCCCTCGTCATGCACGACGAGGAGAACGCCGCCAAGGCGGCCGCCACCGGCGTGCGGGCCTGGCACCTGGACGAACACGAGGAGCGGCTACGAGCCGCCTCGCCCGACCCGCGACCCCCCGGCTACGACGCCGTCGTCGGCCCCGAGGACGTGCAGATGGTCCTCCTCACCGGCGGCACCACCGGCCTGCCGAAGGGCGCGATGCTCCCCTACCGCCAGGGCTTCTACAACGCCGTGAACACCGTCCTGAGCTGGCAGCTCCGCGCCGACGACTGCGTGGTGCAGGCCACGCCCTGCTACCACGCCGCCGTGAACGCCTTCACCGTGCCGCTCTTCCACGTGGGCGGCCGGGTCGTGCTGCAGCGGACGTTCGACCCCGACGAGTACCTCAGGCTCGTCCAGGAGACCGGCGCCACGGTCCTCTTCCTGGTGCCGACGATGTTCCACATGGTCGCCACCTGCCCGAGCTTCGCCCGGGCCGACCTGAGCGGCGTGCGCTGGGCGATCTCCGGCGGCGCGCCCTGCCCCGAGCCCGTGCGCGCGGCGTTCACCCGCCGCGGCGTGCCGATGCGCCAGGGCTACGGCCTCACCGAGGCCGGCGTGAACTGCTTCGCCACCACCCAGGAGGTCGCCGACAGGAAGCCCCGCTCGGTGGGCAAGCCGATGCTCCACGGGGAGGCGGTCGTCCGCCGACCCGACGGCACCCCCTGCGCGCCGGGCGAGACGGGCGAGCTCACGCTCCGCGGCCCGCACGTCTTCGCCGGCTACTTCGAGCGCGAGGAGGCCACGCGCGAGGTACTGCGCGACGGCTGGCTGTGGACCGGCGACCTGGCCGTGGTGGACGAGGAGGGCGTCTTCAGCGTCGTCGGGCGGCGCAAGGAGATGTTCATCTCCGGCGGCGAGAACGTCTACCCCGTGGAGGTCGAGGCGGCGATCTACGACCACGAGGCCGTGGCCGAGTGCGCGGTGGTGGGCGTGCCCGACGAGCGTTGGGGCGAGGTGGGCCTGGCCTGCGTCGTCCTCAAGCCGGGGCGCTCCCTCACCGAGCAGGAGCTGCGCGGGTTCGTCGGCGCGCGGCTCGCCCGCTACAAGGTCCCCAAGCACATCGCGTTCGCGCCCGCCCTGCCCAAGAGCGGCGCGGGCAAGGTCCTCAAACGAGACATCGCCGACGCGTTCATCGCCAGGCGCCTGAAGGAGAAGGAGGAAGCATGAAGAAGCTGTTGGCAGTACTGCTCGCCGCCGTGGTGGGCGTGGGCCTAGCCCAGCCGGTCACCATCGGCATCCTCTCGCCGCTCACGGGCGGCGCGGCCGGCACCGGCCAGGCCCAGAGGGCCGGCTTCGAGCTGGCGCTGGCCGAGATCAACGCGGCCGGCGGCGTGCTCGGGCAACCCCTGCGGATCATCATCGAGGACGACCGGGCCGATCCCGCCACGTCCGTCGCCGCCTTCGAGAAGCTCATGACCGAGGACGGCGTCGAGTTCATCGCCGGCGGCTTCGCCTCCGGCGCCACCCTCGCGCTGGTCGAATCGTTCCGCACCTTCCAGCCCATCGTGAGCTGGATCGGCGGCGCCTCGTCCGGCATCGGCAACGACGACTTCGACGGCATCGAGGAGCTCCTGGGCCAGGAGGAGTGGTTCTTCCACGTCCACCCGTGGGACTACCAGAACGTCGAGGCGACGTTCGGCTTCCTCCAGGACCTCGGCGTGCAGAGCGTGGCCGTGCTGCACGAGGACGGCGCGTTCGGCACGCCCGGCGCGGCCGGCCTCGAGGCGGGCGTCGAGGCGCTCGGCATCGACGTCGTGCTGCGCGAGGCGTTCACCTCGACCCTGACCGGCGGCACGGGCGACTTCCGCGCCGCCCTCAGCAAGGTCGGCGCCGCCCGCCCCGACATGCTGTACTGGATCGGCTACGACTCCGACGCGCAGCCGCTCTCCAGCCAGCTCAAGGAGCTGGGCGTGGCGCCCTCCTACGTGTTCGGGGCTCCTCCCGGCTGGCCCACCGGCATCGAGGCCGCGCCCGAGATGGAGTGCGTGATGGGGCTCATCGGCTACCTGCCGAACCTGCCCAACCCCGAGGCCGTGGCGTTCGCCAACGCCTACCGGGCGATGCACGGCACCGACCCCGACAACTACATGGCCGCCCTCGCCTACGCGCAGCTCTGGTCCTACGCCGACGCCATCAACGCCGCCGGCACCACCGACCAGGCCGCCGTCATCGAGCAG
>CAZGXF010000198.1:0-3165 GCA_964529575.1 uncultured bacterium
GAGGAGGGGGTGCGCGACGTCTCGCGCAGCCCGCGCGAGGAGTTCCCCGAGGAGGACTGAGGCGGGCCGGCCCGGCGGGGCCGCACCCGTGCCGCTCGCGTAGCGCGGCTCGCGGTCGCGCTTCCGGGACGCGCGTCCCGTCCGTCACTCCCGGCGTCGGCCGCTGCCCACCTGCGAAGGCGGCGGCCTCGACACGTGCGGGCTGGCCGCGTCAAGGTACCGCAGGGGCGCGTCGGCCCAGCTGCCCGCGTACGCCACGCCCACGCGCGGCGTGACCGCCACTTCGCCGGGCGGCGGGCCGTCCACCAGGTAGAGCCGCGGGCCGTACAGCGGGTCCTTGTCGTGCGTCAGGTCGATGCCGAGCGCCCGCGTGAGCCGTCCGGGGCCGTCGCCGCGGGCGCCGGACGGGGGCTCGAGCAGCGGCGCGCCCACCCGCTCGGACGCCTCCGGACCCAGCGGCTCGACGCCGCGGACGAGCACCGCGTGCGCCACCCCGACCGGCTGGCAGACCACGTTGAAGAGGCGGTACATCCCGTAGATCAGGTAGACGTACGCGTGGCCGGGCGGGCCGAAGAGGGTGGAGGTACGGCGCGTCAGGCCCTTCGAGGCGTGGCAGGCCAGGTCCTCCGCGCCCACGTAGGCCTCGACCTCGACGATGCGGCCGCCCCGGAAAGCGCCGGTCGCCGGGTCTTTGGCCAGGACCACCTTGCCCAGCAGGTCGGGGGCCACCACGTCGGCGGGCCGGGCGTAGAACGCCTCGTCCAGCGGCTGCGGGTCGCCTGTCGCCGGCCGCGTCACGCCGCCACCACCGTCGGGGCGAGCCGTACGCCGGCGCCGGTCACCGCCACCGGAACGGGACCACCTCGACCACCTCGCCGGCGCGCACGCCGCCGGGAGGGGCGACCGCCAGGCAGTCCGACTCGTGCAGCGAGCGCGACACCGCCGAGGACTGGTCGGAGTACGGCGTCACCTGGGCGCCGTCCTCGTCCACGCGCAGCCGCGCGCGGTGGAAGACGGTCTTCCGGTCCGGGCGCAGGTCGCCGGCCAGCCTGGCCCGCAGCCGGGCCCGGTAGGGCGAGGGCGCGGCGCGCCCCGAGGCGGCGTCGAGGTAGGCGCGCGCGAAGAGGTGGAAGCACACCAGGCTCGAGACCGGGTTGCCGGGCAGCGCCAGCACCGGCAGGCCGCGGCGCCGGAAGAACGTGAGGGGACCGCCCGGGCGCGCCGTCACGCGGCGGAAGACCGGCTCGCCGGAGGCCTCGAGGACCGCCCGCACGGGCTCGCGCTCGCCCATCGAGACGCCGCCGATCGTCAGCGCCAGGTCCACGCCGGCGTCGGCGAGCTCGTCCAGCAGGCGCCCCAGGTCCGCCGGGTCGTCGCCCACGCCCGTCGCCCGCACGACCTCGCAGCCGCACACGGTCGCCTCGGCCACCAAGGTGGGCAGGTTCGACTCGTAGAGCTGGCCGGGGCCGGGCACGGTGCCGGGCCGCACGAGCTCGTCGCCGGTGGAGACGACGGCCACCCGCGGCCGGCGCGCCACCTCGACCTCGGCGTGCCCCATGCCGGCCACGAGGCCGACCTGCACCGGGCCGAGCTCGTCGCCGGGGCGCAGGTAGACCTCGCCGGCGCGCAGGTCACGCGCCCTGGCACGGACGGCGGAGGCGCTCGCCGGGCGCGTGAGGACGACGGCGTCGCCGTCCTGGCGCGCGTGCTCGACGCCCACCACCCCGACCTGCCCCTGAGCGCCGCGCGGCACCAGCGCTCCGGTGGCCACGTAGACGGCCTCGCCGCGGCCGACGACGCCGTCGTACGGCGCGCCGGCGTGGGACCTGCCGATCACGCGTAGACGTACCGGTCTATCTGGCGAGGCGTCCGCGCTCTCGGTCACCAGGCAGGCGTAGCCGTCCAGGGCCGAGTCGTCGGCCGCGGGGCGGTCGACCAGGCTGGCCAGCGGCTCGCGCAGCACGCGGCCCAGGGCGGCGGGGGCGGGCAGCCTCTCGCTGCCCGTCGGCGAGGCCGCGCCGGCCGCCCACAGGAGCTCGAAGGCGCGGTCGGGGGAGACGTCGCTCTCGACCACCGCGGCGATGCTAGCAGCGGCCGCGCCGCCGGCGCCGCGCGCCAGGCGACCCCGGTCCGCCTGCCCTCAGGAGGCGCCGCTCAGCGCGGCCTCTAGCTCGGCCAACGCCGCGTTGAGCGTGGCGCTGGGACGCATGGCGGCGCTCGCCTTGGCGTCGTCGGGGCGGTAGTAGCCGCCCAGGTCCACGGGCCGGCCCTGCACCGCCAGCAGCTCGGCGTGGATGCGAGCCTCGTTCTCGCCCAGCGCCTCGGCCAGGCCGGCGAAGCGCGCGGCGAGGTCGGGGTCGTCGGTCTGCGAGGCGAGCTCCTGCGCCCAGTACAGCGCCAGGTAGAAGTGGCTGCCGCGCGTGTCGATCTCGCCCACCTTGCGCGAGGGAGACCGCTCGGCCTCGAGGAAGCGCTCGGTGGCGCGGTCGAGGGCGTCGGCCAGGACCTTGGCCCGCGGCTCCGCGGCGCGGGCGGCCAGGTGCTCCAGCGAGGCGGCCAGCGCCAGGAACTCGCCCAGCGAGTCCCAGCGCAGGTGGTTCTCGGCCAGGAACTGCTGCACGTGCTTGGGGGCCGAGCCCCCGGCGCCGGTCTCGAACAGGCCGCCGCCGTTCATGAGCGGGACGACCGAGAGCATCTTCGCGCTGGTGCCGAGCTCGAGGATCGGGAACAGGTCGGTGAGGTAGTCGCGCAGCACGTTGCCCGTCACCGAGATCGTGTCGAGGCCCTGCCTGATGCGCTGCAGCGAGAAGCGCGTGGCCTCCACCGGCGACATCACGCGCACGTCCAGGCCGGTGAGGTCGTGCTCCTGCAGGTAGCGCTCCACCTTGGCGACGAGCTGCGCGTCGTGCGGCCTGTCGCGGTCCAGCCAGAAGACCGCCGGCGCGCCGGTCGCGCGGGCGCGCTCCACGGCGAGCCGCACCCAGTCGCGCACGGGCGCGTCCTTCACGGTCGAGGTCCGGTACACGTCGCCGGGCTCCACGGCCCGCTCGAGCAGCGTCTCGCCGTTCGCCGCCACCACCCGCACCGTACCCGCACGGCCCACCTCGAACGTCTTGTCGTGCGAGCCGTACTCCTCCGCCTTCTGCGCCATCAGCCCGACGTTCG
>CAZGXF010000199.1:0-3156 GCA_964529575.1 uncultured bacterium
GATCGGCAGCGCCGCGTGGGAGGCCGCGCGGCTCGCGGAGCAGGCGGCGCGGGACGCGGCCGAGGCGGCACGCGAGGTCGCCAGGCAGGCGCGCGAGCAGGCCAGGGAGGCTCAACACGCGGCGCGGGAGGCGGCGAGGGCGGCCGCGCGCGAGGCGCGCGAGGCGGCGCGGGAAGCGATGCGCGCCGCCCGGGACGGGGCCCGAGAGGCCGCCCGCGAGGCGCGGCGCGCCCTCAAGGAGTCGGCGCGCACGTCGAGCGACGTCGCGCGGACCGTCGCCCAGGTGGGGCAGCCCGTGCCGCCGGCGGATGGGTCCGCGCGTCCCGGCAAGTCCGTGGCGCCCGAGGGCACCAGGTGGGTCACCATCGAGATGCTGGGCGGCGACCTGCACGTCAAGACGGTGCCGGGCCTCACGGCGCCGATCGTGGAGGGCGGCCCCGGGGAGCTGCACATCGAGGACGTCCCTGACGGCTACCGCGTGCGCTTCGAGCCGGATAGGGGCGGTTTCTTGGAGGGCCTCCTCGGGAGCCTCCGCTCGGGCGACATCAGGCTGAGCCTGCCGCCCGACTTCGGCCTCGTCCTGGAGGCCACCGCGGGCGACGTGAACCTCAGCGGCGTCAAGTACCTCTGCGGCCGCATGCGCGCGGGGGAGCTGAACGCCAACAGCCTCGAGGGCGTGGACTTCAGCATGACCGCCGGCGACTTCAACGCGAACGTCGCCCCGCGGCCAGGCAGGCACGTGATCAACGTCGGCGCCGGCGACCTCCACGTGAACATCGCCGAGGGCGCGGACGTCGTCGTGGACGGGCGCGTGTCCATCGGGGACGTCAGCGCCCGCGTCCCGGGCCTGGAGCGCCGCAGCTCGGGGCTGGGCGGCACCGTCGCCGGCGTCCTCGGCTCGGGTGCCGCGCGGCTCGAGGTGCGCGTCACCACCGGGGACCTCAGCGTCGACATGGGCAGGAGGCGTTGAGTGGCCAGCTCCAACGAGCGCAAACGCATCCTCGACATGCTGGCGGCCGGAAAGATAAACGTCGAGCAGGCTACGGCGCTGCTGAAGGCGCTCGGGCCGACGCCGGCGGAGTCGTTGCCGCTGCCGCCCGCGGCGCGGCGCCCGGCGGACCCGCTACCGCCGCCTCACCCCGGGCCGTTGCCCACGCCCGGCCAGCCTGCGCCCCCCACTCCGCCGGCCTGGGACCCGACCCCGCGTCGCCGCCCTCGTTTCCTACGCATCAAGGTCGACGCTGCGAAGGACGACGGCAAGACGACGAACGTCGACGTCCGCGTGCCCTACGCGCTGGCCAAGTTCGCCCTCAGGTTCGTGCCGCAGGAGGCGCGCCGCGAGCTCGAGTCGCAGGGCATCGACATAAGCCAGCTCCTCGAGGCGGCCGAGACCATGTCCGAGGGCAAGATCGTCGACGTAGACGCCACCGAGCCGGACGGCGAAGGCACCACCCACATCACCGTAGAGGTCATCTGATGCCCATGCTCCCCATGCCCACCCGCTGCCCCGTGACCGGCGGCCCTCTCCTCGTCACCCGACTCGAGTGCGAGGAGAGCGGCGTGACCATCGAGGGCCGCTTCACCCCGAACGAGTTCGCCATGCTGCCCGAGGAGAACCTCGAGTTCTTGCGGATCTTCGTGAAGGTCAGGGGCAACCTCAAGGAGGTCGAGCGCATCCTCGGCCTCAGCTACCCGACGATCCGCCAACGCTTCGAGAAGTTACTGCTCGCGCTGGGCTACGAGGCCGAGCCCGACGTGAGCGAGGAGCGTGCCGAGGTGCTCGACCTGCTCGAGCGGGGCGAGATCGACCCCGACGAGGCGGCCAAGCGCCTCCAGTCGCTGCAGCGCAAGGGCGGCTGAGGTACTGGCAGGCCGAGTCCAGCGGGGCCCGGTAGCTATCCGGGCCCCGCTCCAGCCTCACGTACCCCGCTCAACCTTCCTGAGCGCGGAGCAGTAACGCACCTCGGCTCCGCCTACAGGAGCCGTAGTTATACTGCCGGCGCATGGCCGACTACTACGCGCTCCTCGGGGTAGACCGCGACGCCGATGCCGCCGAGATAAAGGCCGCGTACCGGCGCCTGGCGCTGAAGTACCACCCAGACCGCAACCCCGGCGACCAGGAGGCGGAGGAGCGCTTCAAGCAGATAAACGAGGCCTACGCCGTGCTGTCGGACCCGGAGAAGCGCAGCCGCTACGACCGCTACGGCAGCGTGGGCGACATGCCGGTGGGCATGGACATCTTCGACATCTTCGCCTCCGTGTTCGGGGGCGGGATGGGCGGCATGGGCATGGGCCGGGCGGCTCGCGGCCAGGGCCAAGCCGGCGAGGACCTCGAGGTCGAGGTCGAGGTGACGCTCGAGCAGGCGTGGGCGGGCGAGACGGTGCAGGTGCCCGTCGAGCGCATGGTGGCCTGCGAGCACTGCCACGGCGACCGGGCCGAGCCCGGCTCCGGCGGCAAGCGCACCTGCCCCACCTGCGGCGGCGTCGGCCAGGTGAGGACGCACGCGCAGTCGCTCTTCGGCACCGTCATGACCACCCGCACCTGCCCCGAATGTCGCGGCGACGGTCAGGTGATCACCGAGCCGTGCACGGTCTGCGGCGGCCGGGGCCGTCAGCTCAGGTCGACGCGCGTGGACGTGCCGCTCCCGAAGGGCATCGACGGCGGCTACCGCCTGCGCGTCCCGAACGCGGGCAACGCCGGTATCGACGGCGGGCCCAGCGGCGACCTCTACGTCTACGTGACGATGGCGCCGCACGAGCACTTCCGCCGCGAGGGCGACGACCTGTTCTACGAGCTAGAGGTGGGCATCGCCCAGGCGGCTCTGGGCGGTACGTTCACGGTCCCGACGATGGAGGGGGAGGAGACCTTCGAGCTGCCGGCCGGCACCCAGCCCCTCGCCGAGTTCCGCCTCCGCGGCCGCGGCATGCCGCGCCTGCGGCAGCCGGGCAAAGGCGACCTCGTGGTGGTCGCGAAGGTCGTCGTGCCCACCCGTCTCTCGACCGAGGCCCGCGAGCTGCTCGAGGCCTACGCCGTCGAGGCGGGCGAGACGGTCGACGAGCACGAGACCGTCGTCGAGAAGGTCAGGGGCCTCTTCGGGCGCATCAGGGACCGCCTCCAGCGGGACGACGTCAGCGACACGGCGAACTGAGAGGGCG
>CAZGXF010000200.1:0-3145 GCA_964529575.1 uncultured bacterium
CCGGGCAGGAGCCGCGACATCAGCGTGACGTCGAGCTGCGAGGGCTCGAGGGCGTCGTACTCCACGGCGTACGCGTAACGGTGGATGACCGCACGCTCGAAGCCGGGAAGCGTGCGGATCATGTCGTCCTGCAGGATCGGCGGCATGGAGCTCGAGAAGCCCTGCAGGTAGAGCTCGCTGGTATCGACCCCGTCCGGCTCGACGAACAGCAGGTGATGGTCCTTGTCGGAGAAGCGGACGACCTTGTCCTCGATCGACGGGCAATAGCGCGGGCCTCGCCCCTCTATCTCGCCCCCGTACATCGCCGACTCCTCCAGGTTGCGGAGGATCAGCTCGTGGGTGGCGGGCGTCGTGCGCGTGAGCCAGGTGGAGGTGGTGGCCATCCTCGGACCCGGCCGACCGGTGAAGCTGTCTGGCGGGTCGTCGGAGGGGACCTCTTCGAGCTGCGAGAGGTCGACCGAATCGGCACGGATGCGCGGCGGCGTCCCGGTCTTCAGCCGTAGCAGCTCGTGGCCGGTGCGTTCGAGGCTTGCCGAGAGATGCCGCGCGGGCGGTTCGCCTTGCCTACCGGCCGGACGGCTCTGCTTGCCGTACCAGACCACGCCGGCGAGGAACGTGCCCGTGCAGAGCACTACCGCCGGAGCCCGCAGTTCGCGGCCGTCCGTCGTGCTGACGCCGGCGACCACCCCTCCCTCGACGAGCAGGTCGGCCGCCTCCGCGCGGACGATGTCGATGCCGCGCTGCGACTCCACGAGCTCCCGCGCCGCGGCGGCGTAGCCGTCCCTCTCGTTCTGTACGCGCAACGAGCGAACCGCGGCGCCCTTGCTGGCGTTCAGCGTGCGGGTGTGGATGGCGGTGGCGTCAGCGAGCTGGCCCATGACGCCGCCCAGGGCGTGGAGCTCGAAGACCATCTGCGACTTGCCGGGCCCGCCGATCGCCGGGTTGCAGGGCATGAGACCGATCTTGTCCGGGTTCGGGAGCATCATCGCCACGCGGGCCCCGAGGCGCGCGGCGGCGACGGCCGCCTCGATGCCGGCGTGCCCGCCCCCCACGACCACGACGTCGAAGGCGCTCACGAGCGCCTACCCGCCGAGCGGTTACGTGAACGACTCGGATGTCTGGTCATGTAGAGGCGGCAGGGTCTCCTCACGGCCCCGGAGTATAAGGTCCCTGAGCCGGCGTTCGCGGCACGCGTGTGACCCGGCGCCCGGGTGGAGACCGCCGCACGAGCGACAGCGCGAGGGCGCGTCTGCGGCCACGAGACAGCGCGATCGGCCGCAGGCGCGTCGGCGGCCTGGAGGGCCGCACGGGTCTCACCCCGCGACGCTACACGGCAGGCGTCGCTGTCCGGGTCTGACCCCGCTGGCCGCGAACGCCCGCGGAGGGTCGGCTCCGAGGTGGGGACGTGGTGGTAGACTGCATGCCCGGCGTCAAGCCGCAGGGTCCAACGGACGCGTAGAACGCGTCCGTGACGGGATCTCGGCGCGACATCGGTGCCCAAGCAGACCCCGCCGGGCCTCTCCCCGGCGTCCTCACCCGAGAACCGTCGGGCCGGCCGCTGGCCGGCTTGCTGGCGTCTCGGGTGGCGGGAGCGGTCGGGTCCGCTGTACCAGCGTCCCCTCCGGCGAGCCGCGGTGCACTGAGCTTGGGCTACGAAGGGACGGTTCTCGGTGGCCGGTCAGGACCGCGGGATCTGGGACGACCTCATGCAGGCGGTGCGGCAACGCATCCCCGAGGTCGAGTTCCGCACCTGGTTCAACCAGGTGACCCCCGTGGGCTTCGTCGACGGCGCCTACGTGATGGGCGTGCCCCATACCTTCGCTCGCGATTGGCTCCGTTCCAAGTACACCCACGTACTCGAGCTCGCGCTCGCCGAGATCGGGGCACAGCCGCCGCGGGTGGCGTTCCAGGTGACGGGAGCGAAGGACGCCGAGCAGCAGGACCTCTTCGGCGGCGTCGTCGGCGATGCTCCGGCAGAAGCGCCCGCCAAGCGGTCGAGCCGACAGGCGCAGGCGGGCGGCGCCGCCAAGCCCGCCCCCGCCCGGGCGTCCGCTAGCGAGGCGGCCGCCAAGGCGGAGCCCACCAGGAGCAACGGCACCCCGACGCCGGCGCGAGTCCTCCCGCAGCTGAACCCGAAGTACGTCTTCGCGAACTTCGTCGTAGGGCCGAACAACCATCTGGCCACCGCCGCCGCGCGGGCCGTGGCCGAGTCGCCCGGCCAGACCTACAACCCGCTCTTCCTCTACGGGGAGTCGGGGCTCGGCAAGACGCACCTCATGCAGGCCGTAGGGCATGCGGTCCTCGAGGCGTACCCTCACATGACGGTCGAGTACGTGACGACCGAGAAGTTCACGAACGACCTCATCGACGCCATCCAGGACAAGCAGATGGCGCAGTTCCGCGAGCGGTACCGCAACACCGACGTCCTGCTCATCGACGACATCCAGTTCCTCGCCGGCAAGGAGCGCACCCAGGAGGAGTTCTTCCACACCTTCAACACGCTCTACGAGCTCGGCAAGCAGATCATCGTCTCCTCCGACAGGCCGCCCAAGGACATACCCACGCTCGAGAAGCGCCTGCGCAGCCGCTTCGAGTGGGGCCTCATCACCGACATGTCGCCGCCCGAGCTGGAGACGCGTATGGCGATCCTGCGCATGAACGCCGAGTACCGCGGCGTGAGGCTGCCGCAGGACGTCATGGACTACATCGCGCGGCACGTGACGTCGAACATCCGCGAGCTCGAGGGTGCGCTCGTGAGGACGATCGTCTACGCCTCGATGAACCAGGTCCCGCTGAACCGGCAGACGGCGGCCAAGGCGCTCTCAGAGGTCTTCGCTCCCAGCGAGGAGAGCCTCTCGATGCCGGACATCCTCGCGAAGGTGGCGAAGCACTTCGGCGTGGACCCCGAGGCGGTCAGGGGCAAGGGCCGGCGCAAGGAGCTCGTGGTGCCGCGCCAGGTGGCGATGTACCTGATCAGGGAGCTGACGACCCACTCCTTCCCCGAGATCGGCCGCTTCTTCGCCGACCGCGACCACTCGACCGTCATGTACGCCGTCCAGAAGGTCACGGAGGCCATCGAGGAGGACTCCGACTTCGACCGCGTGGTGCGTTCCCTGAGGGACTCCCTCGTCTGACGCCTCGGGTG
>CAZGXF010000201.1:0-3062 GCA_964529575.1 uncultured bacterium
CCGAGATCGACGGCGACGACATCGTCTACAAGAACTACTACGACATCGGCGTGGCGGTCTCGGCCAAGAAGGGGCTCGTGGTGCCGGTGCTGCGCGACGCCGACAGGATGTCGTTCGCCGAGATCGAGAAGGCGATCGCCGACTTCGGCCAGCGCGCGCAAGCGAACAAGCTCGCGCCCGAGGAGCTGCAGGGCGGCACGTTCACGATCAGCAACGGCGGCGTCTTCGGCTCGCTCATGTCCACGCCCATCGTGAACCCGCCGCAGTCGGGCGTGCTGGGCATGCACGCCATCCAGGAGCGGCCCGTGGCGCGCGACGGGCAGGTCGTGATCAGGCCGATGATGTACGTGGCGCTGACCTACGACCACCGCATCGTCGACGGCCGCGAGGCGGTCACGTTCCTGAAGCGCGTCAAGGAAGCTGTCGAGAACCCGGCGCGCATGCTCCTGGAGGTCTGAGGTGGCCGAGCAGGCTGCGAGGCGGCACGACGTCGTGATCGTCGGCGCCGGGCCGGGCGGGTACGTGGCCGCGATCCGCGGCGCGCAGCTCGGCTTCGACGTCGGCCTGGTGGAGAAGGAGCCCGCGCTCGGCGGCACCTGCGTCCGCGTCGGCTGCATCCCGTCGAAGGCGCTCCTCGAGTCGAGCTTCCTCTACCAGGAGGCGCGGTCCTCGTTCGCGGCGCACGGGGTCAGGGCGGAGGTCGAGCTCGACCTGGCCGCCATGCACGCGCGGCGCGAGAAGGTCGTCAAGCAGAACACCGACGGCGTCGCGTTCCTGATGAAGAAGAACGGCGTCACGGTCTACCGGGGCACGGGCCGCCTGACGGCGGACCGCCAGGTGGTCGTGGAGGGCGACGAGCCCGCGACCCTCGAGGCCGAGCACGTCGTGCTCGCCACCGGCTCCGTCGTGGCCGCCCTGCCCGGCGTGGAGGTGGACGGCGAGACCGTCGTCACCAGCACCGAGGCCCTCACGTTCCCCGAGGTGCCGCCGCGCCTGGTGGTGATAGGCGCCGGCTACATCGGGCTCGAGCTGGGCTCGGTGTGGGCGCGGCTGGGGTCGCAGGTCACCGTCCTCGAGTACATGGACCGCATCCTGCCCGGCATGGACCTCGAGACCGCCAAGGAGGCGCAGAAGGCGCTCAAGAAGCAGGGCCTCGAGTTCAGGCTCGGCGCCAAGGTCACGGGGGTGACCGTCGAGGGCGGCGTCGCCCAGGTTCAGGTCGAGGGCGCCGAGCCCGTCGAGGCCGAGAAGGTCCTGGTGGCCGTCGGCCGCAAGCCGAACACGGCCGGGCTGGGCCTGGAGGAGGCCGGCGTGGAGCTCGACGAGCGCGGCCGCGTGAAGGTGGACATCGGCTTCCGCACCACGGTGCCGGGCGTCTACGCCATCGGCGACCTGGTCCCCGGCCCGATGCTGGCCCACAAGGCCGAGGAGGACGGCGTGGCGCTCATGGAGCAGCTCGCGGGCGTCCCCTCCGAGGTGCACTACGACCTGGTGCCCGGCGTCGTCTACACCGAGCCGGAGGTCGCCACCGTGGGGGCCACCGAAGAGGCGTTGCAGGAGCAGGGCGTGCCGTACAAGAAGGGCGTGTTCCCCTTCAGCGCCAACGGCAGGGCCCGCGCCCTGGGCCACACCGAGGGCCGGGTGAAGGTGCTCGCTCACGCCGAGACCGACAGGGTCCTGGGCGTGCACGCCGTGGGCCCGCGCGCCGGCGAGCTGATCGCCGAGGCCGTGCTGGCCATGAGCTTCGGGGCGTCGAGCGAGGACGTGGCGCGCACGGTGTTCGCCCATCCCACGCTCTCGGAGGTGGTCAAGGAGGCGGCGCTGGCCGTCGACGGGCGGGCGATCCACTCATGACCCTCGCCTGGGCGCCGCGCGCCACCGGGGGAGGGCCGTCGTGACCGCTCTGCCCGCCGCCGTGCCGCCGGTGGCCGGTGACGGGTTCTCCACCCGCGACCCCGCGCTGGCGCGGGTGGCCGACAAGGTCCTGGCCGGCGACAGGCTGACCCTCGAGGACGGCCTCGTCCTCTACCGGACGCGCGACCTGCCCGGCGTCATGCGCCTGGCCGACCACGCCAGGCGGCGCAAGGTGGGCGACAAGGCCTACTACGTCCACTCGCTCAGGCTGTCGCAGACGAACGTCTGCTACGTGGGCTGCACGTTCTGCGGCTTCCAGCGCCGGTTCGGCGAGGAGGGCGTCTGGGACTACGACCTCGAGCAGGTGTGGGAGTTCGTCGACAAGCACTACCACCCCGACCTGACCGAGATCCACATCTCCTCGGGCCACCACCCGAAGCGCGAGTGGCAGTACTACCTCGACCTCGTGAAGGGGCTCACCGAGCGCTACCCCGGCGTGCAGGTGAAGGCGTGGACCGCCGCCGAGATCCACCACTTCAGCCGCATCACCAGGCCGCGCCTGAGCTACCGCGAGATCCTCGAGCAGCTGAAGGACCACGGGCTGGTGGCGCTGCCGGGCGGCGGCGCCGAGGTCTTCGCCGAGCGGGTGCGCAAGCAGATCGCCCGCGCCAAGGTGACGGCCGACCAGTGGCTCGAGATCCACCGCACCGCGCACGAGCTGGGCCTGCCCACGAACGCGACCATGCTCTACGGGCACATCGAGACGCTGGAGGAGCGGCTCGACCACATGCTGCGCCTGCGGGCGCTGCAGGACGAGACCGGCGGCTTCTTCTCGTTCGTGCCGCTGGCGCTGCAGCCGGACAACAACCAGCTCTCGAAGGAGCTCGGCACGCGCTTCACGACGGGCGTCGACGACCTGCGCAACCTGGCCGTGGCGCGGCTGGTGCTCGACAACTTCCCGCACGTCAAGGGCTACTGGATCATGATCACGCCGGAGCTCACGCAGGTGTCGCTGTCGGCGGGCGTGTCGGACGTCGACGGCACGATCAAGGCCGAGAAGATCGCCCACGCCGCCGGCGCCGTGACGCAGGAGGGCATGGACGAGGAGGAGCTGAGGCGCCTGATCCGCGGCGCCGGGCGCGTGCCCGTCCTCCGCGACGCCCTGTACCGCGAGCTGAAGGTGTTCGCTTGAGCCACGCCGAGACGGC
>CAZGXF010000202.1:0-3061 GCA_964529575.1 uncultured bacterium
CCCCAGCTCGCGGCCGACGCGCGTGAACGCGTCCACGGCCTGCTCGAGCTGCTCCCGGGTGTGCGCCGCCGACATCTGCGTGCGTATGCGCGCCTGGCCCTGCGGCACCACCGGGTAGGAGAAGCCCACCACGTAGACGCCCTCCTCCAGCAGGCGGTCGGCCATGCGTGCGGCCAGGGCGGCGTCGCCGACCATCACCGGGATGATGGGGTGGTCGGCGCCCGCCAGCGTGAAGCCCGCCGCCTCCATGGCCGCGCGGAAGTAGGCGCTGTTCTCGCGCAGGCGCCGCCTCAGGTCGTCGGACCCCTCCAGCATGTCGAGGACCTCGAGCGACGCCGCGGCCACGACGGGCGACAGCGAGTTCGAGAAGAGGTAGGGGCGGCTGCGCTGCCTGAGCCAGTCGACGATCTCCTTGCGGCCCGAGGTGTAGCCTCCCGAGGCGCCGCCCAGGGCCTTGCCGAGCGTGCCGGTGATGACGTCCACCCGGTCCATGACGCCGCGCAGCTCGTGAGTGCCCCGGCCCCTGTCGCCCACGAAGCCCACGGCGTGGCTGTCGTCCACCATCACGAGCGCGTCGTACTCGTCGGCCAGGTCGCATATGGCCCGCAGGTCCGCCACGACCCCGTCCATCGAGAACACGCCGTCCGTGGCGATGAGCCGGAACCGCGCGCCCCTGGCGGCCTCGAGCTGGCGGCGCAGGTCGTCCATGTCGTCGTTGGCGTAGCGGAAGCGCTGCGCCTTGCTGAGCCTGATGCCGTCGATGATGCTGGCGTGGTTCAGCGCGTCGGAGATCACGGCGTCCTCGGGCCCCAGCAGGGTCTCGAACAGGCCGCCGTTGGCGTCGAAGCACGAGGAGTACAGGACCGTGTCCTCGGTGCCGAGGAACTCCGAGAGGCGCCGCTCCAGCTCGACGTGGACGTCCTGGGTGCCGCAGATGAAGCGCACCGACGCCATGCCGAAGCCGTGCTCCTCCGCGGCCCGCTGCGCCGCGGCGACGACGCGCGGGTGGTTGGCGAGGCCCAGGTAGTTGTTCGCGCAGAGGTTGAGCGCCTCCACGCGCTCGCCCGACGGCAGCTCGACCTGGACGACGGCGTCCTGCGAGGAGACGATCGTGCGCTCCCGCTTCGTCAGCCCGGCCTCCTCGACCGACCTGAGCTGCTCGGCCAGGTGCTCCTTGAAACGCGCGTAGGCGCCCATGGGGCCAGGTTACCAGCCGCCCAGAACGGCGCAGGCCCGAGCGCGGTCTCCCGCCCGGGCCCTGCCTCGCTGGCGCCCTCAAGGCGCCCTGTAGCGCGTCTTACTCGCTGACGACGAAGTCGCCGAACATGCCGAAGCCGGCGTCCGGGACGGCGTGACCGGGGACCGTGCACAGGTAGGTGAACGTGCCGGCCTGGGTCACCTCGAAGACGACGCTCACGGCGCCCTCTTCGCCAGCGCCGGTGGTCAGCTCGGAGTCGACGCCGAGGTCGGGGATCGCGAAGTCGTGCTGCATGCCGTCGGCGCTGATCACGGTGACCTTGACGACGTCACCCACGGAGGCGGTGAGCTCGGGGTTGCGGACGCCGTCGATGTCGCCCCCGACGCCGACGAACTCGAAGCCCTGGGTGCCGATCTGGCCGACCAGGGTGTACTCGACGGTCGGGGTCTGCTCGTCCTGGGCGAAGCCCGTCGCGAAGGAGAGGGCGACGATGGAGGCTAGGACGTAACGGAGGACCTTGGACATGAGACTGCCTTCCCGGCCCGGGCGCTTCCTGGCGTGATGCCTCGCGGGCCTAGGCGGCGGCCGGCCCGGCTGGCGGGCTGCGGCGCCGCGACTCCGCCAGATGCTAACCAGGAACGTTGAGCGGCGCCGTCGTGGTCGGCGGTAGAACGGTTAACCGAACCGTAATGAGGGGTTCGTGGCAAGCCCCTGGCGCGTCCGGAGCGCCGCCGCCGCGGCGCGGACGCGCGTGAGGAGGGCGCGCCCGGTCATGGGCGCGCCCCGCTCGGTGCAAGGCCGAGGACGCCTACTCGCCGTAAGGCACCCAGATGTTCTTCACGCGCACGGCGCGGCGCAGGAACTCGCGCCCCTCGCCCTGCTCGGGGTCGAACCAGTCGCGCTTGCGGCCATGGTTCACCCAGGTGGCCTTCAGGTTGCCCGCGGACTCGCGCTCCACCATCGCGCTGCCCTCGCGCGAGCCGAAGTACCACAGCGCCTCCACGGCGTCGTGGCGCGCCAGCACCTGGGCCAGCTCGTCGCGGTCGCCGGGCAGGATGGACAGCGCGCCGGCAGGCAGGTCGGACGTGTCGAGGACCTGGTAGAGGTCGGTGGCGGCCAAGGGCCAGCGCGCCGAAGGCACGGCCACGACGCGGCAGCCCATCGCCAGGCCCGGGAAGACCAGCGAGACGAACGCCAGCAGCGGCGCCTCGTCCGGGCACACCACGCCCAGCACGTCGTAGGGCTCGTTCATGGCCAGCGTGACGTTCCTGAGCGGCGTGGGGTGCACGCTGCCGTCGTACTTGTCGGCGTAGGCCGCGTAGGTGAAGAGGCGCTCCACCGAGGCCTGCACCTCGCGCGCGGCCTGCTTGCGGCTCACGCCGGTCATGGCGCGCACGCGCTCCTCGAGCTCGGGCGCGCGCAGCGCCAGGTTCTCGGCGACGTAGTAGACGACCTGCGCGCGGGCGTGGGCGGTCATGCGCGCCCACTTCTCGCCCTTCGACGCGGCCTCCACGGCGTCACGCACGTCCTTGCGGTTCGAGAGCGGCGCCTCGCCCACGCGCTCGCCGGCCGGGCTCAGGACCGGGTAGCTGTAGTCGGCGTCGGGGCGCTTCTGCACGCCGCCCAGGTAGACCTTCGCCGTCCTGTCCACGCGCGGGCCGTCGCCCTCGGACGCCGCGCCCTCGCCTAGCGCGGCGGCGCTGGCGGGGGCGCCCAGTTCGCCGTCGCGGTAGTACGGCAGCTTCTTCTCGAACGCCGGCCGCAGGTACTCGAACATGCCCTCGCGGCCCCCCTCGCGGCCGAAGCCGGACTCGCGGTAGCCGCCGAAGCCGGCGGCGGCGTCGAAGAGGTTCGTCGAGTTCA
>CAZGXF010000203.1:0-3040 GCA_964529575.1 uncultured bacterium
GGTTCTCGTACGGCTGCGGCAGGGCCATGTCGAGCGTGACGCTGCCGTCCCAGCCCGCCTCGGCCAGCAGGGTGCGGGCGGCCTCGGGGTCGTAGGGGAAGGCCTCGACGCCTTCCGGCATCCAGGGGCTGCCGGCTTCCATGAACGTGCCGATGGGCGTGCCGCCGCCGTAGGCGATGTCGAGGACGGTCTGGCTGTCGACGGCGAGGTTCAGCGCCTGGCGCACGCGCGGGTCGGACAGGTGGTCGCGGCGGGTGTTCAGCGCCGCCACCAGCGCCAGTCCGGAGGGGTCCCGCACCAGCTCGAGGTCCGGGTTCGACTCGATGACCTCCTGGTCGGCGGAGGACACGGTGTCGATGACGTGGAACTCGCCGGTCAGGAGCCCCTGGAGCTGCACGGCGCTGTCGGGCACGAAACGGATGACGACCTCGGAGACCTGGGGGGCGCCCCGGTAGTAGTCGGGGTTCGCGGCGAGCGTGATGGCGTTGTCGCGCTGCCACGAGACGAACGAGAACGGGCCCGTGCCCACCGGCTGGTTGCCGAAGTCGTGGCCCGCCTCGACCTTCTCGGACGGCAGGATCGCGCCCCAGCCCGAGGCCAGGGACGCGATGAGCGCCGGGGCCGGGCGGCTGAGGTTCACCACCACCGTGCGGTCGTCCACGGCTTCCACCGACGTGATGGCGGTGAACTCGCTGGCCTTGGGAGAGGCCGTGGCGGGGTCGCGGATGCGGTCGAGCGTGGCGACGACGTCCTGAGCGTCCAGCGCGGTGCCGTCGTGGAAGGTCGCCTCCACGAGGTGGAAGGTGTAGGACAGCGAGTCGTCGCCCACCTCGTACGACTCGGCCAGCGCGGGCACGATCTCGCCCGTCTGGTCCACCTCCACGAGCGTGTCGTAGATCGACTTCGCGACCTGGAAGGCGGCCGTGGCCGACGTGACCTGCGGGTCGAGCGTGTCGGGCTGGGCGGACATGGCCATCGTCAAGGTCTGCGCCGACGCGCTGCCCAGGACCGTGACGGCGGCGAGAGCGAAGAGGGCGTTACGCCAGGTCCGGCGCGACGGGCTGTGGTGATACAGCCTTGCCTGTTCCATCCTTGCCTCCATGTCGGTGAGAGCCGATTGGCCCATGCTATCGCGGCCGACGGGCCAGGGTCAGCGGGCGGGGCGTAGCGAACCTTCATGTCGGTCAGGGCCCGGAGACGAGTAAGAAACGCGTGACCGCCCTCGGTCTAGGTTCGACGGCACGATGAGAGCGGGTCTAGGTCGTCTGGTTCCCGTCGTCGCTTGGGCGGTGTACGGGTTCGCCTACCACCGCCTCGAGGACGTCATCGGGCAGTACGCCGCGATCGTCGGCCTGCTGCCCGTCGCGGCCAGCGGCATGGCGTGGGGGCTCGCGGCCGGCATCGCCACCGGCCTCGTCGGCTTCGCGCTGGTGCGCGTCCTCAGCGCGGGCATCGGCATCGAGGACTGGGTGCTCACCTACACCTTCGACCAGTCGCACGGCTTCGAGCTCCTGGCGTTCATCGGCACCGGCGCCTGCGTGGCCTTCGTGCAGCGCTTCAGGCAGACGATCGCCCAGGAGCGCCAGGCGGCGCTGCGCGCCCAGGTCGACCCCCTCACGGGCGCCTACACGCGCGGGGCGTTCGAGGAGCGCCTCGCCGCCGCGATCGAGCGGGCGTCGAGCGAAGGCGGCGACGGCCTCGCGCTGCTGTTCGTCGACCTCGACAGGTTCAAGTTCGTCAACGACACCTACGGTCACGAGACCGGCGACAAGCTCCTGCGCGAGGTGGGCCGCATCCTGCGCGAGAACGTGCGCGGCCAGGACCTGGTGGGCCGCGTCGGCGGGGACGAGTTCACGGTGGCCCTGATGGGCGTCAAGGAGGAGCGCGCCGCCGCCTCGGTGGCACGGAGCCTCGTCCGCGAGCTGAACGCGCCCATAAGGATCGACGGGCGCGACGTGCAGGTGTCGGCGAGCATCGGCATCGCCCTGTGCCCGCGCGACGGCACGTCGGCCGACGTGCTGCTGAAGAGCGCCGACGCCGCCATGTACGAGGTCAAGGAGGGCGGCAAGAACTCGTACTACTTCTCTACGGTCGAGGTGCGCACGCGGCTGAGCCGCCGCCTGGAGCTGGAGCGTCAGCTGCGCAAGGCCCTGCACGAGAACGAGCTGGAGGCGCTGTTCCAGCCGCAGGTGCGCCTGGCCGACAACCGCCTGGTGGGCTTCGAGGCCCTGCTGAGGTGGCACAGCCCGGAGCTCGGCATCGTATCGCCGGCCGAGTTCATCCCCGTCGCCGAGGAGGCCGGGTTGATCTCGCCCATCGGGCACTGGCTGCTGCGGGACGTGGCGCTCCAGTTGCGCGACTGGCTGCGGGCCGGCTACACGCCGGTGAAGCTGGCGGTGAACGTCTCGACGATGCAGTTCCACCAGAAGTCGTTCGTCGACACCGTGAAGGGCGCCATCAACGACGCGGGCATCCCGCCCGAGCTCCTCGAGATCGAGGTGACGGAGAGCGTGCTCGTGCGCGATTACGACCTGGCGCTCCGCACCCTCACGCGCCTCGAGAGGCTCGGGGTGCCCACGGCCCTGGACGACTTCGGCACCGGCTACTCGTCGCTGGCCTACCTGCAGAAGCTGCCCATCAAGACGCTGAAGATCGACAGGTCCTTCGTCCTGGGGCTGGCGCCGCAGGCGGTGGACCAGGCCCTGAAGGTCACCAACCCCGAGCTGGGGTCGCGCAGCACCGACCCCGGCCTCCGCCGTCACACGGGCATGCACGCCGGCGCCTGGAC
Source organism: uncultured bacterium (assembly GCA_964529575.1). Lineage (GTDB taxonomy): Bacteria > Deinococcota > Deinococci > Deinococcales > Trueperaceae > DASRWD01. Next base: position 2,789 of record CAZGXF010000203.1, read on the forward strand.
CGCCACCGGCGCCCCGGAGGGCGTGCACGTGCCAGCCAGCACGTTCCCGATCGTCGAGGCGATCTGCGCCATGGCGCACAAGCTGAACAAGGGCGTCGTCGCCGAGGGGGTCGAGACCGCCTACCAGCGCGACTTCCTGAGGCGTCTCGGCGTCGACTTCGCGCAGGGCTACTTCTTCGCCCGGCCCATGTCGGCCGGCGACGCCGAGCGGGTGCTCCGGCGCGTCACCGAGGACGACGCGCGCGAGCGGCG
>CAZGXF010000204.1:0-3015 GCA_964529575.1 uncultured bacterium
AAGGTCGAGGCCACGAAGTTCACCGAGGTCGGCTACGTGGGCCGCGACGTCGACTCGATCGTCCGCGACCTGGTGCGCGCCGCCGAGGTGATGGTGGAGGAGGAGAAGCGCGCCGAGGTGCGCGACCGCGCCGCCGCCGCGGCCGAGGAGCGCCTCCTGGACGTCCTGCTGCCCGGCGGCAGCGCCGAGGGCCGCGACCGCATGCGCCGCCTGCTGCGGGACGGCGAGCTCGACGAGCGCGTCGTGGAGGTCGAGGTCAAGGACGAGCCCAACGTGACCATCCCCATGCCCGGCATGGAGGAGGCCGGCATGAACCTCCAGGACATGTTCCGCCGGTTCATGCCCGAGCGCCGGCTGCGGCGCAAGGTCCCGGTCGCCGAGGCGCGGCGCCTGCTCGAGGACGAGGAGGCGTCGGCGCTGATCGACAAGGACGCCGTCTCCGGCGAGGCCGTCCGCCGCGCCGAGGAGATGGGCATCGTCTTCATCGACGAGATCGACAAGATCGCCGGCGGTGAGCGCCAAGGTACCGGCGACGTCAGCGGCGAGGGCGTGCAGCGCGACCTGCTGCCCATCGTGGAGGGCACGCAGGTGAACACGCGCCAAGGGCCGGTGCGCACCGACCACGTGCTGTTCATCGCCGCCGGGGCGTTCAGCGTCTCGAAGCCCAGCGACCTGATCCCCGAGCTGCAGGGCCGCTTCCCCATCCGCGTCGAGCTGGAGGAGCTCTCGCAGGGCGACCTCAGGCGCATCCTCACCGAGCCGGAGCACGCGCTCACCAAGCAGTACCAGGCGCTCCTGGCCGTGGACGGCACCACGCTGGTGTTCGACGACAGCGGCATCGACGCCATCGCCGAGTACGCCGAGCGCGTCAACCGCGAGGTCGAGGACATCGGCGCCAGGAGGCTGCACACGATCCTCGAGACGGTCCTCGAGGACGCCGCCTTCGGCACCGAGCTGGGCGAGGTCGTGGTGGACGAGGCGCTGGTGCGCGCCAAGCTCGAGGACGTCGTGGAGGACGAGGACCTCAGCCGCTACATCCTCTGAGCGCCCGCGGTCATTCGCCTAGCGGCGGCTGCCTGGCGAAGAACTCCCAGATGTACTCGCTGGCGTGGACGTCCCTGTTCACACGGCCGGCCACGTCCTCGCGCAGGATGCCGGGGCGACCGGGCCAGTTGTGCCCGCCGCCGTAGACGACCACGAGCTCCAGCTCGTGCCCGCCCTGGCAGCCGGTGACCGAGAACACCTGCACCTCGGTACCGGGCGAGAGCCCCTGCTGCGGCACCGTGCGGCTCCTGGCGTTCGAGTCGCAGCCGGCGTACTGGGCCCAGTAGGACAGCGTCTGCTGCACCGAGGCCAGCAGGGTGACGGGCCCGTTGGGCCCCTCGACCACCATGCCCCCGAACGGCACGACCGCGTCGTCGGTGCCGTGCATCATCAGCAGCGACACGGGCGCGCCCCCGCCGCAGACGCCGGGCAGGCCGGCGTAGCCCGCCGCTCCCACGGTGGCGAACGCCGCGAACACGTCGCGCCCGTCGCAGGCCAGGCGCTGCGCCATGTAGCCGCCGTTGGAGAACCCGGCCACGTACACCCGCCGCGGGTCGAGGTCGTGGGCCTCCACCAGCTCCGCCACCAACGCCGGCAGGAACGACAGGTCGTCCATGGGCAGGTCGTACCCCTCGATGCCCGCCACGTAGTTCCACTGGTTCTGGACCCCCTGCGGGTAGACGACGGCGAAGCCGTGCCGCGCCGCCACGTCGTCGAAGCCGGTGAGGGCGGCCATGCCCTCCGCCGTGCCGCCGCGACCGTGCAGGACGACGACCAGCGGCGCGCCCGGCTCGAGCCCAGGAGGGAGGAACAGGTAGTACTCGCGCTCCAGCCCCTCGTGCTCGAGGGCGTGGACCCCGCCGGCCGGCCCGTCGCCCTGGGCGACCGCGCGGGCGACGAGGGCGAGGAGCAGCGCGGCGAGCAGGGCGGTCAGCGCCCTGGCGCCGAGGGTACGTGACGACGGCGTAGCCATGCCCCAGTGTGCCATCCCGCAGCGGGGGCGCTAGAGGCTAGGAGAGCGCCGGCTCGACGCGCCTCAGTGGTCCCAGAAGGGCAGCTCGCCGCGCCGGTACGTGGGGTCGACGCGCGCGGCGAACTCCTCGAGGCCGTCGAGGTCCGGCGGCTCGAGGTAGTAGCGGAAGTTCTCCAGGTAGCGCTGCACGACGCGGGCGGGCAGGTCGAGCCGACGCGCCTCGGCCTCGGCGACCTCGCCGAGGCGGCCCAGCCCCTCGACGCGCGCGGCCCTGAAGCGGCGCAGCAGCTCGGGCGACGGCGGCCTGTCGGCCCGCGAGGCCCAGACGGCGAACGTGAAGGGCAGCCGCGTGTGGCGGTACCAGGCCTCGCCCAGGTCGTAGACGCGCAGGTCCGGCCGCACGACGCTGCGGCCGCTGGCCCCGCGGGCCACGGGACCGCCCTCGCGCGAGCCCAGGTGTCGCACGGCCTCGGTGAGGGCGGCGTCGCCGATCAGCAGGGCGGCGTCGGCGGCGGCGAGCATCTCCTCCAGCGGGCCCGCGACCTTGACCAGCTCGGCGGCCAAGCCGTCGGCGTCGAGGAGCACGCGCAGCAGCTCCACGCTGGTCGCCGTGTGCGGCGTCACCGCCACGCGGGCGCCGCCCAGCTCCTCCCAGGGGCGGCGGGAGAAGAGCATGACGCTGTACACGGGCCCCAGCGTGGCGATCGAGAAGTCGGCCAGGGCGCGGTACTCACGGCGGTGCCGCACCAGCTCCACCGACGAGACGAGCGTGAGGTCGATGTCGCCGCGCCGCAGGGCGGCGTTGAGCTCGGCCGGCACGCCGCGGACGAAGCGCACGCCGGGCCACGGCTGGAGCGTGAAGTGCAGCGGCGCGACGTTCGCGTAGGCCACGATGCCCAGCGCGCCGGTGGCGCCGGTCGTCTCGCCGGCCGCCGCGGGGACCGCCGTCTCGGCGTGGCTCAAGCGAACACCTTCAGCTCGCGGTACAGGGCGTCGCG
>CAZGXF010000205.1:0-2989 GCA_964529575.1 uncultured bacterium
CGTCGTCACGTACTGGGGCCACATGCTCGGCATCAACATCGAGACCGACATGCGCCGCAAGGCGTTCGACCACATGCTCAGGCTCTCGTTCCGCTACTACGACGAGCAGAAGACGGGCCACCTGGTGGGGCGCGTCGCGAAGGACCTCGAGGACATCGGCGAGCTGGCGCACCACGGGCCCGAGGACGTGTTCATCGCGATCATGACCCTCGTCGCCTCGTTCGTCCTCATGCTCTTCGTGAACGTGCCGCTGGCGCTGATCACGATGGCGATCGTGCCGTTCACGGGCTGGTTCACGGCCCGCTACGGCGGCAAGATGACCCGCACCTGGCGCGAGATCTACTCGCGCATCGGCGCCTTCAACGCCCGGCTCGAGGAGACGATCGGCGGCATCCGCGTCGTCAAGGCGTTCACCAACGAGGGGCACGAGCGGAAGCTGTTCGCCAAGGACAACCAGGCGTACAGGACGACGAAGCTAGAGGCCTACCGCATCATGGCGCTCACGCACTCGTCGAGCTACCTGGCCATGCGCCTGACGCAGCTCGTCGTGATGGTGGCCGGCAGCTACTACGTGATCACCGGCAGCCTCTCCTCGGGCGGCTTCGTGGCGTTCCTGCTGCTCGTCAACGTCTTCTTCCGGCCCATACAGCAGATCAACCAGGTCATCGAGCTCTACCCGCGCGGCATCGCCGGCTTCAAGCGCTACCTCGAGCTCGTCGGCACCGAGCCCGACATCGTCGACCGGCCCGGCGCCGTCGAGGTGGACGGCCTGCGCGGCGACATCGCTTTCGAGGACGTGTCGTTCTCGTACTCCAGCCGCCTGCCGGTGCTGGAGGGCGTGAACCTGAAGATCGCCGCCGGCGAGACGGTCGCGTTCGTGGGGCCGTCGGGCGCGGGCAAGACGACGATCGCCTCGCTGCTGCCGCGCTTCTACGACGTCGACGCCGGGCGCATCACCATCGACGGCATCGACGTGCGCGACATGACGCTCGAGTCCCTCAGGCGGCAGATCGGCATCGTGCAGCAGGACGTCTTCCTCTTCGCCGGAACGCTGCGCGACAACATCGCCTACGGCAAGCTGGGCGCGGGCGACGACGAGGTCCTCGAGGCCGCCAGGCGCGCGCAGCTAGAGGACCTCCTGGCCAGCCTGCCGCACGGCCTCGACACGCTGATCGGCGAGCGCGGGGTGAAGCTCTCGGGCGGCCAGAAGCAGCGCCTCTCGATCGCGCGCATCTTCCTGAAGAACCCGCCCATCCTGATCCTCGACGAGGCGACCTCGGCCCTCGACACCGAGACCGAGCGCGCCATCCAGCACGCGCTCGACGAGCTCTCGAAGGGCCGCACGACCCTGGTCATCGCGCACCGCCTGGCGACGATCAAGCACGCCGACCGCATCGTGGTCGTGGACGGCGGTCGGGTGGTCGAGCAGGGCCGCCACGACGAGCTCCTGCGCGAGGGCGGCGTGTACAGCCGCCTGCACCACGCGCAGTTCGGCGCGGCCACGGGCGTGCTCAGCGCCTAGCGCGCGACCTCCCCGGTGTTCCCGCTCCGCGCGGGCCCATGAGGGACCCCGGCCCCGGGCAGCTCGGTCCCAACGGCCCGTACGCGCCTCCCCGTCGCGTCACGGAGGCATCACGAGGGCATCACGAGGGCATCACGAGAGCGTCACGGCCCCACGCGCATCCTCCGGCCAGGAGACGCGAGGGAGACACGGAGCGCAGGAGCCCGGCCCTCGACCTCCACACCAGAGCGCCATCGCGCGGAGGAGGAAGGTCGTATGCGCAAGCTCGTCCTGTTCGTGGCGGTGTTGGTCGCCGGCGTCGTGCTGGCCAAGGACCTCGAGTTCGAGCCCGGCTTCGCCGGCTACGCGGGCCCGACCGGCTCTGCCGGCGCCTGGCTGGCCCCCTCGGCCCCCGGAACGATGACCCTCGACCCGGGCGTGAGCATCGAGGTGCTCGCGCTGGTGGTCCGAGAGGACGGTCGCCTGGTCCGCGTTTACGAGGTCGCGTCGTCCCCCGCCAACGCCACCAGCTTCGGCAGCGCCTTCTCCGGCGTCGAGTCGGTGACCCGGCTGATCTGCCAGCCGACGGAGTTCTGACCCGGCGCCCTCAGGGCTAGGTGGGGGGTAGCGCCGACCGGCTATGAGCCGGTCGGCGCTCTGCTTCGCATGGGACCAGGTGGGACGGCTAGCAGTCTCCTATCGCGAAGACCATCCGCTGGTCCGGCGTGCCGCCCTTCGTGAGGGGCGGTGGGCTGCCCGGTTGGTACAGGCACTGCGGTTGACCGCTGGCCATGTCCAGCGCCGCGTAGAGGGAGACCAGAGGCGCCGCGTAGGACGTGCCCGCGTACGAGAGCAGCGTCCCTTCGCCCAGCAGCTCGAGGCGGTACAGCGGCTGGAAGGTGACCCACTCGCCCGGCATCGTCACGTCACCGACGTTCGAGTACCGGCCCGGGAACACGTGCCCCTCGTCCTGGACCGCGACCGACACGACCGCGGGCCAGCCGGCGGGGAGCATGGAGTAGGGCAGCGAGAAGTTGCCGGCCGCGGCCACGAACGCGAAGTCCTGGACCGGGTACTCGGGACGCTGGGGGTCGACGCCCAGGAGGCGGACCAGGTCTGGGTCGTTCACCGCGTTCATCGCCGCCATCACGAGGTCGATGCCGTGAGCCGCCACGTCCACGCCTAGGGCGTCCAGGTAACGCTCCAGAGAATCGAACGCGTCCTTGTTGTCGATGAACGCCGCGACCGTCGCGCAGGGCAAGAAGACCCAGCTCATGTTGATGACGACGCCCTGCGGGTCCCAGGAGCCGCCGGCAGCGAAGTAGGCGTCCAGGTCGTCCAGTACCCCGCGCACGCCGCCTCCGAGCGCTTCGGCGACGGCGCTGGTGGAGATCTCAGGGCCGCCCGAGACCGACGTGAGGTCCAGGCCCACCACGGCGAGGCGCTTCCCGGTACTCGGGTCCACCCACACCGTGCGATCGTCGGCGT
>CAZGXF010000206.1:0-2964 GCA_964529575.1 uncultured bacterium
ATCAGCGAGAACGTGGGCGCCATCAACCACTACATGCGCACGCTGCAGGTGCAGCCCTGGTTCCAGGAGGCCGAGGACCGCTCGAAGGCCGCGCTGGAGCGCATCTGGGCGCCGCTCGCCGAGGTGGCCAGCCGCGCCAAGAAGGCCACGCGTCGCTTCTTCGACCCGGCCAGCAACAACCCGTTCCACGCCATGGGCGTGCGCTACGTCGGGCCCATCGACGGCCACGACATCGACCAGCTCATCTACTACCTCGACCACATCAGGCAGCTGGACGGCCCGACGATGCTGCACATCGTCACGCGCAAGGGCAAGGGCTACAAGGTCGCCGAGTCCGACCCCATCGCCTGGCACGGCGCCTCGAGCTTCGACCCCGACAACCCCGTGGCCAAGGCGAGCAGCTCCACCTGGTCCACGGCCTTCGGCGACGCGGCCACCAAGCTCGCCGACGCCGACGACCGCGTCTGGGTGATCACGCCGGCGATGCGGGAGGGCTCGGGCCTGGTGGAGTACTCGAAGGCCCACCCGGACCGCTACATCGACGTCGGCATCGCCGAGGACGTGGCGGTGACGGTGGGCGCCGGCCTGGCGCTCCGCGGCGAGAAGCCCATCGTGGCCATCTACTCCACGTTCCTGCAGCGCGGCTACGACCAGGTGATCCACGACGTCTGCCTGGAGGACCTCGACGTCGTCTTCGCGGTCGACCGCGCCGGACTGGTGGGTGGCGACGGAGCCACGCACCAGGGCGTCTACGACCTCGCCTACCTGCGCGCCGTGCCGAACATGAGCGTCGCCATGCCGCGCGACGTGGCGCAGATGCGCGGGATGCTGAAGGCGGCGCTGCGCTTGGGCGGCCCCAAGGCGATCCGCTGGCCGCGTGGCGGCGTGCCGGCTCCCGACGACGCCCCGGCGAGCGACTGGCCCGAGGTCGAGTGGGGGACGTGGGAGGTGCTCCGCGAGCCCGCCGACCGCAGACGCGCGGTGTGGGTGGTGGGCCTCGGCCCCACCGTCGCCTACGCCCTCCAGGCGGCCGAAGGGCGGCCGGACGTGGGCGTGGTCGACGGTCGCTTCGTCAAGCCGCTCGACGCCCGGTTGCTGCTCGAGCTGGCCGCCCAGGCCCGTGCGCTCGTCACGGTCGAGGACCATACGGTCGTGGGCGGCCTGGGCTCGGCCGTGCTCGAGACGCTCGCCGAAGGCGGGCTGATCGTGCCCGTGGTGCGCCTCGGCATCAGGGACCGCGTCGTGCCGCACGGCGACCCGAAGGCGCAGCACGAGGAGCTGGGCTACGGTCCCGAGGCCATCGCCCGTACGCTCGACGAGCTCGGTGCCGTGAGGTCGGGAGCGGGGCAGGGCGGCGAAGCGGTGACGAAGGCGTGAGGCGACTGGCGGTCCGCGCGGCCGCGGCGCTGCTGGTGGCCCTGGCTCTCGCGGGCTGCCAGCGGCTCCTGGGCGTACCGCTGACCGGCACGTGGACCGGCGTCTACGAGCCCGTGGAAGGCGACGCGAGCGGCGTCCTCCTCCTCGACCTGCAGGTGTCCGGCTCGGCCGTCTCGGGTACCTGGGAGTCGAGCCTGCCCGGGACCTTGGCCCAAGGCTCCGCCTCGGGCGTCGTGGGTTCGCTGCTGATGCTCGAGCTGACGAGCACCACCGTGGCTGACTGCAGCTTCCACCTCCTCGCCGAGCAGAGAGGCGACCGCCTGGTGGGCGGCTACACGGCGGACTGCGGCGCCGTTCCGGGCGGCTGGGTCGAGCTCTCCAAGCGCTGAGCCGCGAAGCCTAGGCGGGCGGCGTGCAGGACCGTGCCCTCCCGTCACCCGGTGCGGTCCGCGGGCCGGGCGCGCCCTCGCTCGCGTCCAGGCTACGCGGCCGGCGGTGGCGGCCCGCCGACACCGCGGCCAGCGCCGGGTGGTCCTAGGCCCGGGCGCAGAACCTGCCACCTGCTGTCCGGTTAAGGCCCTACGCTCCTGGCCATGGAGGCCGAGATGACGGATACCGCTGCTTCGGACCCGAACGCCGCGCACCTGGAGCGCCTGACCGAGAGCTTCGTCGAGCTCTACAGGGAGCTGCTGGAGGGCGTGCCCGAGGGCCGACCCACGTGGGTGACGACGGGAGGGCGCGAAGGCGGCGCGAACGGGACCCTCGCCGACGTGAGCGCCGAGGAGGCGTCGCGCGACGTCAACGGCACCACGCTGGCGGCGCACGCGTTCCACATGTACTGGGCGATAGACAGCGCCAACAAACACTTCGCCGGGCAGGCGCCCGGCTCCTGGGACGAGAGCTGGGCGGTGCGCACCGTCACGGCGGGGGAGTGGGACGAGCTCCGGGCCAAGCTGCGGCGCGCCGGCGACCAGCTCCTGGGGAACGTGACCACGATGCAGGACTGGCAGGCCGACGGCGCGGCGCTCGGCGCTCTCGCCAGCTTCGGGCACGCGGCCTACCACCTCGGGGCGCTGAGGCAGCTGCGCAAGGCGGTCAAGGGATGACCGTCGCGGCGGTGGGGGCGCCTGGCCCCCGAGCCGACCACCTGGGGAGGCGCGGATGACGCTGAGGCACCTTAACCCGGCCTCCATGCACCGCAACCCCGCCTTCTCGCAGGGCGTCATGGTCGAGGGACCGGGGCGCCTGGTCGTGGTGGGCGGGCAGAACGGCGTGGGTCCCGACGGGCGTCTCGTGAGCGGGGGCTTCCCCGAGCAGACGAAGCAGGCGCTGAGCAACGTCCTCGCCGTGCTGGAGGAGGCGGGTGCCCGGCAGGAGCACGTGGTCCGGCTGGCCGTCTACTACGCCCACGGCCAGGACGTGAACGCCGGCTTCCAGGCCTCGAACGAGGAGTGGGGTCCGCGCCCCACGGCCATCACGGTCATCGCCGTGCCGGGGTTCGCTCGGCCCGGCGTGCTGGTGGAGATCGAGGCGCTGGCGGTCGTGCCCGAGGGCGCCGGCTGAGGAGGCGAGCGCGGTCCGCGCCGT
>CAZGXF010000207.1:0-2946 GCA_964529575.1 uncultured bacterium
CGGAGGAGCGCTCGCGCATCGCCCGCGAGATCCACGACGGCGTGGCGCAGATGCTGGCGTTCGCCGCCCTCAAGCTCGACCTGGTGCAGCGCCTCATGACCCGCGACCCGGCGAAGGCCGCCGCGGAGCTGGAGCAGGCCAAGGAGACCGTGCGCGAGTCCATACGGGAGGTGCGTCGCTCGATCTTCGCGCTCAGGCCCGTGGACCTGGAGCGCTTCGGCTTCGCCGAGACCGTGCGGCGCTACGCGCTCGACTTCGGGCAGCAGAACGACGTCAAGGTCGAGGTGTCGTTCGGGCCGCTCCCCGAGCTGTCGCTGAAGTCCGAGGCCGTCCTGTTCCGCATCTTCCAGGAGGCCATGCACAACGTGGCCAAGCACGCGCGGGCCCAGAACGTCGAGGTGCGCCTGGGCACCACCGAGGACGGCATGGCCTTCGTGGCGGTGCGCGACGACGGCGTGGGCTTCGACGTCGACCAGGTGGCGGACCGCGTCACCAGCGCCGGGGGCTTGGGCATCAAGCAGATGCGCGAGCGCGTCGAGGCGCGCGGCGGCCGCCTCGAGATCGACGCGGCGCCGGCGCGCGGCACCGAGCTCTACGCCGCGGTGCCCGTCTGAACGGCCGACGACCCCGCGCCTGAGGCGTCTCCCGCGCCGGCCGGACGGGGCGCGGACGGAGCGCGGTCACCTACGTACCCCTACCTACCGATGGGGCCTCGCGCCCGATCGGAGGAGGGTTCATGGTTCGCAACGCACTGTTCATAGGCCTGCTGGTCGTCCTCGCGCTGGCGGCGTGCGACTCGGGCCGCTCGGCCGCACCGCGGTCGGCCGCCGTGACCGTGGGCGTCGACATCGGCGCCGCCGCGCGCGCCCAGGAGCTCGCCCCGCAGGGCGCGCCCGTCGACCCCGTCAGCGGCGCCACCGGCGTGACGGAGGCCGAGCTGAAGGTCTACAGGGGCATGGACCGCGTGTACTTCGACGCCGACGGCAACGAGGTGCCGGACGAGAGCGGCTCCGTGCCGGTCGTCCTGACCGCGGCCGCCGCCCAGGTCACGCTCCACCTGCTGTTCGGCACGTACGCGTTCGAGGTAGAGGCCCGCGACGCCGAGGGCAACGTCCTGGCGAAGGGTTCGCTCGCCGACGTGAACGTCGATGGACCGCTGGACATCCTCGTCCCCCTCGTCAGCGAGATCGGGTCCGCCAGCCTCGCCGGCCCGGTCGCCGTGCTGCCGAACCAGGTGTTCGACGTCTTCCTCGCCGTGCATCCGCCGGGTCGTGCCGACCTGATCGTGCCCACGACGGACTACGACGCCTCGTACCAGGTCACCGGCGGCTCCGACGGCGGGCACAGCGACCTGGGCATCAGGGTAGTGGCGGAGTGCGCCGACGTGGTCGTGGACGCCTCCGTCTTCGCGCCAGGCGGGGTGGACGTCCTCGCCGACGCGCAGCTGGTCGTCGGGATCGACTACCACTGCCCGCCGGTGACGGTGGGCGTCGACCTCGTGCCGCCGTACGTGGACGTCCTGGCGCCCACGCCGCCCGTGACCCTCCCCGTGGGCTCCGTGCTGGAGCTCAGCGGGGTCGTCAAGGACGCGCAGTCCGGCGTGCAGAGGGTGGAGGTCTACGAGGGCGTCGTGCTGCTCGGCGAGGCCGTCGTCACGCCGGACAGCGACGACGACCTCTACGACGAGTGGTCGTTCGCCGGCACGACGCTCGACGTCGCCAGGACCTACGAGCTGACGATCGTTGCCACCGACGGGGCGGGCAACCAGTCGCAAGCCACCCTCGAAGTGGACGTGGAGTGAGCCGTGGTGAAGCCCCGTTCACTCCACCTCGCCGCCGTCACGCTGCTGGCGGCGCTGCTCGCCGCCTGCGGCGCTCCCCAGGCGCCGCAGGGCGAACTCGCGACCGTTACGGTGCGGCTCGGCCACGGCGGCCCTACCGGCCCGGCCCACGCCGCCGAGCCCGGCTTGGCGCCCCAAGGGGTGCCCGTGGACCCCGTAACGGGTGGACCGGGCGTCGAGTTCGTGGAGCTGCGCGTCTTCTCAGGCGGCCAGCCCGTGCGCTTCGACGCGGCCGGGAACGCCGCCGAGAGCGGTGACGAGGTCGTCCCGCTGTCCGGCGGCCAGGTGACGCTTCACCTGCCGCATGGGACCTACGACTTCGTGGTGCTGGCCGAGGACGGCTCCGGCAACGAGCTGGCGGACGGCGCGAGCCTCGGCGTCGTCGTGGACGGCGACGAGACCGTCCGCGTCGAGCTCCGCAGCTTCCTGGGCTCGGCGGCGTTGGTAGGCCCCAAGAAGATCGTGCCGAACATGGTCATCGACGTCGCCCTGCTGGTGCACCCGCCGGGCCGGGAGGACCTGGTCGTGCCCACCGACGACTTCGACGTGAGCTTCACGGCCTCCGCGGACCTCCTGGAGGCGAGCAAGCGCGGCGTCAGGCTGGTGGTGGAGTGCGAGGAGATCGTCGTGAGCGCGCAGGTGACCGACCACCGCGACCCCGCCACGGCCGTGCTGCCCGACGACCTCGTGCTGCCCGCCGTGGAGGTGTGCGAGAGCTACGCCGGCGGCCTGGGGCTGGACCTCGTACCGCCCTACCTGGAGGTGACCCAGGCGCCCGCCGAGCATCGGGCCGGCGTCCTCGTGCAGCTGGCGGGCACGGTCTTCGACGCCCAGACGGGGGTCGCCCGCGTCTCGGTGTACGACGGGCCCGTCCACCTGGGCGACGCCACCGTCGACGACTCGCAGACGCCGCATACCTGGACCTTCACCTTCACGCCTGACCAGGACCGCGCCTACGCGCTCACGCTCGTCGCCGCCGACGGCGCGGGCAACGAGACCCGCCACCTGGTCGAGGCCGTAGCGCTCCCCGAGGACATCGTCTACGTCACGGCCGGAGGGCGCCACACGTGCGGCCTCACCTCGGCCGGCGCCGCCTACTGCTGGGG
>CAZGXF010000208.1:0-2917 GCA_964529575.1 uncultured bacterium
CGCCGTCACCCAGCCCCAGGTAGAGGTAGCCGTCGTGCCCGAAGAGGACCTGGCCACCGTTGTGGTTCATCTGGGGCTGGTCGATCTCGAGCAGCACGCGCTCGGAGCTCGGGTCGAGCCGCCCGTCGTCGCCCAGCGTGAACTCGGCGAGGACCGCGGTGTGGTTCCAGCCCTCGGGGGCGCCTTCGCGCAGCGGAGCGCTGTAGTAGGCGAAGGCTCGGCCGTTCTCGGCGAAGGCCGGGTGGAACGCGAAGCCCAGCAGACCCCGCTCGTCGTAGTCGGGGTTCAGCTCGACCACGCGGTCGGTGATGTCGAGGAACGGCGCCTCCTCGCGCTGGCCCTGCTGGTCGAGGGCGTACACCACGCCGGGCCTGTCGACGACGAACAGCCTCTCGTCACCCGGCGGGCTCACCAGGGTGACGGGAGAGACGAAGCCTTCGGCCACGAGCTCGAGCTGGAGGTGCTCGAAGTCCTGGGCCTGCTCCTGCGCTAGTGCCACCGTACCGATGGCGGAGACCAAGATGAACGCGACGACCGCACGAACTAAGCTCATCGGTCGATCACCTCCTCATCGACCGATGTTGCCGCGCCTAGATGTGAGTAACGTGCCCCACGCTACTTCTGTGTGTCCCGTGAGGAGCCTGGCGCGTGGCGGCCCGCCCGGCCGCTGGCGCCGATCGCTCACCCCTCCGGGTGCAGGTACCTGAAGACCGCCGCCGCGATCACCGCGCCCAGCAGCGGCCCCACGACGTAGAGCCAGACGTGGCCGGCAGGGCCGCCGGCGAGAGCGTCCACGACCACGGCGCCCACGCCGACGGCCGGGTTGAAGGCGCCGCCCGAGATGCCGCCTCCGGCGAAGGCCGCGGCGAGGACCGTGCCGCCGATCGCCAGGCCGTAGAAGGAGTTGCCCTTGGTGGCCGCGGCCGTGGCCGAGGCGAGCACCACGGCGACGAGCGCGAAGGTGAAGAGGGTCTCGACGGTGAGGGCCGCCAGCGCGCCGGCGTCGGGGCCGGGCGCCACGGTGAAGGGGCCCGCGACCCAGCGCGCCACGGCCGCCGCCACGACGGCGCCTAGCAGCTGGGCGACCCAGTACGGCACGAGCTCCTTCGTGGGCAGCGCGCCGCGCAGGGCCGCGCCCAGGCTGACCGCCGGGTTGTAGTGGCCGCCGGACACGTGCCCGCCGGCGTAGACCATGACCATCAGCACGAACCCGATCGCCACGGGCGCCAGGGCGACGCCCTGGGCGACCACCAGGCCTACCGTCAGCACCAGGAAGAACGTTCCGACGAACTCCATCAGGTACGCGCGCATCTCGGCCTCCGTCGCATCACCGCTCGGGCGTGAGCTTACGATGAGAGCTTAGCGCGGACCGCCGCCTAGGTGCCGAACGCGAACCCCTGGCCCCGCGCCCGCAGGAACCCGAACAGCGGCAGACCACAGGCGGCAGCCAACGCCACGACGGCCCACGGGTCGAGGGTGGCGAGCAGGAAGCAGGCCACGCCCCAGACGATCGGGACCAGCCCCTCGACCATGGAGAGCACTAGGTCGCCCTGCACGCGGCGCTGGCGGAACAGGTCCTTGCGGCTCGCCCGCACCGGGTTCCAGAGGCGCACCGCCGAGACCGTGAGCGTGCACGCCGCCCCGCACGCCGCCGCGGCCACGCCGGCCAACGGGTGCAGCGTGCCGACGCCCACGGCCAGCACCGCGCACAGCGCCAGGGCCGGCAGGGAGGAGGCGAGGAGCTTCGCCCGCCGCAGCGTGCGGCCGGGGACGGGCGACGCGGCCAACAGGTCGGGCGCCTCCTCGCCGGCCACGCAGATGCGGGCCAAGCTGGAGGCGAGCGTCCCACCGGCCGTCGCCACCAGCGCGGCGGCCAGAGGGCCGAGCTGCAGGCCGGTCCACGGGCCCCTGTCGCTGAAGAACAGCACGTACGCGGCGGGGGCCAGGTAGACGAGCTGCAGCAGCGTCTGCGACACCAGGTAGGGGTCCCGGAGGATCAGCTTCCACTCCTTCGTCAGGAGCGCCCGCACCGGGCCGCGGTCCCCGGCGAAGCGCGGGACCGCCTCGTCGCGCGCCCGCCGGCGCCGTGGCGTTCCCTCCGACAGGCCGATACCCCGGGCGAACGCGCCGTGGAGCGTCACGACCGTCCCCCAGGCGAGCAGCGCGCCGGCGCCGAGGGACACGACGGTCGAGAGCGGGTCGAGGTAGAGCGTGCGCGCCGGTAGCCACAGCGGGCTGTCGGCGGCGAGCGGGCCGCCGGGCTCGAGGTAGGAGAGCCAGCGCTGCAGCCTCTCCGCCTCGTCCGTACGGCCGCGCATCAGGTTCGGGAGCTGCGTGAGTAGGAACAGGAACGCCCCGGCGAGCGCGGCCAGGACCTGCGACAGCGTGCGCGCCCGCCGCGGCCCGAGCGCCCTGACCAGCGCGAGCGTGAGGAGCATGCCCAGCGAGGCCGTGGTCAGCGCCACCGAGGCCAGCAGCGGCACGGCGCCCAGCAGCCGCGGTGCGCCCACGTACAGGCCCAGGGTGACGAGCGGCAGCACGAACACGCCGAGCGTGAGGAACACGCCCGCGGCCACGGCGAGCAGGCGGCTGGCGAAGACGGTGCGCGCCCGCAGCGGCGACGAGGCCAACAGGTCGAGGTCGCCGCGCTCGAAGAGCGCCATGACGCTGTGGTTGATCCCCACCGTCAGCCCCATGGGCACGAGCACCAGCAGCGCCACGCCCGCCAGGAGCGTCGCCGGCAGCGACCGCGGCGAGGCGACGATGCCCGCCAGCGGCTCGGCCAGGGGGGCGAGGAAGAGGTGCGCGGCGACGAGCACCAGGGCGCCGAGGAACAGCGCCGTGCCTGGCTTGGTGTCGCCGAGCGCCTCGCGCCAGCGGACCCTCAGCTCGTGCCGCAGCAGCCAGGGGAGCGAGC
>CAZGXF010000209.1:0-2868 GCA_964529575.1 uncultured bacterium
GTGCACCAGCGCGCCCTGTGGGCGCCCAAGCCGCCGTCCCTCGACTCGTTCGCCACCCTCGTCGCCTCGAACTACTCCGCGAACCGCGCGATCGCGCAGCTCTTCGGCGAGGAGGGCTTCAAGGAGACGGTCCAGCAGGGCGCCGAGGTGGGCACTTACCTCGAGGAGCTGGGCGAGGAGGCCCTCCTCGTGACCGTGTTCGACTCCGGCGCCCAGCTCGGCAGGGTGAAGATGGCCACGAAGCTGGCCGCGACCGAGATCCGCGCCGTCATCGAGGCGTCTCAGGAGCCGCCGCCTACCGTCGAGTTCGACCAGGAGTGGTCCGATTCCACCACGGCGCTGCTCGACGGGCTGTTCGGGACGAGGGAGCGATGAGCACGATCAACTTCGCGGTCCGCGAGATCAACTTCAAGATCGTCTACTACGGCCCCGGCCTCTCGGGCAAGACGACGAACCTCAAGCAGATCTACGACCAGGTGCCGGCCGAGTCGAAGGGCGACATGGTCTCGCTCGCCACCGAGGACGAGCGCACCCTCTTCTTCGACTTCCTCCCCCTCGACCTCGGCAAGGTCAACGGCTTCAAGACGCGCTTCCACCTCTACACGGTGCCGGGTCAGGTCTTCTACAACTCGTCCCGCAAGCTGATCCTCCGCGGGGTCGACGGCGTCGTCTTCGTCGCCGACTCGGCGCCCGACCGCCTGCGCGCGAACGCCGAGAGCCTGCGCAACCTGCGCGAGAACCTGCAGGAGTACAACCTGCGCATCGCCGACGTGCCCACGGTGATCCAGGTCAACAAGCGCGACCTGCCGGACGCGCTGCCGATGGAGATGATCGACGCCGTGCTGAACCCCGAAGGCAGGTTCCAGGTCTTCGAGGCCGTCGCTTCGGAGTTCAAGGGCGTGTTCGAGCCGCTGCGCGCCGTCGCCACGATGGTGCTCGAGAAGCTCGCCCAGAAGGCCTGACCCAGACGCTTATACGCCCGCCCCTCGGCGCTCCGGGAGCGCCCGCTGGGGCGTGATATCCTCGCGCCGATGCTCCGTACCCCCCTCCACCAGAAGCACCAAGAGCTGGGCGCCAGGCTGGTCGAGTTCGCGGGGTACGAGATGCCTCTCCACTACAAGGGCGGCATCAACGAGGAGCACCTCGCCGTCAGGAGCGGCGCGGGCGTCTTCGACGTCTCGCACATGGCCGAGGTCAGGGTCTCCGGCCCCGAGGCGACGGCTTTCCTCGCCTACGCCACGCTGAACGACCCGGCCAAGCTGAAGCTGGGGCGCGGCCACTACAACATGCTGCCGAACGAGTCCGGCGGCGTCATCGACGACCTCTACGTTTACCGCGAGGGCGAGGACGAGTACCTCGTCGTCGCCAACGCCGCGAACCGCCAGCCGGTCGTGACGCACCTGCATCGGCTGGCCCAGGGACGCGAGGTCACCGTGGTCGACGAGACCGACGACTGGGCGCTCATCGCCGTGCAGGGTCCCAGCGCGGCCCTTCTGCTCGACCGACTGGTGGAGCCCGACCTAACGGAGGTGAAGCGGAACGGCACGGTGGACGCCGAGGTCTCGGGCGTGCCGGTGAGGCTGAGCCGCACCGGCTACACCGGCGAGGACGGCTTCGAGGTCTTCGTCCGCCCCGCCGACGCCGAGGCGGTGTGGGACGTCGTCGTGAGCGCCGGCGCCACGCCCTGCGGTCTGGGCGCCCGCGACACGCTGCGGCTCGAGGCCGGCTTCCCCCTCTACGGCCACGAGTTGACCGAGCGCACGAACCCCCTCTGCACCGACTTCGCCTGGGTGGTGAAGGACAAGCCGTTCTTCGGCCGCGAGGCCATGTGGGGCCGTGACTGCGGCCGTCGCCTCGTCGGCATCAGGATGGTGGACAGGGCGATCCCCCGCCAGGGCTACCGCGTCCTCGACAGGGACCGGAACGCCGTGGGCGAGGTGAGCTCGGGCACGCTCTCGCCTTTGACCCGCGAGAGCATCGGCTTCGCCTGGGTGGACGTCGCCCACGCCGAGCCCGGCAGCCGCCTCTGGGTCGAGGTCCGCGGCCGGCCCATGGCCGCCGTCGTCGTCAAGCCGCCGTTCCACCAGAGGTGACGAGGGCGGCGCCGCACGCGCTCACGCGTGCCCAGCTTGGAGGAGCAGCAGCATGAGAACGCCAGACGACCTTCGCTACGCCAAGACCCACGAGTGGGCGCGGAAGGACGACGACGGCACCGTCGTCGTGGGCATCACCGACTTCGCCCAGGACCAGCTTGGCGACGTGGTCTTCGTGGAGCTGCCCGAGGTAGGGCGCAAGGTCGCCAAGGGCGACACCGTGGCCGTCATCGAGTCGGTGAAGACCGCGTCGGACATCTACGCCCCCATGAGCGGCGAGGTCGTGGCGGTGAACACGGCGCTGGAGTCCAGGCCGGAGACGATCAACGAGAGCCCCTACGAGGAGGGCTGGCTCTTCAGCCTCGCCCCCAGCTCCTTCGCCGAGTACGACGAGCTCCTGGACGCGCAGGCCTACGGCTCCACGCTGGAAGAAGGCTAAGGGTGCGCTACCACCCGCACACGCCCGAGGACGAGCGTCGGGCGCTGGAGACGGTGGGGGCCGGCTCGATCGAGGAGCTGTTCGCGGACCTGCCGGCCGAGCTGCGCGACCCCGACGTCGACCTGCCGCCCGGCATGGACGAGGCCGCCCTGCTCGAGCACATGCGCGCCCTGGCCGAGAAGAACTCGACCCGCGGCCCCGACTTCCTGGGCGGCGGGATCAGGCGCCACTTCATCCCCAGCGTCACCCCGCACCTGGCCCTCCAGAGCGAGTTCGTGACCGCCTACACGCCGTACCAGCCCGAGGTCTCCCAGGGCATCCTCCAGGCGACCTTCG
>CAZGXF010000210.1:0-2755 GCA_964529575.1 uncultured bacterium
CGTCGTGGAGGACGTCTACGACGAGGTCCTCGAGCGCTTCGTCGCCGGCGTCGAGAGGCTCAAGGTGGGCCCCGCCGAGGAGAACGCCGACGTGGCCGCCGTCATCAACGAGCGGCAGTACGAGAAGGTCCTGGGCTACGTCGAGGCCGGCAAGGTCGAGTCCCGGTTGGTGGCCGGCGGCGGCAAGGCCCCCGAGGCCGGGCCCGGGTACTTCGTGAAGCCCACGGTGTTCGCCGAGGTGCCGCCCAGCGCGACCATCGCCTGCGAGGAGATCTTCGGGCCCGTGGTGGCGGTCATGAAGGCGAAGGACTTCGACCAGGCGCTGCAGTACGCCAACGGCACCACCTACGCCCTGACGGGCGGGATCGTGAGCCGCGACCGCAGCCGCATCGAGCGCGCCCGCCGCGAGTTCCGCGTGGGCAACCTCTACGTGAACCGCAAGATCACGGGCGCCCTGGTGGGCGTGCAGCCGTTCGGCGGCTTCGACCTCTCCGGCACGAACTCCAAGGCCGGCGGGCCCGACTACCTGCGCCTGTTCGTGGAGATGAAGACCGTCACCGAGCGGTTCTGACGGGCAGGCACGAGCGGTGGTGCCGCGGCACCCGGCCCGGGGCCGTGCTCAGCGGCGGCCGAACGGCGCCCGGGTGGCGCCGGCCCGGCGCGGCCGCGGCTCAGGCCGCCAGCGCCACCCGGTAGACCATCACGGCGTGGCATGCCCAGCCCGCCAACACGAGGACGTGCCACAGCTCGTGGAAGCCGAAGCCCGGCCGGAGGTTCGGCCGCTTCAGGGCGTAGATGACCGCGCCCACCGTGTAGGCCAGGCCTCCCGCCACCAACCAGGCTAGGCCGGCCGGCCCCAGAGCCCGCGTCACCGGCACGATGGCGCCCACCACGAGCCAGCCCATCAGCAGGTACAGGGCCGTGGAGAGCCAGCGCGGCGCGTCGATCCACAGCAGCTTGAACACCAGCCCCAGGAGGGCGATCGCCCAGACCACGGCGAGCACCGTCCAAGCCAGGCGCGGGCTGTCGGGGCGCAGCGCCTGCACGAGTATCGGCGTGTAGGTGCCGGCGATCAGCGTGAAGATGGCGGCGTGGTCGAAGCGCCTGAGCCACACCTCTCGGCTCGGCTCCACCCACAGCGAGTGGAGCAGGGAGCTGGCCACGAACAGCACGACCGAGGTGAGCCCGAACACCACCGAGGCGGCGCGGTCGAGCCAGTCGCCTCGGGTGAGGAGCACCAACGGCACCGTGGCCACTAGGGCCACGACCGCGCCCAGGATGTGCGTGAGCCCGTTCACGGGCTCCCTGATGCCGCGCCGAGCCCGTCCCGGCTCTCGCCGCCCTGGCATGCTGCCGCTCGCGATCCGATCTGCCACGACCGAGTGTACGCTGGGCAAGTGGCCGAACCGGTGCGCGTGCTGGGGCGCCTGCTGGCCGTCGTGCTGTGCGGGCTGGCCCTCGGCTGCGCCTGGGCCCAGGAGGGCGATGCAGTGACGCCGGCACCCACCCACCTCCTCGTCGTCGACAAGTCTGCCGGCCAGTTGGTGGGCATCGAGCTCGCCTCGGGCGCGGTCGCCTGGCGCGTGGACGTCGGCGCGGGGCCGCACGAGGTCCTGGCCGTCACCGGCGCGGCGTCGCCCACCGGCGGCCCGCTCGCGCTGGTGAGCCGCTACGGCACCCGCGGCTCCCCGGGCTCCGCGGTGGTCGTCGTCGACCTGGAGGCCCTCGCGGTGACCGGCGAGCTCTCGACGCGGCCGGCGACGATGCCGCACGGGCTCGCGCTCGTGCCAGGCACCAGCACGGTCCTCGTCACCGTGGAGGCCGACGACGCCTTGCTGGCGCTCGACCTGGCCGACGGCTCGACCACCGCCTACGGTACGGGCCAGCGGCTGCCGCACATGGTCGTCGCGGCGCCCGACGCCTCGGCCGCGTTCGCGGCGAACATCCTCGGCGGCTCGGTGACCAGGCTCGCCCTGCCGGACGGCGAGGTGACGACCGCTCGTGTCGGCGCCGGCGCCGAGGGCATCGCCATGACGCCGGGCGGCGAGGAGCTGTGGGTGGGCAGCAACGAGGAGCACGAGGTGCACGTGCTGGACCCGCACGACCTGGCCCAGCTCGACGTCTTCCCCACCTGCGCGGTGCCCATCCGGGTGACGCCCGTGGACAGCACCACCATGGCGGTCACCTGCTTCCGCGGCGACGAGGTGAGGCTCTACGACGCCGTCTCGCACGAGCAGAAGGGCTCGTTGGCGCTCCCCGCGGCCTCCTTCCCCGTGGGCACCATCGCCACCCCGGACGGCGCGCGCTTGTTCGTGGCCGCCACCGCCAGCGGCGTCGTCTACGAGTTCGACGTGGCCTCGCTGTCGCTGCTGAGGACGCTGGACGCCGGCGTCGAGCCCGACGGCATGGCGCTGGTGGCGCTCCCCGGCAGCAGGTAGCGCGGCCCCGTCCCGATAGTCAGCGGCACCGCCCCCAGCTCGCCGTCGTACCTGAGCCACAGCCGCGTCATGAGGGCCGCCGCGTAATGGGCCCAGTTCTGCCCCACCACCAGGAGGTAGAGGGCCAGCAGCCCGAAGAAGAGCGCGTGCCTGGCGATGCGCATGGTGCCGCAGGCTAGGCGCCGGGCGTGAGCCGGTGAACAGGGGCGTCTGAGCCAGGCGGCGCGGTCCGGCGCCAGTACGGAAGAAGCCCCGTCCGCGACGGGGCTTCTCGGTGGAGCCAACGGTCGGATTTGAACCGACGACCTGCCGATTAC
>CAZGXF010000211.1:0-2745 GCA_964529575.1 uncultured bacterium
TCGTCACCTGCCAGGACGGCAAGTCGCAGATCAAGAACCGCGAGAAGGCGATGACGGTCCTGCGCTCGCGCCTGTACGAGCGCGAGGAGCGCAGGCGGCTCGAGGAGCAGATGAAGGCGCGCGGCCAGCAGAAGGCCATCGAGTGGGGCTCGCAGATCCGCAGCTACGTGCTCGACAAGCGCTACGTGAAGGACCACCGCACCGCCGCGATGCGCCACGACCCGGACGCCGTGCTCGACGGCGACATCGAGGACCTCATCTGGGCCGGCCTGGAGTGGGCCGCCAAGGAGGGTGTGGCGTAGCCGCCAAGGGCGTGAGGGTGCTGGCCGTCGCCGACGTCGTGTCGCCGGTGGTCCACTCGCCCAACTTCCCGGACAACCTGCCGCCGTTCGACCTCATCCTCTCGGCGGGGGACATGCCCGGAGAGGTGCTCGAGTTCATGGCCACGAAGGCCAAGGTGGCGCCGCTCTACGTGATGGGCAACCACGGCGTGGGCCTGTTGCGCGAGGAGAGCGGCGCCGCGCCCTACCGGCGCCCGGGCGGCTGCGTGGACGTGCACATGCGCTACGTCGAGGTCGCCGGCGTCACGGTGCTGGGCGTCGAGGGGAGCGCCCGCTACCGCGAAGGGCCTTTCCAGTACAAGGAGTCCGAGTACGCCTGCATGCTGGCCCGCCTGACGCCGCGCCTGCTCCTGGAGCAGAGCCGGCGCGGCCGCGCCGTGGACGTGCTGCTCACCCACGCGCCTCCGGTGGGGCCGTCGGCGGGCAGCGACCACGCCCACCGGGGCGTGCCGGCGTTCAACGCCTTCCACAGGCGCTGGCGGCCGCTCGTGCACGTCCACGGGCACGTGCACCTGGAGGGCGGCGGTCCGCGCGAGCACGTCACGCCGGACGGCGTGCGCGTCGTCAACGCCTTCGGCTACACCCTCATCGACCTGTGAGGGCGATGATGCGCTCGTGACGAACGCCGAACAGGACGCGTCGGGTGCCGCGGTCGCCCGGACGGGCCGCGCGGCGGCCGCCGAGGTCACGGCGCCGGTCGACGCGGCGACCCGGGCCGCCGCCGCCCTCGCCGCCTCCTCGGGTGGACCGCCCTTCCTGGCGCGCCTCGCCGGCAGCGCCGCCCTGGAGGTGAGCGGGCCGGACGCGGCGCCGTTCCTCCACGGGCAGCTGGCCAACGACGTCAGCGGCCTGCGGCCGGGCGAGACGAACCGCAGCCTGCTCCTCAACCACAAGGGACACGCGCTGGCCGAGGCCCAGGTGTTCCGCCTCGAGGAGCGCCGCCTCCTCCTAGTGGTCGACGACGGCCTGCTCGACCGGGTCGCGGAGACCCTCGAGCGGCACGTGGTGTTCGACGAGGTGGAGCTGCGCCGCGTGCCGGCGGCCGCGGTGACGCTGCAGGGGTCCGGAGCCGCCGCCACGCTGTGGACCGCCCTGGGCGGCGCGGCGGCGCCCGCGGACGGCGCCTTCGCCGCCCTGCGCCACGGCGGCGACCAGGTCCTCGCCTACCCGACCCGCCGCTCGGAGGCGGGCGGCTTCGACCTCGTGGCGCTGGGCGCGCCCGACGCGGGCGCGCTGGCGGCGGCCCTGGCGGGCGCGGGCGCCGTGGACGCGGGCGACGCGGGGCTCGACGCCGCTCGCGTAGCGGCGGGCGTCGCGTCCGCCGGCCGCGAGGGCGGCGAGGGCGTGCTGCCGCAGGAGGCCGGCCTGGACCGCTTCGTGTCGTTCCGCAAGGGCTGCTACCTGGGGCAGGAGATCATGGCGCGCATCGCGGCGCGGGGCGCGGTGCGCCGCGGCCTGCGCCGGCTGGAGCTGTCCGCCGAGCCGCGAGGTCGCGACGTCGAGGCCGGCGGCAGGGTGGTGGGCCGGCTCGGCACCGTGGCGCGCTTCCCGGACGGCGGCCTGAGGGCCCTGGCCGTGCTGCGCGCCGAGGTCGAGGAGGGTGCCGCCGTTTCCGTCGGCGGCGTCCCCGGCCGGGTCGCGCCCTAGGCGGCGTGTAGGATGCCGCCATGAAGCCGAAGAGCAGGTGGCTGGAGGAGGAGTACGCCGAGGCGACGCGCTCGCTGCCCGAGCGTGACGTCCCGTTCGAGACCCTCTCCGGCATCCCGGTCGAGCCGCTCTACACCCAAGAGGACCTGGAGGGGTTCGACCCCGAGCGCGACCTGGGCTACCCCGGCTCGTTCCCGTACACCCGCGGCGTACGCGCCAGCATGTACCGCGGCCGGCTGTGGACGATGCGCATGTTCGCCGGCTTCGGCACGGCCGAGCAGACGAACGAGCGCTTCAAGAAGCTGCTGGCCGCCGGCCAGACCGGTCTGTCCACGGCCTTCGACCTGCCCACGCTCATGGGCTACGACAGCGATCACCCCATGGCGTTGGGCGAGGTGGGGAAGTGCGGCGTCGCCGTCTCCAGCCTCGCCGACATGGAGGTCCTGTTCGACGGCATCGACCCGGAGCAGGTCACGACCTCCATGACGATCAACAGCCCGGCCAACGCGGTCTGGGCGATGTACCTGGCGATGGCCGAGCGGCGCGGGGCCGACCTGCGGAAGGTCGGGGGCACCATCCAGAACGACATCCTCAAGGAGTTCATCGCCCAGAAGGAGTACATCTTCCCGCCGCGGCCCAGCGTCGACCTGGTGATCGACACGTTCGAGTGGGGCCCCAAGCACGCGCCCAGGTTCAACTTCGTCTCGGTCTCCGGCTACCACATCCGCGAGGCCGGCTCGACGGCGGTGCAGGAGCT
>CAZGXF010000212.1:0-2736 GCA_964529575.1 uncultured bacterium
GCGGAACCGCCCGCCCCTTGGATCCCGCACAGACCGCCGCTTCGGCGCTACCGGGCCGCCCTCCTCGCCTAGCGAGGCGGGCGGTTCGCGTTCGGGTCAGCGGCATGACACCTGTCACCCCGCGCGGCTGACCGAAGGCACTGCCGGGCACACCGCCCCGGGCGCCATCCTCGGGGCATGAACGAGAGATACGTAGCCCAACTGGAGCGGGTCACCAAGCGCTACGGCCACGTGCTGGCGCTGGACGAGGTGACCCTCAGGGTCCGGCCCGGCGAGGTGCTCGCGCTCCTCGGCCCCAACGGCGCCGGCAAGACCACGGCGGTGAGCACGCTGCTCGGCCTGCTGCGGCCGGACGCGGGCGCCGTCTCGCTCTTCGGCGCGAGCCCCGACGACGTGGCCGCGAAGGTGCGCGTGGGGGCGATGCTGCAGATCAGCGGCGTGCCGCCCACCCTCACGGTCAGGGAGCACGTCGAGTCGTTCGCCGCCTACTACCCCGCCCCGCTGCCGGTGGAGCGCGCCCTCGAGCTCGCCGGCCTGAAGGAGGTCGCGAACCGGCAGTACGGCAAGCTCTCCGGCGGCCAGAAGCAGCGGCTCCACTTCGCGCTGGCGATGGTGGGCGACCCCGACCTGCTGTTCCTCGACGAGCCCACCACCGGCCTGGACGTCGAGTCGCGCCGCGACTTCTGGCGCCAGGTGCGCGCGTTCATAGGTGGCGGCCGCACCGTGATCCTCACGACGCACTACCTCGAGGAGGCCGACGCCCTCGCCGACCGCATCGTCCTGCTCGACCACGGCCGGGTCATCGCCGAGGGCACGCCGGCCGAGATCAAGGCGCGCACGGGCAGCAAGGTCGTGAGGGCCGTGACCAGGCTGTCGCCCGAGCGGCTCGCCGACCTGCCCGGCGTCACCCGCGTCGAGCTCGTAGGCGCCGCCACGCACCTCCACACGGCCAGCGCCGAGGCGACCGTGCGGGCGCTGTTGAACGCCGACGACGCCGTCCACGGGCTCGAGGTGAAGGGCGCGTCGCTCGAGGAGGCGTTCCTCAACATCACCGGCGGCACGCGCGACCTGCCCGCCGCCTACAGAGCCGAGTCCTACCAGGAAGGGGTGCTGGCATGACCTCCGCCACCATGGCCACCGACACGCTCGCGGCTCGCCCGCGGCGCGACCTCGTCAAGCTCGTCGCCACCGAGACCAGGTTCGAGTTCCTCAAGCTGCTCAGGCTGCCCGTGTACAGCGTCGCCACCCTGGCGTTCCCGCTCATGTTCTTCCTGCTGTTCAGCGCGTTCTTCGGCGACGCCGAGGCGCAGGGCCTGAGGGCGGCCCGGTACATGCTCGCCACCTACGCCGCCGCCGGGGTCGTGTCGGCCGCGCTGTTCTCCTTCGGCGTGGGCGTGGCGTCGGAGCGCGGCCAGGGCTGGATGCGCCTGAAGCGCGTCTCGCCCATGCCGCCGGCGGCCTACTTCCTCGCCAAGATCGGCATGGCGCTGCTGTTCGGCGCGATGGTCGTGGTGACCCTCACGCTGGCGGCCATGGTCATCCAGGGCGTGCGCGTGGCGTTCCTCGACTGGCTCTACATGCTCGGCGTGCTGCTGCTCGGCGTCTTCCCCTTCGCCAGCTTGGGCCTCGCGATCGGCTACCTGTTCGGCCCGAACTCGGCACCGGTGGTCATCAACCTGCTCTACATGCCGCTGGCGTTCGCCTCGGGACTGTGGATGCCCATCACGATCCTGCCGCCGGTCATCCAGGACATCGCGCGCTTCCTGCCCACGTACCACTACGCGCAGCTCGCCGTGGGCACCGTGGGCGCCACGCCGCTCGGCGACAGCGCCGTGCACGCGCTGGTGTTGGCCGGCTTCACCGCCCTCTTCCTCGCGCTGGCGGTCTTCGCCTACAAGCGCGACGAGGGCAAGACGTACGGCTGACCTCGCGCCCCGTGACCGCCGCGACCAACGACCACGACCGGGCGCCGCGTATCCTCGACGGGATGCGCTGGCGCTCCTTCTTGGTCCCCAAGCGTTCGCTGGTGTGGCTTGTCTACCTGGGCATCCTGGCGTTCCAGCCGCTGTTCGACGCCGAGGCCACCTGGGTCGAGTGGGCCGTGACCGGCCTCATCGTCCTGGCGTTCCTGCCCGTCTACGGCTGGACCGACCGCCACGCCGGCTCGCGCCCCTACTTCTGGGACGGCCGGCCGGGAGGGCTCATCGGCCTCTCGGTCATGCTGGCGATGGGCGTGCTCCTGGCGCCGGTGAACGCCGGCACCAGCGTGTTCTTCATCTACGCCGCCGCCATCTCGGGCTACCTGCCCCAGCGGCGCACCTCGGTGTGGGCGATCGCCGCCTGCTGCGCCCTGGTGCCGGTGGCGGCGCTGCTCTCCACGGTCCCGTTCCCGTACGTCCTCTACCCTTACCTGCCGGCGCTGATCTTCGCCCCGGTGGTGGGCGTCGCGAACCGCCTGGCGTGCGAGCGCGAGGTGCACAGCGCCAGGCTGCGGATGGCGCAGGACGAGATAGAGCGGCTGGCGACGATCGCCGAGCGCGAGCGCATCGCGCGCGACCTGCACGACCTCCTCGGCCACACGCTCTCGACCATCACGCTGAAGTCGGAACTGGCGTCCAGGCTCGCCACCCGCGACCCCGAGCGCGCCGCCCGCGAGATGGCCGACGTCGAACGCATCTCGCGCGAGGCCCTGAGCCAGGTGCGCCAGGCGGTGAGGGGCTACCGCTCCTCGGGCCT
>CAZGXF010000213.1:0-2625 GCA_964529575.1 uncultured bacterium
GTCGCGGCGCTGGGCTGCGACTTCTACGTCTTCTCGGCCCACAAGATGCTGGGCCCCACCGGCATCGGCGCCCTCTGGGCGCGGCCCGAGCTGCTGGAGGCGATGCCCCCCTTCATGGGCGGAGGCGAGATGATCTCGCGCGTGTCCTTCGAGGGCACCACCTACGCCCCGGTGCCCAAGCGCTTCGAGGCGGGCACGCCCAGCATCGCCGAGGCCGTCGGCTTCGCCGCCGCGGTCAGGTACCTGCACGGTCTCGGCATGGACGCCGTGCGGCGGCACGACGAGGCCCTGGTGCGCCGGGCCGTGGAGGGGCTGCAGGCCATGCCCGGCGTGCGCCTGGTGGGTCCCGCCGCGGGCCGCGTGGGTCTCGTGACCTTCGTCGTGGACGGCGTGCACGCCCACGACGTGGCCACCGCGCTCGACCTGGAGGGCGTGGCCGTGAGGGCGGGCATGCACTGCGCCCAGCCCCTCCACCGCCACCTCGGCATCGGCGCCTCCACGCGGGCGAGCTTCTACGTCTACAACACCCCGGAGGAGGTGGACGCCTTCCTCGGCGCCCTCGAGCGGGTCGTGGCGCACTTCGCCGCGGCGGTCTGAATGGGCCTGCTGGGCGAGCTGTACCAGGCCGCGGTGCTGGAGCACTCGCGCCGGCCGCGCAACCGGCACCGCCCGGAGCGGTACGACGTCGCCTGCCCCGGCGTCAACCCCGGCTGCGGCGACGAGATCACGCTCTACATAGCGGTGGAAGACGGGCGGCTCGCCACGGTGGCTTTCGAGGGCACGGGCTGCGCCATCAGCCAGGCCTCGGCGAGCCTGATGACCCAGGCCGTCGAGGGCAAGGCGGCAGCGGAGGCGCTGGCGCTCGCCGCCGACTTCAAGGCGATGATCAGGGGGGAGGAGCCCGCCGAGGCGCTGGGCGAGGCGCGGGTCCTGCGGGGCGTGAGCCGCCTGCACGCCCGCGTGAAGTGCGCGACGCTGCCCTGGGTGACGCTCGAGCACGCGCTGGCCGAGCTGGGCCTCGCCGGCGCGGGGTCGGGGAGCGCCGCGGAACGCTGAGCGCCGCGGCCGTGGCGGCGGACCGCCGTCCGAGCGTCGCGGCCGCCCGCCGGAGCCGCGTGGGAGCTCAGCCCGCGGTCTCGTTCGCCGGCTTCGCCTCCCCGTCGACCACGCCGGCCTGGTAGCCCAGGGCCTCGAGGGAGCGAGAGTAGGCCTGCAGCAGCGCCCGGAACTGCTCGCGGAACAGCGACTGCTCGCGCTGCAGGCGGTCGAGGTCCGCGCGTGTGCGGGCGACCTCGTCGTCGAGCGCGGCCAGCCTGCGCTCGCGCACGCGCTCGGCCTCGTCGAGGATCAGCTTGGCCTCGCGCTTGGCGTTCTCCTTGATCTCGTTGGCGATGCGCTCGGCGGCGATGACGGCGCGCTGCAGCTCGGCCTCCTTGGCCTGCAGCTCGGCCACCTGCTGCCTGGCGGCGTCGAGCTCTCCCTGCAGGTCCTGCATCTCCCTCAGCAGGTCGGCCACCTCGGCCGCCACGCGCTCCAGGAAGTCGCGCACGTGGTGGCGCTGGTACCCGCCCGCCCCGCGGGGGAACTCCATGTGCTCGATCTCGAGGGGGCTCAGCCTCACCTCGGCACCTCCTGGTCACGCGCCGTCGGCATCATCGTCGTCACAGCTCCGGCAGCACCGCGCGGACGAGCCGCTTGAACGACTCGCCCATGCGCTCGGCCATGGCCACGACCTCGTCGCCGGTGGCGTGCTCGTGCGAGTCCGGGATGGCCATGTCGGTGATGGCCGACAGGCCCAGCACCCGCATGCCCAGCTGCCTCGCGCGCAGCACCTCGAACACGGTGGACATGCCTATGGCGTCGGCGCCCAGCGTGCGGTAGGCGCGCAGCTCGGCGCGGGTGGCGTAGCTCGGGCCGGTGATCGCCAGGTAGACGCCCTCGCGCAGCGGGATGCCGTGGCGCAGGGCCGCGCTGCGAGCCGCGTCGCGGTAGTCGGGGTCGTAGCAGTCGTACATGACCGGGAAGCGTTCGTGGGACGGGTCCTCGAGGGGGCCGATGAGCGGGTTCTGGCCCGTCATGTTGATGAAGTCGACCTGCAGCATCAGCTCGCCGGCGCGGAAGTTCGGGTCCAGGCCGCCGCAGGCGTTGGTGACCACCAACGACCGCACGCCGAGCTCCGCCATGACCGCGACCGGGAACGAGACCTGCGAGGCCGTGAACCCCTCGTAGGCGTGCACGCGGCCCTGCATGACCACGACCTCGCGCCCCTCCAGGTAGCCGACGCGGAGGCGGCCGGCGTGCCCCGGCGCCGACGACACCGGCATGCCTGGCAGCTCCCCGTAGGGGATCGTGACGCCGTCCACCTCCTCGGCGAGCGCTCCCAACCCCGAGCCGAGCACGAGGCCGACCTGCGGCTTCAGGGTGGTGCGTTCGCGCACCGCCGCGGCGGCCGCCTGTACCTGGCTCGGGTCGCCGACGAGGCGACCGACGTCTGCCGTTCCCATGGCGGCGATGATAACGGTCCGGGGCCCATGAGCACGGCGCACCGCCCTCTCATGCGCCTAGGTAAGATGCCCGCATGCCGCGCAGCCTAGCCGTCGTGCTCGCGTTCTGCCTCGCCCTCGT
>CAZGXF010000214.1:0-2597 GCA_964529575.1 uncultured bacterium
GGCGAGGCCGACGACCCCGAGGTCGAGACCCGCGCGGTGATCGTGAAGTACGGCCTGAAGGCCGAGTTCGACGCGTCCACGCTGGCCGAGGCCAAGGCCGTGCCCGCCACCGTGACGCCCGAGATGATGGAGGGCCGGACCGACTACCGCAAGGTCCCCACCTTCACGATCGACGGCGAGGACGCCAAGGACTTCGACGACGCCATCTCGGTCGAGCGCCTCGAGGGCAAGGCCGACGGCCTGCTGCGCGTGGGCGTCCACATCGCCGACGTCAGCTACTACGTCGCCGAGGGCACCAGCCTCGACAAGGAGGCGCAACAGCGCGCCACCAGCGTCTACCTCCCCGGCCGCGTGCTGCCCATGCTCCCGGAGGAGCTCTCGAACGGCATCTGCTCGCTCGTCGAGGGCGAGCCCAGGCTGGCCCTGTCGGCGTTCATCGACATCACCCGCGCCGGCGAGGTCAAGGGCTTCAAGCTCAAGGAGACCGTGATCCAGTCGGACGCCCGCCTGACCTACAACCAGGTACAGGAGTTCGCCGAGGGCGGGCGGCTCCCGGCCGGCAAGCGCAAGCTCGAGCGCGACGTGAAGGTGCTGCTGAACCTCACGCAGGAGCTGCGCAAGCAGCGCATCGGCGCGGGCGCCCTCGACTTCCAGTTCACCGAGGCGAAGGTGGACGTGGACGAGCAGGGCGCCCTGCACGTGACCCCGGTGCGCAGCGACGCCGCCCGGCAGCTCATCGAGGAGCTGATGCTGCTGGCGAACCGCAAGGTCGCCGAGGAGCTCAGCAAGCGCGACGTGCCGGCGCTGTTCCGCGTGCACGAGGACCCGAGCGAGGAGAAGATCCTCGCCCTACAGAAGGCGCTGGCGCGCCTGGGCTACACGCTCGACCTCGAGCACGCCGGGCCCCAGGACCTGCAGGCGATCCTCAGGCAAGCCGCCGGGAAACCCGAGGCGCAGCTCGTGAACACGCTCCTGCTGCGCAGCCTCAAGCAGGCGCGCTACTCGAGCGAGAACCTCGGCCACTACGGGCTGGCGTTCGAGAACTACCTGCACTTCACCAGCCCCATCAGGCGCTACCCCGACCTGGTGGTGCACCGCGTGGTGCGCTCGATCCTCCAGCACCGCCTCTCGCCGACGCTGAAGGAGCGCATGAAGACCGACTTCCCGCAGCTGGCCGAACACGCCAGCGAGCGGGAGCGGGTCGCCGAGTCGGCCGAGCGCGACCTCACCCGCTACTACCACGCGCGCTGGGCCAAGGAGCACGTGGGCGAGGCCTTCGTGGGCGTGGTCGTGGGCGTGACGAACTTCGGCGTCTTCGTGGCCCTGGCCAACGGGGTCGAGGGGCTCATGCACGTCAGCCACCTCGAGGACGACTACTACATCTTCCTCGAGGACTCGCTGATGCTCATGGGCAAGCACACGCGCAAGCGCTACCGTATGGGCGACCGCGTGGAGGTGAAGATCATGGCCGCGAACCCCACCCAGCGGCAGATCGACCTCGTGCCGGCCTCCATGGAGGTCACGGTGCCGGAGGCCGAGGAGGCGCCGGCGCGCACCAAGCGGCCCAAGAAGCTGAAGGACCCGTCGGAGGGCGGCATCGACGCCGAGTTCGTCACCGGCCGCCGGTCCGCGCCGAGCGCCGCCGCGAAGGCCGCCCAGGAGGCTTCCGCCGGCAAGGGCCGCCGCCAGCGCGGCAAGGCCAAGGAGGCGCCGGTCACGCCCGACGCCGAGGAGGAGGCCGCCGAGCGACGCGCTGGCGCGCGCCCGGCGCCGGGTACGGCCGGAGCCGTCGCGGCTGCGGACGACGGGGAGGCGCCGCAGGCGGGGGCCGACGCGCGGGCCGCGCCGCCCGCCGCGCGTCCGGCCGCCGTGCCCGCCGCGGAGCCGGCGACCGAGCCGGTCCGCAAGCGCAAGCGCCGGCGCCTGGTCTTCGGCTGAGGCGTGTGCGCCGGGCGCCGCGGGTACAGCACGGGGCGGCACGGGGGCTCCGAAGCCGTCACAGGGGAGCCCCGCCGGCTCCCTGTTAGACTTCACCGAGCCACACCTGCGCGCCTGGCCCTCGGTCTGGGGGAGGGCTGCCGTGGACTCGCCAGGGAGGCGTGAGATGGCTGGAGAGTTCCGCTACCCGCTGACGCGCTACTGCCTCCGCAGCGGCACGATGACGCTGCCTCAGGCCATGGTCGGCCTGTTCCCCGCGGGGCCGCTGAAGGCCCTGGACACCAAGAGCGGGGAGGAGGTCGAGCTCTCCTTCGCCCCGCCGCGCACGGTGATGGGCCTGGGCGAGCTCTACCGCGCGCACGGGCTCGCCGTGAACGACGAGCTCCACGTCAGGGCGCTCGACGACGGCCGCTTCGCCATCACGCCGGTAGCCCGGCCGCGCACCCCCGACTACGCGACGCCCGAGGGCCTCGGGCAGCTCCTCGACGAGCTGGCCCAAGCCCGCCTGCGCATGACCGTCCAGGAGGTCCGCGCCTACTTCGAGGTGCCCGAGGAGGTCGACCTGGCCGCTGCCCTGGCCGCCGACGGCCGCTTCGCCCTGCGGGAGGGGCGCTGGGTCGACGCCGAGACCGCGGCCGAGCTGGACGCGGCGAGCGCCG
>CAZGXF010000215.1:0-2596 GCA_964529575.1 uncultured bacterium
ACGGCGAGGCGCTTCCCGGTACTCGGGTCCACCCACACCGTGCGATCGTCGGCGTGGGCGGCGGTCGCCGGTTCGAAGGTCCCCAGCGAGGCGATCGCGGCGTTGACGTGATGCATCACGAGAGCACCGTGCGTCAGTTCTCCGTCGTCGACCATGCTCTCGATCTGCGCCATCGTCACCTGCGACGCCAGCGGCGTGTTCAGCACCGGCGGCAGCCGGAACTTGCCGGCGAAGTCGTCCGCGACGACGATCACCACGTCGGCCTCCAGCCGGCGTCCCAGCAAGAACGGGTACAGGTCGGCAGGGAGATGGAGGGGCCGTGCCTCGGCACGGCCGACGACCTGCCCCACGGTGTACGACGGCAGCGTCGTGTTCGGGTGGTGCAGCTCCGGGTCCGTGAACGTGACGGACCCGCGGACCATCCCACCCGTGCTCCCGGACAGGTACAGGCCGCTCCCCGACAGGTAGAGGCCCTGGCCGTACGTGTTCAGCTCGTGAGCGACGCACCTGTCTCCCTGCAGCTCTTCCGGCAGCACGCTCACGAGGTCCACGTCCGGCGGCTGCACCCTGACGATCGGCCGTTGCGCGCCCGCGACCGTGGCGATGGCGAGCAGCAAGGCCGCCCCTGCGACGAGGCGACTGGGTAGCTTCTTCATCATCTCTTCCCCTCCCCATCGTCTCTCTCGGGTGGACGCCGCCCCGTCCCCTCGCCTCCCCTCCGGCGCGTCGGCGCCCGGCGTCAGCCCCCGAGGTCGAAGCCGTGCTGTTCCACGAGGTTCTCGATCTTCTTCATGTATGCGCTCACGTGGTTGGCGACGTAGAGGGCTCGAGCGGCCTTCAGGTGCTCGATGGCCTCCCGGCGCCGACCCACGCCGGCGTACATCTCCCCCAGCTCCAGGCGCGCGAACGCTTCCCAGATCTGGTTGCCGGCCTCCTGAGCCAAGCGGAGGGCGGCATGGCGCGCGTCGAGCGCGTCGTCGAACCGCCCCAGCCTGAGGTCGATGTGCCCCAGGTTCAAGGTCGCGAAGTACCGCCGCCGGGTCAGCTCGAAGGGGTGCACGGACTCCGGGTCGACCACGTCCTCCACCGTCTGCAGCGACCTGAGGTAGAACTCCCTGGCCTCTTCGAGCTGCTCCTCGCTCGCCAGCACGAACGCTCGATGCTCGTAGACGATGGAGAGGGCGACCGGGTCCCCGCTGCCGCTCGCCAGCTCGAGGGCCCGGTCGAGCTCCTGTTGCCCGGCGCCGGGGGAGATGGCCCGTCGCATCACGCCGGCGAGGCTCAGGAAGACGGCCTCGCGTCCCACGTCGCCGCTGCGCCGCGCCAGCTCGCCCGCCGCCTCGTACTCCACCAGCGCTCTCCGCGGGTCGCCGCGATGCAGGCCGTGGACGTCGCCCACGCGTCCCCGCAGGTCGCGACCCACGTCCAGGGCGCCGATGCGCACCGCCGCGTCGGCGGCCTTCGAGAGCAGGTCGAGCGTCTCGTCGTCGTGCCCATGCGCCTGGAAGTAGCCGCTCTCCAGCTCGAGGAGCTCCATGAAGGCCACGAGCTGGTCGTCGAGGCCCGTCTCCGCGGCGCGGCGCATGGCCGCGCGCATCTCGGCCGCCTCGGCCTGCAGCTCACGCAGCACGAGCGCCGGTCGCGGCCCCTTCGCTCGGTCGGAGCGCTCCCTCAGGAAGTGGAGGTAGAAGGCGGCGTGCCTGAGGACGGCCGCCTGCTCCTCGCCGGGGTCCTCGGCCAGCTTCTCGCGCGCCAGGCCGCGGAGGAGGGGGTGGCGGTCGTACCGGCCGTCACGCCTGAGCCGCACGAGCGACTTGTCCACCAGGGCCCCCAGGACGAGCCGGTTCGCGCCGGCGACGTAGGCCGCGGCCTCGGGGGTCATGGGGCCGGCGAAGACGGCCAGGCGGCGCAGCACCTGCCGCTCGACGTCGGTGAGGCGCGACCACGACTGCTCGAAGACCGCCCTCACGCTCTCGTGCTTGGTCGGCGCGTCGGCGTGCGGCGCGGCGAGGTCTCCCGGATGGAGCTCGAGCTCGTCCACGAGGGTGCCGAGCGGCACGGCCCTCAGCCAGGCCGCGACGAGCTCGATGGCCAGCGGCATGCCGCGGGTGACCGCGAACAGGCGGCGCAGGTGGGGCAGGTCGTCGTCGGTGAGCCGGAAGTCGGGCCGGACCCGCCGCGCCCGCTCCACCAGGAGCTTGGCGGCGCCGAACCCCTCGAAGCTGCCCAGGGGAGCGTCGTCGGGGGGACAGGAGAGGCCGCCCACGAGGTACGTCCACTCGGCCTCCAGGCCCAGCCGCTCGCGGGTCGTGACCAGCAGCTTCACGCCCTGGCCGGCCGTCAGCAGCCTGGGCAGCAGCTCGGAGGCGCCCAGGACGTGCTCGAAGTTGTCGATGACGACGAGCAGGCTCTCGCTGGACACGACCCTCTGCACCGCGTCCCACAGCTCGCTGCCCCCCGCTCGGCCGATCCCCAGCGCGGCGGCGATGGCCGGCAGCACCTCCTCGGGCGAGTCGACCGCTTCCAGCGGCACGTGCACGGCGGCGTCGGCGACGTCGCCCGCCAGCCGCTCGGCCGCGGCCAGCGCCAGGCGCGT
>CAZGXF010000216.1:0-2581 GCA_964529575.1 uncultured bacterium
ATGCCCGCATGCCGCGCAGCCTAGCCGTCGTGCTCGCGTTCTGCCTCGCCCTCGTGGCTCCACTACCGGCCCTAGCCCAAGTAGCCCCCTCAGGTCGCATCGTGGAGGTGCGGGTGGAGGGCACGACCACGTACGCGGACATCGTGCGCACCATCATCACCACCCGGGTGGGGACGGACGCGGCCGGCGTCGACCTCGAGGCCGAACGGAACCGCGTCTACAGCCTGGGCACGTTCGAGAGCGTCAGCGTCGAGATCGAGCAGGGCGGAGGGGGGCCGGCGCTGGTCGTGCGGGTGGTCGAGAACCCGCGCGTGGGCGAGGTGGAGTTCGAGGGGGTCGTGTCGCTGTCCCAGGACGCGCTGCGCGACCTGCTCTCCTCGACGCACCTGCTGGGACCGGGGCGCGTCTACAACACCATCCGCGCCAGCGAGGCGCGCGACACGATCCGGCAGGCCTACCGCCAGTCCGGCTTCCCGTTCGACGTCGAGGTGGACCTGGAGGTCATGCCCGCCCCCGACCTCGCCGAGACCGCCGACGCGGTGCCGGTGCGCCTCACCTACGTGGTGGACGAGAGCGCCGAGGTGGAGGAGGCGCGCTTCAGCGGCAACACGGTGCTGAGCGACTCGGAGCTTCAGCAGGTCTTCACCGGCGTGGTGCAGGCAGGGGAGTTCGACCCGCAGCGCTACCGGCAGGCCCTGCAGGCCGTGTCCAACCGCTACGCGGCGCTGGGGTACCGCGGTTCGGGCGTGGACGCGGCCGCCACGAGCCTCTCGGGCGGGGTGCTGGACGTCGCCGTCCGCGAGCTCACGATCGCGTCGATCGACACCACGGCCCTCGGCGTCGACCCCTCCGACCTGAGCCTCCAGCCCGGCGACCTCTTCAACTACGACACGCTGCTCGACGACGTGCGCAGGCTGGCGCGCGGGCGCTCGAGCGACATCCAGCTCGACGCGGGCGTCACCCCCTCGGGCGGGGTGCGCGTCACGTTCCGCCTGGGCGCGCCCGAGACCGCCGGGCCGGTGGAGCGCATCGTCTTCGAGGGCAACACGGTCCTCACCGACGAGCAGCTGCGCGAGGCCATGCGCACCGAGGTGGGCGACAACTTCGCCTCGGCGGTGGCGAACGAGGACTTCAACCGCATCATCCGCGCCTACCAGGAGGCGGGCTACCGCGTCCTCACGACGCCCGACTTCTCCTACGACGACGGCACCTACATCCAGCGCGTCACCGAGCTGCGGGTGGCCGGCTTCCAGGTCGTTTACGACGGCCGGGAGGGCGGCACGGACCCGACCGTCATCACGCGCTACTTGCCCGACGTGGGGTCCGTCTTGAACGACGACGAGGTCCTGCGCGGGCTGCTGGCCGTGGCGCGCCTGGGCGTGGTGGACGTCGTGAACTACGCTCTGGAGCCCACCGGCGAGGCCGGGCAGGTGAACGTGGTCGTGACGGTGCGCGACCGCTCGACCGGCGAGCTGCGGCCGGCGGCCCAGTACGCCACCGACACCGGCTTCTCGGCGAGCCTGGCCTACAACGAGCGCGACTTCCTCGGGCAGGCGCACGTGGTGAGCGCCGAGGTGAACGCGACGAGCACCGACGTCGGCTTCATGGTCGGCGGACGGGTGAGCTACGAGGTGCCGTGGCTGTACGTCGACTGGCTCGACTTCAAGGAGGTGCCCACCTCGGTGTCGGCGTCGCTGTACAGCGTGGTGCAGAACAACCAGCCGCTGACCGCCGGCGGCCAGACGACGGTCTACTACCCCGGCCTGCCGGAGACCGACGAGAACCGCGTGCGCGTGGGCGAGTACACCTCGCGGGCCTCCGGCTTCGGGTTCACGGTCGCCAGGCCGCTCACGCCCGAGATCTCGCTGAGCTTCGGCGCCAACGGCTCGTACACGCAGTACCTGCTCGAGCCCGTGCGCACCGCGTGCGAGATCGAGGACGACGAGGTGCAGAACCCCAACAACTGCTTCCTGCCGGAGAGCGTGGCGGCGCAGTTCCTGCCTACGTCGGGCCTGTCCGGGTTCACGAGCGTGCGCGTGAGCTACGACGACCGCGACGATCCCGACTTCCCGACCGAGGGCGTCGCCGCTTACGGGTCGTTGGGCGTGGGGTTCGGCAACGACTTCCTGCACCCGGATACCGCCGAGCGCGTCACCTACGTCTACGAGCAGGCGACGCTGGGCGTGCGCACCTACTTCAAGCTGGCCGACGTGGTGCCTGACCAGGTGCAGGACGAGAACCACGTCTTCGGCGTGCGCCTGGACCTGGGCCACCAGTTCGGCGGGCTCTACCCGAGCAGCAAGCGTTTCTTCGTGGGCCAGAGCGTCGACTTCGCCACGCAGATCCGCGGCTACCGGCGCGAGGACTTCGGGCTGTCACGCACGTACGCCACGAGCAGCTTCGAGTACCGCTACGACTTCCAGCTCTCGACGTTCGCCACGCAGACGGTGATCGGCGTGGCGTTCGTCGACCTCGGCTGGGCCTCGACGGTGCCGGGGTTCTTGGAGTACCAGACGCCGTTGTTCGCGTCGGCGGGCGTGGGCGTGCAGATCAACCTCGGCTTCGGCGGGGTGCTGCTGCC
>CAZGXF010000217.1:0-2551 GCA_964529575.1 uncultured bacterium
GCTCGGCGACGGTGAAGCGCACCGTCTTGACGCTGGGCCGGCGGTTCCGCGAGTACTCGACCTTGATGGTGACGGTGTGTTGGCCCGGCTTCAGGTCGGCCGTCGCGATCTCGGCCACGAACGGGGCGCGCTCGTCGACCACGTAGGGGGTGCCGCGCATGCGCGTGTCGTCCAGGTAGAAGCTGGCGCGCCTGGCGTACTTGTTCGCCCGCACCACGACCCGGAACTTGCCGTCGACGGCGGCGCCCTCGAGGGTGCCGTCGCCTAGCTGTTCGCCGTCCTCGGTCTGGAACGTGACCTCGAACGACTCGCCGGCCGCGTCCAGGTCGTCGGCCGGAGAACAGGCGGCCAGCAGCAGCGCCGCGAACGTCGCGAGCGCGAAGGCCCGCGTCAGACCACGTACACGGCGCTTCTCAGCGCCGCGTTCTGCGTAAGGATCCAGCATCGGTTCGCTTCTCCCTGATTGAAGGGCCCCTCCACGTGGAGGCAGCGCGGGCCGCACGACGCGACCCCCGCGTGGCCCGCCCCGGCGCGCTACCGCGCTGAGGCCCAGACCGGGCGCTTACCGACTGCTGGCGCTGAAAAGAGAGCAGGTTGTGGAAAAAGATCATCTCGCCCCTCGACCGGTTGCGCTACTGGCTCCACCTGTCTCAAGCGCCCATCTGCGAGAACAGGCTTCACAGCCTTCGAGTGGTGGCCTCTGCGGCCGTCCGAAAGGGAATCTATGCCGGACTCATGAGGGTCTACTTAGCAAAAGTACACATCTATGAGTGGATGTGAGGTCGCTCGCATCGCGCGAACGACCTCACGAACCACCGATACTCCGTACTACACGCGAGAAGCGCCGAGGTACGCCGCTCAGCGCGGCAGTACCTCGGGCTCACGACCGTGGTTCAGGGGACGTTCGTCACTTGACGGCGGTGGCGCGACGGCCGCTGGCCCGCGCGCCACGCACCGGCGCGGGGTTGGGCCGCACCGTGGCGCGCTCGGTAGTGCCGGCCGACCTCACCCCGGTGACCACGACGCCGCTGGGCGCCACGTCGCGCTGCTGCAGCAAGCCGGCGGCAGTGGAGAGGTCGCGCCGCGGCGCGCCCTTCGAGACGACCAGCACCGTGCGGTCGACGAGCGGCGCCACGGTCACCGTGTCGGCCGCCTCGAGCACCGGCGGCGTCACGATCACGATGACGTCGTACTGGCCCCGCCAAGCCTCCAGCGCCCCGCGCATGCCGAAGGAGAGCAGCTCGGAGGAGTCGAGGCTGGGCTCCCAGCTCGGCAGCACCGCCAGCACCCCGGGGCCGTCCACCTTGACGTAGAAGGGGCTCCCCTGCCGGCCCTGGAGCCGGAGGTGCGCCTCGAGCGTGTTCTCCGGCGTGGGCCGGAACGCGACCCGCTCCAGGACGTCGGCGTCGCGCAGGCCGGTGGCGACGAACAGGACGCTGGATCCGGAACGGGCGAAGCTCTCGGCGAGCGAGAGCGCGAGACGCGAAGCGCGGCTGGCCTGGTCGACGGGCGCGAACAGCACGGCCGTGGGCCGGGAGACGTCCGGCACGAGGGCGGAGCGCAGGAACCCCGTGGACACCGACGGGAGGCCCTTCGTGCCGGGTCGGGGCACAGGAGGGAACACCGCCAGGAGCGGCAGGCCGCTCACCAGCGGCACCTGGTCCGGGTCCCTGAGCCGGCCGTCGAAGACCGCGAACAGGAGCATGACGAGGTACACCAGCGCGAACGCCACCGCCCCGCTGACGACGGCGTCGAAGACGGGCGACGGGGCTATGGGCGAGTCGGGCAGGCCGGGAGGCTGCACGATCTCGAGGCGGCCCACCACCGAGTCGGAGAGCATGACGGCGGTGGCCAGCTGCGCCACCTGCTCGTCGCGGAGGGCCACCATGCCGTCGCGTTGGGGGCCCGGCCCGAGGCCGCTGATCTGCGCGTCCATCGATGCGATGCGCTGCCTCAGGCTGTCGATCATCCTCAGCAGGTTGTCGCGGGGCCGCTGGGCGTCCCAGGCCACCAACGCCTGGGCCACGGCCTCCGAGTAGGCGACAGCGTTCTCGGGGCTGCTGGCCGTCGCGTAGACCAGGATCAGGCGGGGCTGCTCCCGCGTCGAGACGTCTATGCGCCGCCTCAGCGAGTCGACGCCGAGGCGCTCCTGGACCTCGGGGCCCAGGATGTCCAGGGCCGCTTGGAGCACCTCGTCGCTGCGGGCGGCGACCTCGTAGGCGTCGACGTGGAGCGCCGGGGAGACGAGGTACGACAGGCCCACGGACCGCAGGTCGACGACGTTGTCGGCGGCGTAGAGGGTCGCCACCGCCTCGTAGACCGGCGGCGACTCGCGTTGGTAGAGGTACATGCCCGCGGCGGCGGCCGCCGCGAAGAGGACCGCCCAGAGGAAGCCGCGCTTGAGGAAGCGGACGACGTCGTCCTGCGTGATGTGGACGTCGGTGTCGACGTCGGCGGCGCCGAGTGGGTCCGGTCTGTGTGGGAAGGAAGAACGGGTCACCGCTTGGTCTCCTCGTTGGCGCGATAGGCCGTCACGCGACCGCCTCCTCGC
>CAZGXF010000218.1:0-2526 GCA_964529575.1 uncultured bacterium
CTAGTCTGGTTCCCGTGCGCCCATCCGAGTGGCTCGTGAGGACGGCCCCTGGCTTGGGCCTGGTGTTCTTGGTCACGACAACTGCATACGTGGTCGCCATGGTGCCTCCGTTCTCGGTCGTCGGGCCGTTGATCCTGGCGTTGGTGATCGGCATGCTCGTCCGTCGTTGGCGCCGGGCACGCGAGAGCGAGGTCGCCGGGACGACCTTCGCGGCGCGCACGTTGCTGAGAGCCGGGGTCGTACTGCTCGGCGTCAGGCTGGACCTGTCCCTCCTGACGAGCGTCGGCCCCGCGATGCTCCTCGGGAGCCTGCTGATGGTGGGCAGCGCGCTCGTGCTGGTGCAGGTGATCGGTCGTCGGCTGGGGCTCTCGAGGGGGTTGCGGGTGGCCCTCGCGCTCGGTAGCGGCGTGTGCGGAGCGTCCGCCGTGTTGGC
Source organism: uncultured bacterium (assembly GCA_964529575.1). GTDB lineage: Bacteria > Deinococcota > Deinococci > Deinococcales > Trueperaceae > DASRWD01. The sequence goes on from CAZGXF010000218.1 coordinate 434, forward strand.
CGCGACCGCCGCCTGCCGCATCAGCGACGAGGACGCCGGCATCGCGGTGGGGGTCATCAGCTTCGTGGGGACCGTCGGCGCGCTCGCGTTCGCGGTGGTCGCCGCCCTCGCCGACCCCCACGCGGTCGGCTACGGCGTCCTGGTCGGGCTGACGCTCCAAGAGGTGGGCCAGGTCGTCGCCGCCGGCTACGCCCATGGGACCGTGGCCGGGGACGCTGCCACGCTAGCGAAGCTCACCCGGGTCGCCATGCTCGCCCCGGCGCTGGTCGTCTACTCCCGCCTGCCGCTGGGGACCGGGCACGCCGAGCCGCTGGGAGCTGGGCACGACGGGCCCCTGGGAACCGGGCACGAAGAGCCCCTGGGAACCGGGCACGGCGAGGCGCCGCGGACCGCTGCAGACGACGCCATGCCCGGCAGGCGGACGCGCGCGCGGTCCAGAGGCTTCCTGCAGCGGTCGGGGGTGCCCCCCTTCCTGCTCGGGTTCTTGTTGGTCGCCGGCCTCCAGAGCTCGGGGGCCATCCCCCAGGACGTGTCCAGGGCGATGGAGGTGGGGAGCCTCCTGCTCACCGCAGCCGCGATGGCCGGCTTGGGCCTGGGCCTCGACCTGAGAGCGTTGCGGAGGTTGGGCCCACGCGCCTTGCTCGTAGGCTCGCTCGCGTTCCTCGGGCTCGTGCTGCTCGCCTTGCCTTACAGCGTCCTCTTGGCACCGTGACGGTCCAAGGGTCCTGGCGCCTCGGCGTTCCGGCCTGCCCCCGAGGCCAGGCGCCCGGCCGGGGCCCAAGCGCTCACGGTGTCCTCGCGCGACCCCACCCCTCAGAGCCGCGGGTCGACCGCTTAGAGCCGAGACCCCACCGCTCAGAGCCGCGGGTCGCTCGCAGCGTCGCGGTACAGGGGAGGGCAGCGCTCCTCCGCGGCGTTCTGCCGTAGCTCGAAGTGCCACGGCTCGTTGGCGTACACGCGGCACAGCCCGAACGCGGCGCCGTGCCTGGCCAGCCAGTCGGCGGCCGACGCCGGACCTACGTCCACGGCGTCCCCGGAGACGTGGAGCGAGGAGTCGACGGGCGCGACCCAGCGCGCGGCCGCGGCCTCCGAGCCGTAGCGCGCCACCGCCTCGCAGAGCAGCCGGGCCTGGTGCTCGGGGGAGCGCCAGCCGCTGGTCACGTACACCGCCACCCCCTCCCCCGCGGCCTGCAGGGCGGCCGCGCGCAGCGCCGCCAGCAGGTCGGGGTCGAGGTCGCGCACGCCCGGCAGGTCGTCCCAGGGGGTGGTGCCGCTGGGCAGCAGGCCGTCCGCGACGGTCACGGCCTCGGCCGCGCACCGGGGCGGCGCGCCCGGGGCTCCGGGCCGGTTGGGCGGCGCGGCGTGGACGAGCAGCCGCAGGCCCACGCCGGCGACGAGCAAGACGGCTAGGGCTACGCGCAGGGGACCTTCTCGCCTCATGCCCCCAGTCGACACGGCGCGACGTTGCCGGCCCGTTCGTGTTTCTCGATAGGAGGACGATACGTGCGGGCGCCTAACATCGGTGACGTGCGTGTTCTCGTCGTCGAGGACGAGCCCCTGATGGCGGAGGCGATCCGCGACGGGCTGAGGCTCGAGGCCATCGCCGCGGACGTCGCGGGCGACGGCCACGCGGCGCTCGAGCTGCTGAGCGTGAACGAGTACGACGTGGCCGTCCTCGACCGCGACGTCCCGGGGCCGACGGGCGACGAGGTGGCACGGAGCATCGTCGCCTCCGGCAGCGGCACGCCGATCCTCATGCTCACCGCGGCGGACCGCCTGGAGGACAAGGCGACCGGCTTCGAGCTCGGTGCCGACGACTACCTCACCAAGCCGTTCGAGCTGAAGGAGCTGGTCCTGCGGCTGCGGGCGCTGCACCGCCGGCGCGTGGTCAGGCGGCCGCCGGTGCTGGAGCTCGCGGGCCTACGCCTCGACCCGTTCAGGCGCGAGGTCTACCGCGACGGCCGCTACGTCGCGCTGACCAGGAAGCAGTTCGCCGTCCTCGAGGTGCTCATGCAGGCGGGCGGCGGGGTCGTCAGCGCCGACGAGCTGCTGGAGCGCGCCTGGGACGAGAACGCCGACCCGTTCACGAACGC
>CAZGXF010000219.1:0-2428 GCA_964529575.1 uncultured bacterium
GCGCCGAGCTGCGCGCCGGGCTGGTGGCGCTCCACGAGGAGCCCGTGCCGGTGCAAGCCGACGACGTGCCCGACCTCTACTTCGCGCTGCAGCGGGTGCTGGAGGCGCGCCACGGCGAGGCCGTCGGTCTGATCCGCCTGGGCCTGAGCCGCAACGACCTCGACATGACCGTGTACAAGATGCACGGCCGCGAGCTGCTGCTCGAGGTGGGCCTGAAGCTCGCGGAGGTCAGGCGCCTCCTGCTGGAGATGGCGCGCGACCACGTCGGCACGGTGCTCATCGCCCAGACCCACCATCGGCCCGGCCAGCCCACCACGGTCGCCCACTACCTCTCGGCGGTCGAGGACATGCTGCAACGCGATTCCGAGCGCGTGCTGCAGGCCTACGCCCGCATGAACCGCTGCCCGCTGGGAGCGGCGGCGCTGGCGGGCACCTCGCACCCGCTCGACAGGCGGGCGACGGCGGCGGCTCTCGGTTTCGACGGCCCGGTGGAGAACACCTACGACGCCGTGGCCTCGGCCGACTGGGAGGTCGACCTGGCGATGGTCTCGGCCTCGATCGCTCTCGACCTGGGCCGCTTCGTGAACGACCTCCTGACCTGGGCGGCCAGCGACCACTACCGGCTCGCCGACGACCTCGTGCAGGGGTCGTCGATCATGCCGCAGAAGCGCAACCCGGTGGCGCTGGAGCACGCCCGCACGCGCCTCTCGCGCGTGCTCGGCTCGGCGGGCATGGTCACGTACTCGAGCCACAACATCCCGTTCACCGACCTCAACGACTTCGGCCCCGACATCCAGGGCGGGCTCGTGATCCTGCACCGCCAACTGGGCGGGGCGCTGGAGCTCATCTCCGCCTGCCTGGCGGGCGGGGACTTCGACCGCGAGAGGCTGGCGGCGGCCGCCGCCGCCACCGACACGACCGCCACGGAGCTGGCCGACGTGCTCGCCCGCGACGCGGGCCTGGGGTTCCCGGCCGCGCACCGCGTCGTGGCCGCGCTGGTGAAGCGGCTGGCCTCCGAGGGGAGGGCGCTCGCCACCGCCACGCCGGACGACCTCGTCGCGGCGGGCGGCCCGCGCCTCGGCGAGGACGCGCTGGCGCAGGCCGTCGACCCGGCCGCGTTCGTGGCGCGCCGCGCGGGGCTGGGCATGCCGGCCCCCGAGGCGATGAGAGACAGGCTCGTTCGGGCCGGGGAGCGCCTGGAAGGCGACCTCCGCGCCCTGCGGGAGCGCAAGGACGCGCTGGCAGCCGCCAGGTCGCGGTTGCGTGAGATCGGAAAGGAGCAGGTCTAGAGATGAAGAGGATCGTTCCGGCGCTGGTCGCGCTGCTCCTCGCCGCGGCGGCGAGCGCGCAGACCACCATCACCTACTGGCAGTACGACTTCGCCGTCCGCGTCGAGGCCATGAACAGGCTCATCGAGATGTTCCAGGCCGAGAACCCCGACGTGCGGGTGGTCCATGAGACGTTCCCGTACGACGGCTACCCGCAGCAGGTCGCCGCTTCGCTGCCCGCGGGGCAGGGCGCCGACGTCGTGCAGCTCTTCTACGGCTGGCTCCCCACCTGGCAGCGCGCCGGCTACGTGATCCCGCTGCCCGAGGAGCACTTCGACGCCGCCGCGCTCGACGAGGAGTTCGCGCCGCTGGTGCAGGCCGCGAAGATAGACGGCGTCTGGTACGGCCTGCCCACGGCCGTGCGCAGCCTGGCGCTGTTCTACAACCTCGACAAGCTGCGGGCCGCCGGCTTCGACGGCCCGCCCGCCACCTGGGACGAGTTCATCGAGATGGCCAACGCGCTCACCGTGCGCCAGGGCGCGCGCGTGGTGGAGGTCGGCTACGGCTTCGCGCCGGGCGGCCAGGACCACCACCTGCTGCGCGAGGTGCTGGTGCGGCAGTTCGGCGGCGTGCCCTACTCGGACGACTACACCGACGTCCAGTACGACGACGAGGCCGGCGTGGAGGCCCTGCGCTTCTACACGAGCTGGGTGACCGAGCACGGGTTCGCCGTGCCCGAGTTCGTGCCGGGCAACAACGGCTACCGCGACGGCTTCCGCCAGCTCGAGAACATCGCGATGATCATCGACGGCAGCTTCGCCGTCGGCGACGTTCAGAAGGTCGAGTTCAACTGGGGCGTGGCCGAGCTGCCCACGTTCGACAACGGCGTGCGCTCGAACTTCGCCTCGTTCTTCATGAACGGCATCACGCCCAACGCCGCCCAGGACCCCGCGAAGCTGGACGCCGCCGCGCGCTTCCTGCAGTTCGTGACCAGCGAGGAGGCGATGCGCGTCTGGCTCGAGGTCACCGGCGAGCTCCCCGCGCGGCGCAGCCTGATCGGCGACCCCGCCCTGGCCAGCGACCCGGTCTACGGCCCGTTCGTCCGCGCGCTCGACTACGCGCACGCGACGATCTTCTTCGACGAGACCGGCCAGCGCGAC
>CAZGXF010000220.1:0-2412 GCA_964529575.1 uncultured bacterium
GGCCGCTAGCTAGCCTCGCGCTCCTCGAGCGGCAGCATCAGCCTGAGGCCGTCCTCGAGGAACCCCAGGCGGGCGTAGAAGTCGCGGGCGCGGCGGTCGCCGGCGAACACGTAGAGGGTCAGCGAGCCGAGGCCGCGGGCGCGAGCCCAGGCCTCGGCCGCGGCCATGAGCGCCCGGGCCACGCCCTTGCCCTCGGCCTCGCGCGTGACGATGAGGTCGCCCACGAACGCGCGCTCCTCGCCGGTGATGTAGTCGGCCTCGACCTCCACGTGGACCACGCCCAGGCGCTCCCCGTCGCGGTCCTCGGCGACCAGCACGGCGCCCTCCTCGCCGGCCGACTCGAGGGCCTCGGCGAGCGAGGCGGCCGAGTCGGCCTCGATGGCCTCGGCCGGCCGCCAGGGCGGCGCGCCGAACTCGGTGAGCCGAGGGACTAGCCCGAGGACGAACCGCAGGTCCTCGGGAGTGGCGGCACGCACCGTCACGGAGGTCGTGTCCATGGCGTGAGTGTAGGGCCACGGGCGCACGGCGGCCGCCGCCGGCCCCGGGCACACGCGCCGCTCCCTGCCGCTACAGTCTGGCCATGGACCGCCTGAGCTTCGACGGGACCGTCTGGTACTGGAGGGGCCCGGCGCCGCACCACTTCGTGTCGGTGCCGGAGGAGGGCTGCGAGTACATCAAGGCGGCGGCCCCCTTCGTGACCTACGGCTGGGGCATGATCCCGGCGCGGGTGACCATCGGCGCGACGTCGTGGGCCACGGCGCTGTGGCCGAAGGACGGCGGCTACATCGTCCCCGTGAGGGCCGACGTGCGCCGCAAGGAGGGCATCGAGCTGGGCGACACCGTCACCGTCGACCTCGAGCTCATGGAGGTCAGCCCGGCCAAGGCCCGCGCGAGCGGGCGCTGAGCGTCACTCCCGCCAGACAGCCCAGGACTCGTCCTCGAGCTTCTGCCTCACCTGTTGCGGCCGGCCGGCCTGCCGGAGCAGGGCCGCGATCTGCCCGCGGTGGTGCGAGTCGTGCACGATGCAGTGCTGGATGAAGTGCGCCGGGTGCGTCTCGTAGACGCCCTCGAAGCCGCGCCCTTCGTTGACCGCCTCCAGCACGGCGGCCTTCACCGCCGCGTCGCCGGCGTCGAACGCGGCCTGCAGCTCCGCGATGCTCTTCACGCCGAGCCACGTGGGCGACGAGTCGTCGATGACGTTCGGCACCTGCGCCGCGTGCTGCGGCGAGACCCGGCTCAGCCAGCCCGGGCGGAACTCCACGATGTCGGCCAGGTGCTGCCCCACGCTGAAGCCGCCCATCCCGTCGCTGTGGTTCAGGTCCTCCATCGTCAGCGTGTCGAGCAGCATGCGCGTGACACGGGCGTTGCGGTCGAAGGACTCGAAGACGATCCTCAGTTCGGCTGGTACGTCCACTGTGCTCCCCTGTCCCCGGCCGCCGTCGCGGCCGTTCCCGCCCCTGGGTGTCGAGGGGGCGAGTGTAACAACCTCGCCGCGGGTGCCGTCCCAACGGTGGAGGTCGCGTCGCCGCCCGGGGCTCTGGTAAGACTGCTGCGGGGGTGCGCGCATGTTCGATGCTGTGGCGGAGACCCGGGCCCCCATGGAGCCGGCGGGCGAGGCCGTGGCCGCCCTCAGGCTCGCGGGGCTGACCAAGCGCTTCGGCACCAAGGTAGCCGTGGACGCGCTCTCGCTGGACGTGCGCCGCGGCGAGCTGTACGCGCTGCTGGGGCCGAACGGCGCGGGCAAGACGACGACGCTGCGGATGGTCGCAGGGCTGCTGCGGCCCGACGCCGGCGACGCCCTCGTGCTGGGCCGGAGCGTGGTGCGCGAGCCGGAGGAGGCGAAGCGGCGCCTGGCGTTCCTCCCCGACGAGCCGCTCCTCTACGGCAAGCTCAACCCCCTCGAGTACCTCGAGTTCGTGGCGGGCCTCTGGGGCGTGCCGGCCGCCGACGCGCAGGGCCGAGCCGCCCAGCTGCTCGAGTGGCTGGGGCTGTGGGAGAACAGGCACGACCTCACCGAGACGTTCTCGCGCGGCATGAAGCAGAAGCTCGGCCTGGCCGGCGGGCTGATCCACGAGCCGGACGTGATCATCCTCGACGAGCCCCTCACCGGCCTGGACGCCGCGGCGGCGAAGGCCGTGAAGGACCTGCTGGTCGAGTACGTGCGAGGCGGCCGCACCGTGATCCTGACGACGCACATCATGGAGGTCGCCGAGCGGCTGGCCGAGCGCATCGGCATCATCAGCCGCGGGCGCCTGGTGGCCGAGGGGACGCTCGCGGAGCTGAGGGCCCGCACCGGGAGCCAGGCGGAGACGCTCGAGGCCGTGTTCCTCGAGCTGGTCGAGGAGCCGTGAGGCCCGGCTCGCTCCCCTGGCTGCTGCGGCACGAGCTGAGGGTCCGCTGGCGCGAGGCGCT
>CAZGXF010000221.1:0-2410 GCA_964529575.1 uncultured bacterium
CGCCGCCTACGACGTCGTGATCCCGGCCGAGCTGCGCGACGACCCGGCCTTCATAGCCGCCGTCATCGTGGAGCTCTCCATGGGCGAGGGCGGCGTCGGCGAAGGCTACGAGGAGGCCGTCGAAGGCGAACTGGGCGCCTACACCATGGGCTACGCCGCCCTGGAGCGCGTCAGCGACCTGTGGCGCCAGATCGCCGGCGGCGCCACCGAGCAGCAGCGCGCGGACGTCGAGGAGATGCTCGAGTTCCTCGCCACCGTCTACCCGGTGCCCGTGATCGACGAGCCGATCGTCGGCAACCCCGAGGAGGCCGAAGCCCCCGTCCAGCGCATGATCGGCGTGCTCGAGACCGTCGTGGACGCCGAGCTGTTCCCCGGCCGCGACCTGGCGGCCCTGGCCGCCCACCTGCCCGAGGAGCTCGCCGGCTACTGCGAGATGTACGACGCCGGTGAGGACGAGCGCGCCCTGGAGGGCGTCATCGCCGTCGGCTACCTCTACCTGTCGGCCGACCTGGGCGACTTCCTCGGCTTCATGGCCCCCGAGGTCCACGAGGAGGCCCTCGAGCTGATCGTCGCCCTCACCGGCTTGGAGCCCGAGGAGGAGGGCGAGGAGGAGGAAGACGAAGACGAGGACGACGACGATGAGCGTCCCGCCGTCGCAGACCCCGCCGCCTCCTGCCGCGAGCTGCTCGAGGTCTTCCGCGAGGCTCACGAGGTGTTCGGAGGCTGAGCGGTTTCGGGGTAGCGTCTAGGCGATGAGCCTCGTACCCGAACGTGGGGGCTCGCCGGCCGCCGCAGCGGCCGCCGGCGGGCCCTCCGCCGTTCCGCAGGGCGTCGCGTCGGAGCCCGACAGGGCGCCCTCGCCCGTGGCGGCGCCAGGAACCGTCCCGGCCGTCACCGCGGAGGCCCTAGGCCGGCGCTACGGCGACCTCGTCGCCGTGGACTCGCTCACGTTCAGCGTCGCCCAGGGCGAGTTCTTCGCGCTGCTGGGGCCGAACGGCGCGGGCAAGACGACCACGATCCACATGCTCACGACGCTGGTGCGCCCCAGCGCGGGCCGCGCCAGCGTGATGGGCTACGACGTCGTGCGCGAGCCGCAACGGGTGCGCGAGGTGCTGGGCATGGTCTTCCAGGACCCCACCGTCGACGAGCGGCTCACCGCCCGCGAGAACCTCGAGCTGCACGCCGTCCTCTACGGCATCCCGGCGCGCGAGCGGCGCGAGGCCGTCGAGCAGGCCCTGGCCTGGGCCTCTCTCAGCGAGGCGGGCGACCGGAAGGTGCGCGGCTTCTCGGGTGGGATGAAGCGGCGCCTGGAGCTGGCGCGGGCGCTCATGCACTCGCCCGGCGTCCTCTTCCTCGACGAGCCCACGCTGGGCCTGGACCCGCAGGGCCGCCGTCACCTGTGGGAGCGCATCGACGCGCTGCGCCGCGAGGGCCTGACCGTCCTGATGACCACGCACAACCTGCCCGAGGCCGAGGCCTGCGACAGGGTGGGGATCATCGACGCCGGGCGCCTGGTGGAGATCGGCCCGCCCGCCGAGCTGATCGCCAGGCACGCCGGCGAAGGGGGCGACCTGGAGGACGTGTTCATCGCCCTGACCGGCAAGCAGCTGCGCGACGAGGAGGCCACGGCGCGCGACCTGATGGTCAGCTTCGCCAAGCGCGGAGGGGAGCACACGCGATGACCGCTCCGGCGGTGACCGGCAGACGCTACGCCAAGGCGCCGCCCTCGTGGGCCGGCATCGCCCCCTCGGTCGTGTGGGTGATGTGGCGGCGCGAGATGCTGCGCTACTCCCGCGACCGCTCGCAGCTCTTCGGCGGCGTGTCGCGCACCGTGCTCTGGCTCGTGATCCTCGGCTTCGGCCTGGGCGCCGCGCTGCGCGAGATCGAGGGCTACAGCTACGCCCAGTACATCCTCCCGGGCGTGATCGTCCTCAACGTGCTCTTCGCCGCCCTCCAGTGCGCCATCTCGCTGGTGTGGGACCGCCAGGTGGGCATCATGCGCGAGGTCTTCGTCTCGCCCTCGCCGATGCTCTCCGTGGCGCTGGGCAAGCTGCTGGGCGGGGCGACGGTCTCGGTGATCCAGGGCTCCATCCCGCTGCTGTTCACGCCGCTCATCGGCGTGCGCCTGACCGTCTGGTCGGTGCTGGGCGCCTGGGCGGTGATGTTCTTCCTCGGCCTCTTCATGACCGCCTTGGGCGTCATCATCGCCGCGCGCCTCAAGACCTTCGAGGGGTTCGGCAGCATCTCGAACGGCCTGATCCAGCCGCTCTACTTCCTCTCCGGCTCGATCTTCCCGCTGCGCGGCGTGATCGGCGGGGTGGGCTTCCTCGAGATCCCGCAGCACCTGCGCGAGGAGCTGAGGCGCCTGGGCATCTTCGCGATCGGCGGCGGCTGGGTCGTCCAGCTCCCC
>CAZGXF010000222.1:0-2389 GCA_964529575.1 uncultured bacterium
CCGTCATCGAGCTGCTGCGGCGCGGCCGCTCGGTGCAGGCGCTGCACCAGGCCACCGCCATCGACCCCTGGTTCCTCTCCCAGCTCGCCGAGATCGTCGCGGCCGAGAACGAGGTCAGGCGGGCCGGCGACCCGCGCGGCTGGAGCTGGGAGCTGTGGCGCGAGGTCAAGCGCCTGGGCTTCTCCGACGGCGACATCGCCGCCCTCACCGGCACGCCCGCCGCCGAGGTCAGGAGCCTGCGCCTGGCGAAGGACCAGGCGCCGGTCTACAAGACCGTCGACACCTGCGCCGCGGAGTTCGAGGCCTACACGCCCTACCTGTACTCGACCTACGAGTGGGAGGACGAGGCTCCGCCCACCGACCGGAGGAAGGTCGTGATCCTCGGCTCGGGGCCGAACCGCATCGGCCAGGGCGTGGAGTTCGACTACGCCACGGTGCACGCCGTGTGGGCGCTGCAGGAGGCCGGGTTCGAGACGATCATGGTGAACTCGAACCCCGAGACCGTCTCCACCGACTACGACACCGCCGACAGGCTCTACTTCGAGCCCCTCACCCTCGAGGACGTCCTCAACGTCATCGAGCACGAGCGGCCCGACGGCGTGATCGTCCAGCTCGGCGGCCAGACGCCGCTGAAGCTGGCGCGCGGCCTCGAGGAGGCCGGCGTGCCCGTCTGGGGCACCTCCGCCGCGGCGATCCACGCCGCCGAGGACCGCGACGCCTTCCACGCCCTCTGCCGGTCGCTCGGCATCCCGCAGCCCCGGGGCGGCGTCGCGGCCAAGCCGGACGAGGCCGCCGCGCTGGCCGCGCGCATCGGCTACCCGGTCATGGTCAGGCCCAGCTACGTGCTGGGTGGCCGCGCGATGCAGGTGGTGCGCTCCGAGGCCGAGCTGGAGCGGTACCTCACCCAGGTGTACGCCGAGCTCCCCGGCGAGCCGAGCGTGCTGGTGGACGAGTACCTCGAGGGTGCGCTCGAGGTCGACGTGGACGCGATATCTGACGGCGAGACGACCGTGGTGGCCGGGATCATGGAGCACGTCGAGGCGGCCGGCGTCCACTCCGGCGACAGCGCCTGCGTCACGCCGCCCGTGCACCTCGCCCCGGAGGCCGTGACCACCATCGCCCAGCACACGCAGCGTCTGGCCGAAGCCATCGGCGTGCGCGGGCTGATCAACGTGCAGTACGTCGTGAAGGACGGCCGCGTCTACGTCATCGAAGCGAACCCCCGCGCCAGCCGCACGATCCCCTACCTCTCCAAGGCCATCGGCCACCCGCTGGCGAAGTACGCCGCGCTGGTGGCGGCCGGCCGGACGCTGCGCGAGATCGGCTTCACCGAGGCGCCCAGGCCCGCCGTCTACAGCGTCAAGGAGGCCGTGCTTCCTTTCCTGAAGTTCGGCAAGGTCCTGCCGGTCCTGGGCCCCGAGATGCGCTCCACCGGCGAGAGCATGGGCATCGACGCCGACCCGGCCCTCGCCTACTACCGGGCGGCGCTCGGCGCCGGCTCGCGCCTGCCGCTCGAGGGCCGCGTCAGGCTCATCGGCGACGGGCTCGAGGAGCTAGCGGGACGGCTGCGGGAGCTGGGCTTCAGCGTCGCGACGGGCGAGCTGCCCGCGGGTTCCGCGCGCGACTACGACCTGCTGGTGGACGTGGCCCACACGGCCGAGCTGAGGCGGGCCCTGGAGGACGGCGTGGCGTACGTGACCACCCGCGAGGCCGCCCGCTGGACCGTGGACGCGCTCGCCGCCGCGGCGCGGGCCCGCGCCAAGGGGCCGCTGGGCGTCACCGCCTTGCAGGACCTGACGCAGCGCCCCGTGGGCGTCGTCGGCTAGGCACGCCGACCCGACCGCAGGACCAGAAGCGAGCGCCGGGGCCATGAGCCCCGGCGCCTTCGTCTTCTTCGTCGGGCCGTGGGGCTCAGGCCGAGATGCTGCCCAGCCCCTGGTCGTCGTCCCCCTCGTCGGCCTCCCCCTCCAGGTCGGCGTCGTCGCCCAGGAGCAGGGGCTCGCCGTGCCCGGTGAGGCGCTCGGTGCGCCGCTCCGGCAGGCGCTCGCGCAGCGACAGCGCGTAGGCGGAGAGGGCCTCCAGCGCTCCGGCCACCGGCTGGCGCAGCACGAACTCGCCGGTGTCCACGCGGGCCAGCATCGAGAAGGGCGCCGCCGCGAGGCGCTCGAGGATCGCGAGCACGCGGTCGCGCGGCAGCGAGACCTCGGAGACGAGGTCTTCGAGCAGGAAGACCGTCGGCGCGCGCAGGAGGTTCAGGCGCGCCAGGACCTCGGAGAAGGCGCCGCGCTCGGCGAGGCGCTCCGAGACCTTGGCCTCGAACCGCTCCAGGCCCTGCTCGAACAGGCCGTCGCGCTCGAAGTGCGGCTCGAGGTCGACGGGCGAGAGCGGC
>CAZGXF010000223.1:0-2355 GCA_964529575.1 uncultured bacterium
CGTAGGCGGACAGCAGGGCCTCGCGCCGGCCGTCGCCCGCGCTGCGCCGCGGCAGGAGCACGAACAGGTCGACGCCCGGCCAGGCCAAGGCGGCGTCGGTCCAGTCGATCAGCTGGGGCCTGCCTTCCTCGTCGGCGAGCACGTTGCCCAGGTGCGGGTCGCCGTGGACCAGCACGGCCGGCTCGCGGTCCAGGCGCGCCAGGGTCGCCCGCACACGTTCGTCCAGCTCCGGCAGGAGGGCCGCCTTCTCGTCCGCCAAGCGCGGGCGCACGGCCTCCCAGAGGCCGGCGAGCTCGTCGGCCGTGCGTCCGGGGCGCCGGTCCTCCACGCCGGCCGCGACCAGCTCGTCCAGGTGGTCCTCGCAGGCGAGCTGCACCTCGGCCAGCGCCGCGAGCGCCCCCAGGCTGCGCTCGTGCCTGACCTCGGGCTCGGCCTCGTACGCGTCAGGGGGCTCGACGACGCGGCGCTGCACGAGGAACGGCACCGGCTCGCCTCCTCCCATGCGGAGGGCCCCCGCGGCGAGGACCGCCGGCACCCGGGTCGGCGCCAGGCTCGCGAGCAGGCGCGTTATCGCGGCTTCGGCCGGCCAGGCGGGGTTGGTGAGCTTGAGGACGACCTCGTCGTCCCGCCAGACGGACGATAGCGCCCAGGCCTGCTCCTGCGTCATGGCGCCCTCGTGCGCGCCGAAGCGGCCGGCCAGCGTGGGCTCGCTCGCCGCGAGGGCCGCGATCATGCCCGTCGCGCCGGGCAGCGTGAAGGGCGGCCAGCTCGGCGCCCTGTCGAAGGCCGCCCGAAGCGCGCGCAGCGCGCCGGCGCTCACGCCCGCCGGCGGGTCGTCGCCAAGGGACCACCACGCCTCCGCCTGCACCGCGCCCTCCAGGGGCTCGGCCAGCGCCACCGGCGCCCGGTCCTCGCCCCCGCCGTCCAGCGGGGTCAGGTGGGTGAGGGGGACGTCCAAGGCGGCGGGCAGGGGGTGGCCGGCGCTCCTCGCCACCGCGAGGTCGCCTCGGTACCGCCAGGCCTGGCCGTTCCAGCCTGGCACCTCGGGCAGGCGCAGCGCCCCTTCCTCGTCGCGCACCAGCGCCACGCGGCCGCCGTCCACCACGGCGACCCGGGCGGCCGGCCGGCCCTCGCCGCCGCTCACGTGGCCATGGCGAGCGGCACGTACGTCTCCGCCTCGGGCGAGGCCACGCGGCCGTAGAGCGCGTGCGGCGTGGCGTGCTCGACGCGCACCTGCTTCAGGCCCATGCTCGTCACCTGCTCGCGCGGCACCAGCACGGTGTGGTTCTGGTCGGAGTGGCCCACGACGTACGCGTCGTCGCGGCCGACCTCCTTCACCAGCACCCTCAGCTCGCGGCCGACCAGCGCCTGGTTGGCCCGCAGGGAGTGCTCCTTCTGCTTCCGGATCAGGCGGGCGAGGCGCTCGGTCTTCACCTCGCGGGGCATGTCCTCGAAGTGCTTGTACGAGGGCGTGCCGGGGCGCGCCGAGTAGATGAACATGTACGCCTGCTCGTAGCCCACCTCGTCGTAGAGCGAGAGCGTCTGCTCGAAGTCCTCCTCGGTCTCGCCGGGGAAGCCGACGATGACGTCGGTGGAGATGACCACGTCGCGCACCTTGGCGCGGATCTCGCGCACGATCTCGAGGTAGCGCTCGCGCCGGTACTCGCGCGCCATGCGCCTCAGCACCCGGTCGGAGCCGGACTGCACCGGCAGGTGCACGTAGTTGCACACGGCCTCCTCCTCGGCGATGACGTCGATGAGCGCGGAGGAGAAGTTCATGGGGTGGCTGGTCGTGAACTTCACGCGCGGCACGCCCGTGCGCGCCACCATGCGCAGCAGCTCGGGGAACGTGGGCAGCCCGGGCTGGTCCAGCCCGTAAGAGTTCACGTTCTGGCCCAGCAGCGTGATCTCGAGCGCGCCGGCGGCCACCATCGCCTCGGCCTCGGCGAGGATCACCTCGGGCCGGCGCGACACCTCGGGGCCGCGCGTCTGCGGCACCACGCAGTAGGTGCAGTGGTGGTTGCAGCCGCGCATGATCGTCAGGAAGCCGGACAGGCCCGTCGGGGCGGGCGGCATGAGGTCGTGGAGCTCGGGGTCGAAGCCGCGGCGCTCGATGAGGCCGGCGCCGGACGACCTCTCCAGCTCGTCGATCGCCGGCAGCACCGACGTGATGGCGCCGGGGCCGATGAGCAGGTCGACCTCGAACTTCTCGGCGAGCTCCTTGCCCTCCTCGAGCTGGGCGAGGCAGCCCATGAGGCCCACCTTCACGTCGCGGCCGGCGCGGCGCTCCTTGCGCAGGTCGCCGAGGAACGACACGACCTTCTCCACGGGCTTGCCGCGCACGGCGCAGGTGTT
>CAZGXF010000224.1:0-2310 GCA_964529575.1 uncultured bacterium
CTCACTTCTTCGGCGCCTTCTTCTTGCCGGCCACGGTGCGGCGCGGGCCCTTGCGCGTCCGGGCGTTCGTCTTCGTGGACTGACCGCGCACGGGCAGGCCGCGGCGGTGGCGCAGGCCGCGGTAGCAGCCGATGTCCATGAGCCTCTTGATGTTCAGCTGGACCTCGCGGCGGAGGTCGCCCTCGACCTTGTACTCGCGGTCGATGATCTCGCGCAGACGACCGACCTCGACCTCGGTGAGGTCCTTGACCCGCGTGCTGGGGTCGACCTGCGCCTTGGCGAGGATGTCCTTCGAGCGCGACCAGCCGATGCCGTAGATGTACGGGAGCGCCGCTTCCACGCGCTTCTCGCGCGGGAGGTCAACACCTGCGATCCTAGCCATCCCTCACCCCTGCCTCTGCTTGTGCTTCGGGTTGACGCTGCAGATCACGTACACCCGTCCGTGCCGGCGGATCACCTTGCACTTGTCGCACATAGGCTTGACTGAAGCCCTTACCTTCATGACGACTCCTACTTGCGGTAGACGATGCGACCCTTCTCGGGGTCGTACGTGCTGATCTCGACGACCACCCTGTCTCCAGGGAGGATCCTGATGTAATGGCGCCGCATCTTGCCCCCTACGTGGGCAAGGATCTCGGGGCCGGCGTCCAGCTGGACCAAGAAGGTCGTGTTGGGACGCGCTTCCAGGACCACGCCTTCCGTTCGGATCGTGTCTTGGGTCGTCTCCTCCTGACGGTCGTCGCGTGGCGGCCTGCGGGGTCCCGAGCGTCTACGACGCGCCATGTACACCTCCTGCTTCGGCGGCTCTGGGGGCGGTCTCCCCCGCTGCTCGCCGTTCCGTGAGCACCCATGGGCCGTCTTCCGTGATGGCCACGGTGTGCTCGAAATGCGCCGCCATGGAGCCGTTCTCCGTGTAAGCCGTCCAGCCGTCGTCGGCGACGAGCACGCGCGTGCGGCTCTGAGCCACCATGGGCTCTATCGCCAGGACGAGGCCGGGACGGAGCACGGGGCCCGTGCCGGCACGACCGAAGTTGGGCACCTCGGGAGCCTCGTGGAGGTCGCGACCGATGCCGTGACCGACGAACTCCCTCACTACCCAGAACCCAGCTCCCTCGACGACGCCCTGAATGGCCGCGGCGACGTCGCCGAGTCGAGCTCCTGCCTGCGCGGCGGCGATACCGGCGTATAGTGACCGCTCGGTGACCTCCAGCAGGCGCCGTGTTTCGACAGGGACCGTCCCGATCGCGTAGGTTCGCGCCATATCGGCGGCGTAACCGCGGTAGAACGTCCCGATGTCGACCGAAACTATGTCTCCGTCCTTCAGCGGCTCTTCCGACGGGAACCCGTGGACGACCACCTCGTTGACGGAGGTGCAGAGCGTGGCGGGGAAGCCGTTGTAGCCCTTGTAGGCGGGCTTCCCGCCGCGCGAGAGTATAGCATCTTCCGCGATCCTATCGAGCTCGGCGGTGGACACGCCGACGCGCAGCGCCGCTTCCACGGCCTCGAGGGCCGCGCTGTTGATGGCGCAGGCCTCGGCCATGACCTCCAGCTCGGCGCGGCGCTTCAGTATCACGCGCTCACACCGTCCAGTACCTGCGCGATGCGCTGGTGGACCTCGTCCTCGCTGCCGACGCCGTTCACGCGGTGCAGCTTGCCCGCCGCGCGGTAGTAGTCGAGGAGGGGGCGCGTCTGCTCCTGGTAGACCTGCATGCGCGTCCTGATGGTGTCCTCGTTGTCGTCGCTGCGGCCCTCGGCGGCGGCGCGCCCCATGAGGCGGCGCACCAGTTCCTCCGAGTCCACGGAGAGCACGACGACGGCGTCGATGGGGGCGCCCAGCTCCTTGAGCATCGCGTCGAGCGCCTCGGCTTGGCCGATCGTGCGCGGGAAGCCGTCGAGGAGGACCTTCACGGGGTCCATCCCCTGCAGCGCGTCACGCACCATCGCCACGATGAGCTCGTCCGGGACCAGCACGCCCTCGTCCATCAGGCTCTTCGCCCGCTGGCCGAGCTCGGTGCCGCGCTTGACGTTGTCGCGCAGCATGTCCCCGGTCGACAGCTTCACCAGGCCCCGCGAGGCCGCTAGCTTCGCGGCCTGGGTGCCCTTGCCGGCGCCGGGCGGGCCCATGAGCAGGACCACCGTCGAGCCGCTGGCGGAGGTCGCCACCTAGAAGCGCCTCCCACGGCCGCGGATGCGCCCGCGCTGCACGAAGCCCTCGTAGTGCCGCATCATCAGCTGCGACTCGAGCTGCCTGAGGGTGTCGAGCGCGACGCCCACCATGATCAGCAGGCCGGTGCCGGAGAACGCGAACGA
>CAZGXF010000225.1:0-2308 GCA_964529575.1 uncultured bacterium
GACTCGCGGTAGCCGCCGAAGCCGGCGGCGGCGTCGAAGAGGTTCGTCGAGTTCACCCACACCACGCCGGCCTTCAGCTGCGGCGCGACGTCGAGCGCCAGGTTCACGTTCTCCGTCCACACGCTGGCCGCCAGCCCGTAGCGCGTGTCGTTGGCGAGCTCGACGGCCTCGGCCGGCGTGCGGAACGTGAGGCTCACGATCACCGGCCCGAAGATCTCCTCCTGGGCGATCGTGGCCGCGGGCGAGACGTTCGTGAAGAGCGTGGGCGGGAAGTACCAGCCCTGCTTGGGCACGGCCCAGGTCGGCTGGAAGCAGGTCGCGCCGGAGGCGCGGCCCTCCTCCACGAGCCTCGTGACCTTCTCCAGCTGGACGGGCGCGATGATCGCCCCGATGTCGATGGACTTGTCCAGCGAGGGACCCTCGCGCAGGCGCTCCATGCGCTCGCGCAGCTTCGCCTCCATGCGCGCGGCCACGCTCTCCTGGACCAGCAGCCTGCTGCCGGCGCAGCACACCTGGCCCTGGTTGAACCAGATGGCGTCCACCACGCCCTCCACGGCCGAGTCCAGGTCGGCGTCGTCGAAGACGATGAACGGCGACTTGCCGCCCAGCTCCAGCGAGAGCTTCAGCTCGCGGCCGGCGGTCTCGCGGCGGATGACCCGCCCCACCTCGGTGGAGCCGGTGAAGGCGACCTTGTCGAGGCCCTCGTGCGCCACCAGCGCGGCGCCGGTGCGGCCGTCGCCGGTGACGACGTTGAGGACGCCCGCGGGCAGCCCCACCTCCTGCGCCAGCTCGGCGAACGCCAGGGCGGTGAGCGGCGTGAACTCCGCGGGCTTGAGCACGACCGTGTTCCCGGCGGCCAGGGCGGGCGCCACCTTCCACGCCAGCATCAGCAGCGGGAAGTTCCAGGGGATCACCTGCCCGCACACGCCCACGGCCTCGTAGCCGGGGAACTCCCGCTCCAGGAGCTGGGCCCAGCCGGCGTGGTGGTAGAAGTGCCGCGCCACCAGCGGGACGTCGATGTCGCGCGTCTCGCGGATCGGCTTGCCGTTGTCCAGCGACTCGAGCACGGCCAGCAGGCGGGCGTGCTTCTGCACGTGCCTGGCCAGGGCGTAGAGGTACCGGGCGCGGCCGTGGCCGCCCAGCGCCTGCCAGGCCGGCAGCGCCGCCCGCGCCGCCTCCACGGCGGCGTCCACGTCCTCGGCCGTGCCTTGGGAGACCTGGGCGAGCTCGGCGGCGTCGCCGGGGTGGTGGGTGGGGAACGTCTCGCCCGGCTCGGTGAAGCGTCCGGCGATGAAGTGCCCGAAGCGCCTGCCGTGGCGCTCCAGCCACGCCTGGGCCACGTCGGCGGCCTCGGGCGCGGGCCCGTAGTCGAGGGTCTCGAAGATCTCGCGAACCGTCATGCTCTAAGCCCCTTGCCTCACCCGAGCGGGTGGCGGTGGAACGCGGAGTAGCGCCCGGTCACGTGGTGCTCGAGCTGGCGCTCGATGTCCGCCAGCAGCGAGCTGGCGCCGAACCTGAGGAGGTCGGGCTCGAGCCAGCGCCGCCCCAGCTCCTCGCGGATGAGGATCATCCACGCCATGGCGTCCTTGGCGGTCCTCAGGCCGCCGGCAGGCTTGAAGCCGACCGCCTGGCCGGTGCGCTCGTAGTAGTCGCGGATCGCCCGGACCATCGTCAGGCTCACGGGCAGCGTGGCGTTCACCGACTCCTTGCCCGTCGAGGTCTTCACGAAGTCGGCGCCGGCCATCATCGCCACGAGGCTGGCGCGGTAGACGTTGCGGAGCGTCCCCAGCTCGCCGGTGGCGAGGATCACCTTCATGTGCGCCTCGCCGCAGGCCTCGCGGAAGCTCTTCAGCTCCTCGTAGAGGCCCTGCCAGTCGTGGGTGAGCGCCAGGCGGCGCGAGATCACGACGTCGATCTCGGCGGCGCCGGCCGCGACCGACCGCACGACCTCCTCGACGCGCGTGGCGAACGGGGAGAGGCCGGCCGGGAAGCCGGTCGAGACGGCGGCCACCGGCACGCCCGAGCCCTTCAGCGCCTGCACCGCCACCGGCACCATCTCGTGGTAGACGCACACCGCCCCGACCTTCAGGTCCAGGTCGGCGACGCCGAGCTCCTCCAGCAGGTCGCGCCGCACCGGGTTGAGCGCCTTGGCGCACAGCCGGCGCACGCGGCCCGGCGTGTCGTCGCCGGCGAGCGTCGTCAGGTCGATGAGCGTGATCGCCTTCAGCAGCCACGCCGCCTGCCACTGCTTCTTGACGCTGCGGCGCGTGGTCAGCGTCGCGGCGCGGCGCTCGACGGCGCTCTTGTT
>CAZGXF010000226.1:0-2279 GCA_964529575.1 uncultured bacterium
GCGACCGTGGAGGTGGTGATCGTCTCGAGGAAGCCGATGACCTCGGCCGGCTCGACGCGCAGCACCCTGATGTCCTGGGGCGCCTGGACCCTGACGTCCTCGGTGAACTCGCCGCTGGTCCCGGTCAGGTCCAGCGAGGCCCGCAGCATGTCGGGCGTAAGCCTGTCGACGCGCAGGCTGGGGCCGCTCACCGACACGGCCACGGTGGGCGGCAGGCCCACGGGCACGAAGCCCTCCTCGACGCCGTCCACCTGCAGCGGCAGGAACATGCTGCGCTCGGTGAGCGAGGCGGAGGAGCTCGTCACGAACAGCCAGATCAGGAAGGCGATCACCAGCGAGCCGGCCTTCGGCACCCAGTTCCTGGTGAGCCGCTGCAGTAGCGCCTTGAGGGTGGCGGCGAGGCCGGTCACGGCCCGCCCCCGCTCACGCGTACGCCTCCTGCAGCGTGGTGAGGACCTCGGCGGGGGCGATGTCGGAGCGCAGCTCGCCGCCGCGGGCGACGCTCACCGTCCCGCGCTCCTCGCTCACGACGATCACGATCGCGTCGGTCACCTCGGAGAGGCCCAGGGCGGCCCTGTGCCTGGTGCCGTGCTTCACCGACCACCCCTCGTGCTTGTCGGAGAGGGGGAATATCGCCCCGGCGTGCGTGACCATGTCCTCCTTGATGACCACGCCGCCGTCGTGGAGGGGGCCGGTGGAGGCGAAGAGGGTCTGCAGCAGCGCCGCCGTCACCGGGGCGCCGATGCGCGTGCCGGTGTCGGAGTACTCCTTCAGCGGCGTGCGCTGCTCGATGGCGATGAGGGCGCCCTTGCGCTGCGTGGCCAGCTCGCGGACCGCCGACATGATCTCCTGCACCGGGTCGCCCTTGGCCGCCGTGCGGAAGCGGCCGCGGCCGAAGCGCTCGAGCACGGCGCGCAGCTCGGGCTGGAACACCACCACCAAGGCGATGAAGCCCACGGGCGCCACGGCGTCGAACAGCCAGCGGGTCGCCTGCATCTGGAGCTGCCCGGCGATCAGCCACAGCACCGCCAGGGCCACGAACCCCCTGATGACGTTCCAGGCGCGCGAGCCCACCAGGAGCGCGTACGCCTGGTAGAGGATCACCGCGATGATGAGGATGTCCAGCGCGTCCTGCAGCCGGAACCCTTGCAGTACAGACAACTCGAGCGCCTCCGGCGGTGGTTACCCGGGAGCGGTAGCGGCGCTCAGGCCGAGGCCGGGGGCCGCCCTGCCAGGGCCGGCCCCGAGGCGCACGCGCACCTTCGTGGGGTGGACCACGTCCGTCATCAGGATAACATCGGCCCCGCAGCCGACCGGCGGGCGGACGTGCGGCCGGGCCGGCCGGGGAGCTTCCGGGCCCACCGGGCCCGGCGGTGTGCCGGCGGGACGGGCGCGGCGCGCCGGCGCGATACACTCGCCGGCAGAGAGGTGTGACCATGGTCTCCGAACTGAAGCAGAGGATCGACAACCTACGGGGGTATCTTTGACCTGGCTGCCAAGCGCGCCAGGTTGGAAGAGCTAGAGCCCCAGCTCAACGACCCGGGTCTGTGGAGCGACCCTGAGAGGGCCAAGCAGGTCACGCAGGAGGCCACGCGCCTCCGGCGCGTGATCCAGCAGTTCGACGCCATACAGGACGACGTCACGGGCCTGGGCGAGCTCTACGAGCTCGCCTCCGACGACGACGTGGCCGAGCTCGAGCCCGAGCGCGAGCGCGTGGAGCGGGCCCTCGACGGCCTGTTCCGCGAGACGCTCTTCAACGGCCCGCACGACGACCGCGCGGCGATCATCACGATCAAGCCCGGGGCCGGCGGCACCGAGTCGTCCGACTGGGCGGGCATGCTGCTGCGCATGTACCGGCGCTACGCCGAGCGCAACGGCTACGACGTCGAGCTGCTGGACGTGGTGCCGAACCACGACGCCCCCAACGGCATCGAGTACGCGCAGATGATCGTGCGCGGCGACCGCGCCTTCGGGCGCCTGCGCGTCGAGGGCGGGGTGCACCGGCTCGTGCGCGTGAGCCCCTTCGACTCCCAGGGCCGGCGGCACACGTCGTTCGCCTCGGTCGAGGTGATGCCCGAGATCGACGACGCCATCGAGATCGACATCGACCCCAAGGACGTCAGGGTCGACGTCTACCGGTCGAGCGGCCCGGGCGGCCAGTCGGTGAACACCACCGACTCGGCGGTGCGCGTCACGTACAAGCCGGGCACGCCCGAGGAGATCGTCGTCACCTGCCAGGACGGCAAGTCGCAGATCAAGAACCGCGAGAAGGCGATGAC
>CAZGXF010000227.1:0-2241 GCA_964529575.1 uncultured bacterium
CCCGTAGATGTCGGCCATCACCTGCAGCTCGCGCTCGTCGAGGCGCCCGTCGTCGTTCAGCAGGCCGTTCCACTTCTCCTCGAGCTCGGTGGTCATGTTCGCGAGGCGGATGCGCCCGAAGACCAGCACGTCGCGGTACATGCCCGTCTCCAGCACCGCGAGGGCCTCGACCCACTCCTGCTCCTCGTCCATGAACCGGTCGTAGAGGGCCAGGGCGGCGTCGGAGGCGAGCTCGTCGTCGACGTCGCTCAGCTCCGGGATGCTCCTCAGCGCGGCGGCGACGCTCTCCCACTCGCTCTCGACGGTGTCGTCGTCGTCGCTCTCGACGAGGTCGATGAGCTCGAGGAGCACGCCGTCGCGGGCCTCGATGTAATCCTCCACGGCCTCGATGAACGCGTCTCGTTCTTCGCCTTCCTCCGTCACCTCCTCGATCTCCTCGATCATCTCCTCGAGGCGGGCGTCGTCGAGAGCCGCCGCGTGGCTCAGCGCGCCTGCCAGCACCAGCGCGAGGCACAGACGCTTGACCATCTCTGCGCACCTTCCTTCTTACCCGCAGGGCCCCCTCCCTGGCCCAGGACGGCCATCAGTGGCCGGGCCGCTCTAGGCCGCTGCCTAGTACCCTCCCGAGAGCAGCAGCCCGTTCTCCCCGCCGATCCAGACGTGGTCCTCGTCGGGCGCGTAGACGGTGTGCAGACGTACGTCGGCCGCGTGCGCGCGCACCAGCGACGAGGCGTCCGTCCAGGTGCGCCCGCCGTCGGTGGTGACCAGGACCAGAGGCGCCGCCGCCCCGACGGCGCCCACCGCCCACCCCACCACGCCCCCCGGCGCGAAGTCGGCCGCTCTGAACCGGGCGTCGTCGCGCAGGCTCGGCAGCGTGGCTCGCGCCCAGGTGGCGCCGGCGTCGTGCGTGACGAAGACGTAGACCGAGTCGGGCTCGTTCTGCAGGCCGCCGTAGGCCGCGCAGACCTCGCCCTCGCAGGTGACGCCCAGCGGGCCCAGGTCGCCTTCGACCCCTTCGAAGGGCACGTGGTGGAAGGTCTCGCCGCCGTCCGTGGACACGCACACGCCCGGCTCGGCGGTGCCCTGTTGGTTCCGCGCACCGGCGGGGTAGACGACCAGGGACAGGTCGGGCGCCACGTAGCCCATCTGCGTCAGGGTGGGCGATATCCCCACGGACGGCGCGGCGATGCACAGCGTCGGGTCCTCGCGGGCGCGCTGCGAGATGTCGTTGGGACGCTCGCCTGGCGGCACCGGCGCCCAGGTCTCGTACCAGATCGCGCCCCGTCCCGGTGGGTCGTCGCCGGTGTAGACCATGCTGCGGAGGAACAGCGTCCAGCCCGAACCGTCCGTCCCTAGGCCGATCTGCTGGTTGCCCCCGAACGAGTCGCGGCCCTCCGGCAGGCCCAGCTTCGAGCGCTGCCACGCGTCAGGGTCGGTGACGTCGCCGGTGTTGGTCAACAGCGCGTCGGCGGCGCCGTCGATGAGCACGTACACCGTGTCGCCCACCTGCGCGAACCCCATCAGGTCGACGGCCCCCAGGACGCCGAACACCTCGCCCAGGTCGTAGTCGGAGGTGATCAACGTGGCCGTGATGGCCGTGCCGTCGGAGGCGTAGAGGTGCCCGTCCTCGCTGGACTCCGACGTGATCACGCAAGCGGTGGAGCTCTGGCAGAAGACGCCCGTGATGCGCTCGAGCGGGTCCGTGGGGGCGATGAGCGCGAGCTCGGTGGGCGGCTTCGCCAGGGCCGTGCTGGCGAGGGCTAGGGCCAGGACGAGGGCTGCGAGCTGCGGTGGGCGCGCGTTCGCGCGGGTGCTCGCGCTACGGGTGCGGTGCATGTTGGCGGCTCTTCGGGCCGCGCTCGCGCCGCACCGTTCCGCGGCAGCGTCCATGGTCGCTGCGTTGGTGCGCCCCTTCTTGGTCGCGCCGGCGTTCGCCGCTCCACGCGGGCGTGCACGACAGACGAGAGAAGCCACTCCGGCCCCCTTCCGCTAGCCCGTGGAACTTGCGAAAGGACGCCTCAGGAGCGCGGGCTGTGCAGTCGTTCGGGCGGATGGTAGCACCGCCAACGGTCTGGAGTCGGTGGGGAGTGCCCTGGGTGGCCGGAGGCGTGACCGGTGCAGGGTCGTGCCGGCACGTGCCGGGGAAGTGGACCCTGGTCGCGCTGTTGGCCGTCTCGTCCGAGGCGCGCTTCGTGTTCGCCTCGCGGCGGCCCGGGCGATCTGCTTGCTCCCGGTCGATGG
>CAZGXF010000228.1:0-2230 GCA_964529575.1 uncultured bacterium
TGAGGGTGGGACGACGCTTGGAAACGCTTCCGAACCGTGAGAGCCGTCCAGGACGACACCCACCGGGCTTTCACTGCCATCTCATGTGAGTTCGGGCTATAAGGTCCCGCAGGAGACGAAGAAGATCACGGCAGGCGAAGGCTATCGGGTGCGGTCGCCGCAGGCGTTGCTGGTACCCGAGGTCAGGGGTCTTGCTTGGAACGTAGCCGAGGCGGTCCCGGTCCCCAGGACGGCAGCGTGGGTCGGGACGGCGAGCTAGCCGAAGAGGTCGTCGAACCTCGCGAAGACGGGGCCAGCGGTTCCGCTGGCGCCGGGCGCTGGGCGCGCGGCGGGGTCGTCGGGGGAGAGGGGCCCGGCGCGCTTCCCGACTTGGCCGCCTTGTTCGACGCCGCCCCGGTCCCCTGCGTCGTGCTCTCACCCAAGGGGTTCGCCATCGTCACGGTGAACGCCGCGGTCCTACGGGCCACCGGCGCGCGCCGGGACGAGCTGGTCGGGAGGCCCCTCTTCGACGTCTTCCCCACGAGCCCGGTGACCCCGCTGAACGGCCAGCGTGGCGACCTCCGCACCGCCTTGAGGGACGTCCTGAGGACCAAGGAGCCGGCCGTCGTGCCCGTGGTGCGCTACGACGTCCCCGCCCCGGGCGCGCCTCACGGCTTCGCGGAGCGCTGGTGGTCCCCGCTCGTCGCCCCGCTGCTGGGGTCCGACGGCGAGGTCGAGTACCTGATCGTCCAGGTGGAGGACGTCACGGCGACCGTCAAGCCCACCGCGAAGGCCGGTGACGTCCGGGACCACGAGGCGGTCATCGCGCGGCTGAGGCAGGCCAACGTGGCGTTGGCGAGGGAGACCGAGGCGCGGCGCCGCACCGAGGAGCAGGTCAGGCGGGCGGCCAAGGCCGACGCGTTCCGCGTGCGCCTGGACGACGCCCTCCACAAGTGCCGCGATCCCGCCACCGCGCTCGCGACCGCCATGGAGGCCATCGTGGACCACCTCGGCGCCGACGTGGCGTTCTTCGCCGAGTCCGAGCAGGCCACGGACCAGTACGTCGTCGTCGAGTCGTTCTCCCGCGATGGCCGCGTCGACTTCGTGGGGAGCTACCCGTTCGAACGCTACCCGCAGGTCACGGCTCGCCTGGAGCGCGGCGAGACCGTCGTCATCGGCGACGTGTCGTCGGACCCGGAGCTGGACGAAGACGTCCGCACGGCGATGCTCTCGTACGGCCTGTGGTCCTCGGTCGCCGCGCCGCTCATGAAGGCCGACCGCTGGGCGGCGCTCCTGAACGTGATCTGCGCGGCCCCGCGCCACTGGCTGCCGGACGAGGTCGCGCTGGTGGAGGAGACGGCGCAGAGGGCGTGGGCGGCGGCCGAGGCGCTCCGCGCCGAGCGGCGGCTGAGGCAGAACGCCGAGACCTTCGAGAGCCTGATCGTGAACGCGCCCTTCGGCGTGTACGTGGTGGACGCCGACCTCCGCATCGTGCTCGCCAGCCGCACGGCCGTCGAGACGTTCGGCGACCTCCCCGGCCTGATCGGCAGCGACCTGGGCGAGTCGCTGCGGAAGATCTGGCACCCGCGGTTCGCGGACGCGGCGACCGAGGCGTTCCGGCGCGCGCTCGAGACCGGCCGGCCCTTCGCCTCGAAGCAGACGGTCGAGCGCCGCGTCGACCGCGGGGTCACCGAGGCCTACGACTGGCGGCTGGAGCGCCTGGTGCTCCCGGACGGCCGCCACGGGGTCGTCTGCTACTACTACGAGCTCACCGAGCGTCACCGGCTGGAGGGCCTGCTAAGGCAGCGCGAGGAGGAGCTGCGGCGCCTCAACGCCTCTCTCGAGAGGAAGGTCGTGGAGCGCACGCAGGAGCTGCGCGACAGCGAGGTCCGGTTCGGGCGCGCCTTCGCCGACGGGCCGGTGGCGGCGTGCATCGCCACGTTGGAAGACGACCGGCTCCTCGAGGTGAACCTGGCCTTCCAACGACTGACCGGCTACGAAGCGACGGAGGCGGTCGGGCGCCGTGCCGCCGAGCTGGGCCTCTGGGCCGACGAGGAGGACGCCGCCAAGATCGCGCGTGCGCTGGAGGGGGCCGACGGCTACCGCGACCTGGAGCTGAAGGTCGTGCGCAAGGACGGCACGGTCATCGACGTCCTCGGTTCGGCGTCGCTGATCAGCTGGGGCGGCGAGCCCGTGCGCCTGAAGATGTTCGTCGACAACACCGCGAGCAAGCGCGCCCAGGAGCAGGTGA
>CAZGXF010000229.1:0-2228 GCA_964529575.1 uncultured bacterium
GTGCTCTCCGACCTCGACCTGGGCATGAACAACTGGATGGGCGAGCCGTTCGCCTACCCCGACCGGCCGCTGCAGCGCGGGAAGGTGCTCTCGGCCGAGGAGGTCGAGCGACTGGAGAGGTTCCGGCGCTACGCCGACGTGGACGGCGACGGCATCCCCTACCGCACGCTGCCCGGCAACCAGAACCCCCGGGCCGCCTGGTTCGGCCGCGGCACGGGCCACGACGAGGACGCCCGCTACAGCGAGAGGAGCGACGACTGGTGGCGCAACATGCAGCGACTGGACCGCAAGTTCCAGACCGCTCGCGGCTACGTGCCCCAGGCCGTCATCGAGGAGGTGCCGGGCGCGCGCCTGGGCGTGGTCTGCTACGGCACCACGCGCTACGCCATCGAGGAGGCGCGCGACGCCCTCGCCATGCAGGGCGTGGCCCTCGACGTCATGCGCGTGCGCGCGCTGCCGTTCGGGCCCGAGGTCGAGGCGTTCGTGGAGCGCCACGACGACCTGCTGGTGATCGAGATGAACCGCGACAACCAGCTCAGGAACATCCTCCGCGCCGAGCTGCCGCAGCACGCGCCCAAGCTGCACGGCGTCGGCTACATCGACGGCATGCCGCTCACCGCCGAGTGGGTGGAGCGCCAGGTGCTGGGCCACCTGAACGGAAGGGCTGACTGATGGACCGCGTCCAGAAGCTCAACCTCGTCGGCCTCTCGAAGGCCGACTACGCCGCCGCCCCCTCCACGCTGTGCAAGGGCTGCGGCCACAACTCGATCGCGAACCAGATCATCCAGGTCTGCTACGACCTCAGCCTCAGGCCGCAGGACGTGATCAAGCTCTCCGGCATCGGCTGCTCCAGCAAGTCGCCGGCCTACTTCCTGGGCCAGTCGCACGGCTTCAACAGCCTGCACGGCCGCATGCCCTCGCTGGGCACCGGGGCCCTGCAGGCGAACCACACGGTGCGCGCCATCGGCGTCAGCGGCGACGGCGACACGGGCTCCATCGGCCTGGGCCAGTTCAAGCACCTCGTCAGGCGCAACGTGCGCATGGTGTACGTGGTCGAGAACAACGGCGTGTACGGGCTGACGAAAGGCCAGTTCTCGGCCACGGCGGAGTACGGTCAGGACCTGAAGTACGCCGGCCACAACGACTTCCCTCCCATCGACGTCGCGGTCGAGGCCATCGTGGCCGGTGCCGGCTTCGTGGCCCGCTCGTTCGCGGGCGACGCCAAGCAGGTGCGCGAGCTCCTCAAGGCCGCGCTGAGCTACCGGGGCCTGGCGGTGCTCGACATCATCAGCCCGTGCGTGGCGTTCAACGACGAGGACGACTCGCGCAAGAGCTACGCCTGGGGCCGCGCCAACGAGAGGGCGCTGCAGGAGATCGGCTACGTCGCCCCGCAGGACGAGATCGTCATCGATGACTACGACCCGGGCACCACGCGGGTGGTGGAGCTGCACGACGGCTCGCGGCTCACGCTGCGCAAGCTCGAGGCCGACTACGAGCCGAACGACCGCATGCGCGCCCTGGAGCGCCTGCAGCGCGGCGAGCAGCAGGGCGAGCTCGTCACGGGCCTGCTCTACTACGACGACTCCAGGCCCTCGCTGGCTGAGGTCAGCGGGTTCGGCGCCACGCCGCTCTCCGAGCTGCCCGACGACCTGCTGCGCCCGAGCCGTGAGGCGCTCGAGGGGCTGCTCGCGGCGTACGCCTGAGCCTTGGACGGCACGCTCGACACCGAGCCGGCGCCGCTGCGCATCGCCCTCGTCACCGAGACCTTCCTGCCGAAGGTCGACGGCGTCGTCACGCGCCTCGTCGCCACGCTGAGGGCGCTGGAGGAGCTGGGGCACGAGGTGCTGGTGCTGGCGCCGCCGGGGGCGCCCGAGGAGTGGGAGGGCGCTCGCGTGGTGGCGGCCGGCGGCCTGCCGTTCCCCTGGTACCCCGAGCACACCTTCGCCGTGCCGTCATCACGCCTCGCGCGCGAGGTCGACGCCTTCGCGCCCGACGTGGTGCACGTCGTGAACCCCGTCCTGTTCGGCACCTGGGGCGCCGTCCACGCGCGGCGCCGCGGGCTGCCGCTGCTCGCCTCGTTCCACACCGACCCCAAGGTCGTGAAGGACCTGTCGCTGGGGTGGTTCCAGCGACCCCTGGAGGTGCTCGACCGCGAGGTGCACAACCTCGCCCACGTGAACCTCTGCACCAGCCCGCAGATGGTCGAGCTGGCGCGCGGCCTCGGCATC
>CAZGXF010000230.1:0-2202 GCA_964529575.1 uncultured bacterium
GCGGATAACCTATAATGCTAGCATGACAGTCACGCCCAAGACCAGTGAAGAGATCGAGGCCATGCGGGTCGCCGGCCGGCTCGCCGCCGAGGTCCTCGACTACATCACCCCCTATGTCGTGCCCGGGGTGACCACGGGCGAACTCGACCGCCTCTGCCATGCCTACATGACGGAGGTCCAGGGCACGATCCCGGCGCCGCTGAACTATGCCCCGCCGGGCTACAAGCCCTTCCCCAAGGCGATCTGCACCTCGGTCAACCACCAGGTCTGCCACGGCATCCCGGGCGACAAGGTGCTCAAGTCCGGGGATGTCCTGAACATCGACGTCACCGTCATCAAGGACGGCTTCCACGGCGACACGAGCCGCATGTTCTTCGTCGGCGAGCCCTCCATCGCCGCCCGCCGGCTCTGCAACGTCACCTTCGAGTGCATGTGGCTGGGCATCGAGCAGGTGCGGCCCGGGGCGCGCCTGGGGGATATCGGCGCCGCGATCCAGCGCCATGCCGAGGCCCACGGCTTCTCGGTGGTGCGCGAGTTCTGCGGGCACGGCATCGGGCGGCGCTTCCACGAGGAACCCCAGGTCCTGCACTACGGGAAGCCCGGGACGGGGATCGAGCTCGTCGAGGGCATGATCTTCACGATCGAGCCCATGATCAATGCCGGCCGGCGCGAGATCCGCGACCTGCCCGACGGCTGGACCATCGTCACCAAGGACCGCAGCCTGTCCGCCCAGTGGGAGCACACGGTGCTCGTCACCGCCGACGGCTACGAGATCCTGACGGTGTCGCCCGGCATGCCGGCCAAGCCGGACCTCCAGCGCCTGAGCGCCTGATACCCCCATGGGCGACCTCGCGCCGACGGCCGAGCGGGCCCGCACGAAGGAGCTGGTCACCGAGGTGCGCTCGCAGTACGAGCGCGCCCGCGCGGCCGCCATCGAGGCCTTCCGCCAGCGCCCCGCCCCGGAGCGCCTGCTCTCCGCCTTGAGCCGCGCCGCCGACGCGGCGGTCCTGCGCCTCTGGGGCGAGGCGGGCGCGCCCGCCGGCTCGGCCCTGGTCGCGGTGGGCGGCTACGGCCGCGCCGAGCTCTATCCCCATTCCGACATCGACCTGCTCATCCTGCTCGACCGGCAGCCGGACGACGAGGCCGCCGCCGCCCTGTCGGCCTTCGTGGGGGCCTGCTGGGACGTGGGGCTGGGGATCGGCCACTCGGTGCGGACGATCGACGAGTGCCTGGCCGAATCCGCGGCCGACCTCACGGTGCGCACCGCCCTGCTCGAGCGGCGCCTGCTCGCCGGCGACGAGGGCACCTACGGCCGGCTCGACGCGCGCCTTGCCGAGGCGATGGACCCGGGCGACTTCCTGCAGGCCAAGCGCCTGGAGATGGTCCAGCGCCACGTCAAGTACGAGGACACCCCCTACAGCCTCGAGCCCAACACGAAGGAAAGCCCGGGCGGGCTGCGGGACCTGCACGTGATCGTCTGGATCGCGCGGGCGGCGGGCTTCGGCCGCAACCACCTCGAGCTCGCCGACAGCGGCCTGATGACCCACGCCGAGGCGAGGCTCTACGGCGCGAACCAGCGCATGCTCATGCGCATCCGCGCGATGCTGCATATCGTGGCGGGGCGGCGCGAGGACCGCCTCGTGTTCGACCTGCAGGCGCAGGTGGCGCGGGCGCTCGGCTTCGACGACCGCAGCAACCGGCTCGCCTCCGAGCGGATGATGCAGCGCTACTACTGGGCGGCGAAGACGGTCACCCAGCTCAGCACCATCCTGATGCAGAACCTGGAGGACCGGCTCTTCTACCGGCTCGACGACGAGGCGGTGCCGATCGACGCCGAGTTCCGCAATCGCAACGGCCTTCTCGAGGTCATCGACCCGAACCTGTTCAAGCGCAAGCCCGCGGCCATCCTGCGCGCCTTCCGGCGCCTGCAGGAGAATCCCGAGCTCACCGGGATGACCACCTCGACGCTGCGCGCGATGTGGCTCGCCCGGCACGGCATCAACGCCGAATTCCGCCGCAAGCCCGCCAACCGCAGGCTCTTCCTGTCGCTGCTCACCGCCGAGCGGGGCGTCACGCACGAGCTGCGGCGCATGAACCAGTGGTCGATCCTGGGGCGCTACCTGCCGGCCTTCCGGCGCATCGTCGGACGGATGCAGCACGACCTGTTCCACGTCTATACCGTGGACCAGCACATCCTGATGG
>CAZGXF010000231.1:0-2152 GCA_964529575.1 uncultured bacterium
GCGGTAGCCGGCCGAGAGCGCGAACGAGCCCATCAGCACACGGCGCTTGACCTCGTGCCCGAACAGCGCGCTGCGGGTGCGGGCGCTCACCCGCACCTGGCCCTCGGCGGCCTCCCCGACGCGAGCGCCGTAGGTGGCCCCGTCGTAGCGCGAGAGGTTGCTGGCCGCCTCCGCCGTCGCGATCAGGTAGTAGGCCGCCACGGCGTAACGCACCGCGGGCACGCTCACCTCCACGACCTCCACGCCGGCGGCCTCGAGCGCGTCACGGGCCCTGGCGAGGCCGGCCAGCGCGTCGGTCGACATCCCCTCGCCGGCCAGCTCGCGCAGCACCGCCACGCGGCCGCGCGACGCCGGGGCGGGTCCGGGCTCGCGGCTGGTGGGGTCGAGGGGGTCGGGGCCGCGCATGGCGTGGAAGGCCCGGCGCGCGACGCCCACGTCCGCAGCGACTACGCCCACCTGGTCGAGCGAGCTGGCGTAGGAGATCAGGCCGTAGCGCGACAGGGCGCCGTAGGTGGGTTTGAAGCCCACGACGCCGCAGAACGCCGCCGGCAGCCTCACCGAGCCGCCCGTGTCGCTGCCGAGGGCCAGGGGGACGACGCCCGCGGCCACGGCGGCGGCCGAGCCGCCCGACGACCCGCCGGCCACCCTGCCGGGGTCTAGCGGGTTGAGCACCGGCCCGAAGGCCGAGTTCTCGTTGGTGGAGCCCATGCCGAACTCGTCGAGGTTCGTCTTGCCCACGACCACCGCGCCCGCCGCCTCGAGGCGCTCGACCACGGTGGCGGTGTAGGGCGGCACGAAGCCCTCCAGCGCGCGCGACCCGGCCGTGGCAGGCAGCCCGGCGACGCAGAGGTTGTCCTTCACCGCCACGGGCATGCCGGCCAGCGGCGCGCCTTCGGGCACCGCCGCCGCGGCCGCCCGCGCCCGCTCCGGCGCGAGGGCGAGGAAGGCGTTCGTGCGCCGCTGCGCCTCGTCGGCCGCCGCCAGGGCCCGCTCCACCGCCTGCGTCACGGGCGGCAGCATACCAGCCCGGTCGAGCGACCCTCACACGCCAGGAGTGCCGTCCAGGACGGCGTAGGTCGCTCCTCCACGACACCGGCTCTCATGGCGGCGCTGGTATCATCGACGGCGCATGAGCTCGGCGCTGGCGACCCGACGCGACGGCCCGGCCACCGCCGCCCGCGGCGAGACCGTGGTCGTCGGCGCCGGCGCCACCGACCCGGGGCGCGTGCGCAGCCTCAACCAGGACGCGTTCTTCTTCGGCCCCGCCGGGCCGCACGGCTACCTGGGCGCCGTCGCCGACGGCATGGGCGGGCACATCTCGGGCGAGCTCGCGAGCCGCCGGGCCGTCGAGGTCCTCGTGGACACGCTGGAGCGCAGCCGCGCCCACGCCCCGGTGGCGCTGGCGCGCGCCGCCCAAGCGGCGAACGTGGAGGTGTACAACCACGCCCTCGAGCACCCCGAGCACAGGGGGATGGGCACCACCCTCACGGCGGTGCTCGTCGACGACCAGGTGGGCCTGGTGGGGCACGTGGGCGACTCGCGCGCCTACCTGCTGCGCGACGGCCAGCTCTTGCGGCTCACCGACGACCACTCCTGGGTCGCCGACCGCGTGCGCCAGGGCCTCCTCTCCGAGGACGAGGCCTCCCGGCACCGCTACCGCAACGTCATCACGAACGCCATCGGCGCCACGCCGCGCTTCCGCCTGGACGTCCTCCACTTCGAGGTGCGTCCGGGCGACCGCATCCTGATCGTCTCGGACGGGGTGAGCATGCTGCTCTCCGAGACGCTGATGGCGCAGGTCGTGGCCGAGAACGCGCCCGAGGAGGCCGTGCGGCGCCTGTTGCGCGAGGCGAACGACCGGGGCAGCCCCGACAACGTCACGGCCGTCGTGCTGCACGTGCGCGAGGTGGCGCCACGCCACAAGCGCTACGACCTGCCGGAGAACCAGCTCGAGGTCGCCACGGTCGCTATCGGCGACACGATGTCGGGCATCAAGCGGGTCGAGGAGGGGTACCCGCCCAACGGCCCGCTGGCGCGGCTGCGGCGCCACCCCTGGTACCCCTACCGCGGCTGGGTGCTGGGTTCGGCGCTGCTCCTCGTGCTCCTCGTCGTCATGCTCGTTCTCTGAGGCCACGACCCGACGACGCGGCGG
>CAZGXF010000232.1:0-2149 GCA_964529575.1 uncultured bacterium
GCGCGAGCTCCTCGACGTACTCGTGCGTGCCCTCGGGCAGGGCCACGGCGTCGATGTGCTCCTGGTAGCGCCCCTTCATCTCGCGGAGGAACGCCTCGATCATCTGCTTGCTCACTCGTCTGCCTCCTCGAGGCGCTCCTCGAGCAGGGCCACCACCGCCTGGGCGGTGCCGAGGTTGGTCGCCAGCGGCACGTGGTGGACGTCGCAGATCCGCAGGAGCGCCGAGACGTCTGGCTCGTGTGGTTGGGCGGTCAGCGGGTCGCGGAAGAAGATGACGGCCTCGACCTCCCCCTGGGCGACGCGCGCCCCCACCTGGAGGTCGCCGCCGTCGGGCCCTGACAGCAGCCGCTCGACCTTCAGCGGGGTCTTCTCGTTGAGCACCTTGCCCGTCGTGCCGGTCGCTATCAGGTCGAAGCGCGACAGCACCTCGGCGTGGTCGCGAGCGAACATGGCGAGGTCGAGCTTCATGCGGTCGTGGGCGATGAGCGCGACGGTCCTGCCGCCTTTCTCCATACGCTCAAGCGTAACGGGTAGCGCGGCCCGCGCGGGGTCGGGGCGCGTACGGGGCCGCTGATAGAATCGCGTTGTGGACGTAGGCATCGCCGTCTTCTGCCTGCTCGCGATCGCGGCGATCGCCAGCACGCGCTTCTCGGCCCGCTTCGGCGTGCCGGCGTTGGTCCTCTTCGTCGGCCTGGGCGTCTTCGCGGGCAGCTCCGGCCCGCTCGGCATCGACTTCGCCGACTACGCGCTCTCCTACGACATCGGGCTGATCGCCCTGGCCGTGATCCTCTTCTCCGGCGGCATCGAGACGAAGATGCGGCTGTTCCAGGTCGCGATCGTCCCGTCCGGGATGCTGGCCACCATAGGCACGCTGATCAACATGGGGGCGATCGGCCTGGCGGCGTGGTGGCTCACGCCGTTGGACCTGCTGCGCAGCCTCCTGCTGGGCGCGGTGCTCGCCTCCACGGACGCCGCCGCGATCTTCTCGTCCCTGAAGGGGCGGGGCCTGCCCTCGCGCCTGCGCGGGATCGTCGAGACCGAGTCGGGCACCAACGACCCCATCGCCCTGCTGATGACCCTCGCCCTCGCCGTGGCTACCTCCACGGGGGAGGTCGACGTGCCGGGCCTGGTCGTCGGCATCGTCATCCAGCTGGCGTTGGGTGCCGTCACGGGCGTGGTGCTCGCGCGCCTCCTGGTGTGGGTGATCAACCACCTGCGCCTCGAGGCCTACGGCCTCTACCCGATACTCGCGCTTTCGGGCGGCCTGCTCATCTACGCCGTCACGAACCTCCTGGGCGGCAACGGCTTCCTCGCGGCCTACTGCGCCGGCTTGGTGGTGGGCAACTCGCGCCTGGCGCACCGCCACTCCATCGCCACGTTCACCGAGGCGCTCGCCTGGGGCAGCCAGATCCTGATGTTCATGATGCTGGGCCTGCTCGTCTTCCCGGAGCGGCTGTTGCCGGCGTTGGGCGTGTCGTTGGCCGTCACCGCGGTCGTCCTGTTCGTGGCGCGCCCCCTGGCCGTGTTCGGCACCCTGGGCCTCCTGAGGGGCCTGTCGCTGGGCCGCTACGCCTTCTCCGTCGCCGAGCGCACGCTGCTCTCCTGGGCGGGGCTGAAGGGGGCGGTGCCCATCATCCTGGCGATCATCCCCCTGCGGTTCGGTGTCCCCGGCGCCGAGTTCATCTTCAACGTCGTCTTCGTGGTCGTGATCGTGGGCACCGTGATCCAGGGCTTCTCGCTCGGGCCGCTGGCGCAGCGCCTGGGGCTGGCGGTGGAGGAGCCGCCGCGCAGCCCGCTCCGCCTGGAGCTCGGGGGCGACGCTCCCATCGGCGCCACGGTCACCGACGTCTTCATCGGCGAGGACAGCCGCGCCGTGGGCGCGCGCATCGCCGACCTGGCCCTGCCGGGCGACGTGGTCATCGCCGCCGTCCTGCGCGAGGGCCAGCTCGTGACCCCGAGGGGGAGCACGGTCTTCCAGGCGGGCGACCACGTCTACCTGATCTCGGACCACCCGGATGCCCCCACGCCGACGGCGTTCCTGCCCCGGCGGGTCGCTGCCAGGGCCGCGCAGGAGCAGGCCGAGGACGGCTCGGCCGCGGCCCTGGACGCCTCGCCGGCGGGCGAGGGCGAGCCGTCCGTATCCCAGGCT
>CAZGXF010000233.1:0-2143 GCA_964529575.1 uncultured bacterium
CCGTCGCCGCCGCGGTCGGACCGGCGGCGACGGCCCGAGCCGCTGCCGGGGCCGCCCCAGTACAGCCAGCGCATCACGAGGTCGCGCAGCACGAGGATGGCCCCCACGGTGGCCACGAGCATCGACATGAACCTGACGTCGTAGTTGCGGATGTGCGCCATCTCGTGGGCCACCACGCCCTCCAGCTCCTGGCGGTCCAGCAGCTCGATGAGACCCTTCGTGACGGCGATGGAGCTGCGCTGCGGGTCGCGGCCCGTGGCGAAGGCGTTGGGCGCGGGCGAGTCGATGACGTACACGGCCGGCGTGGGCACGCCGGCGCCGATGGCCACGGCCTCGGTGACGTTCACCAGGTAGCGGTGCTCGGCCGCCGTGGCCTTGTGCGCGCCGGCGGCGGCCAGGGCGATCTTGTCCGAGAGGTAGAAGCCCACCAGGCCCTGCGCGCCGCCCACGGCCAGCGCGGAGCCCACGAAGAAGCCGGTGGAGGCGATGTCCGTGACCTGCGCCAGCAGGTACGCGAGGACCACGAGGATCAGCGCGGTGAGCAGGGCCATGAACCACGACAGGCGCGTGTTCCTGGCCTTGTAGTCGAGCAGGCTGATCCGCCTGCCGCTGGCCGGGTCCGTGAAGACGTCTGGCAGTCGGCTAGCCGTGCTCGTCAAGTTCGTCCCCCGCGCGCCTCCCTCTGCGATGAGTCCACTCTAAGGCACAGAGGGCACAGCCCGGGACGTGGCGCCTCGCCTAGACTCGGGGCGTACCCAGCCTAGGCGTGTCCCTTGCGGGCCGTCGGGCCGCGCACGTCTTGCTGCTAAGGAGGAAGCGTCATGCGCCGATACACGCGCAGCCTCATCGGCCTGGTCCTGCTCGTACTCGCTGCCTGCTCCCAGCCCACGGTGACGATCGTCTCGGTGGACTTCGTCTCGCACAAGAACGGCGACGTCGTCACCGGGTCGCGCCAGGTGCAGGTCCTCGCCCGCGTGACCGCGCCCGACGACGCCACCGTCGCGGGCGAGCACAACGGGCAGGCGCTGGCCTTCACCCGCCAGGGCCGCGACCTCAGCGCCACCGTGACCCTCGCGGACGGCACGAACGTCCTGGAGGTCGAGGTGAGCGCCGCGGGCAAGAGCGACACCGCCACCCTCGCGCTCGTCTACCCGTTCGTGAGCCTCGAGGACGGCCAGGCCGGCGCGGTCGTCATCGGCCAGCTCGACGCCACCACCGCCAGCGAGGAGGCCCCGGTCACCATGCGCATGACCGAGCCGTACACGCGGCCGGCGTTCATGGACGGGATGCTCTTCGTCCCCGACAGCGGCACGCACCGCGTCCTGGTGTTCGACGGCGTGCCCACCACCGCGGGCGCGGAGGCGGCGTTCGTCGTCGGCCAGCCCGACTTCGAGACCCTCACGCCCGGCCTGGGCGCCGGCGGCTTCACCGAGCCCGGCGCCGTGGTGCCGTACGGCGACGGCTTCCTGGTGGTGGACACGCAGAACAGCCGCGTCCTCGTGTTCGACCAGGTGCCAGGCGACTTCGGCGCCTCCGCCACCCGCGTGCTCGGCCAGCCCGATTTCGCCGGGTTCGCCCCCGGCTGCTCCGCCACCCGGTTCAGGACGCCCGACTCGGCCACGTTCGCCGGCGACCGCTTCGTCCTGGCCGACACCGACAACCACCGCGTCCTGATCTGGGACCGGTTCCCCGCCGACGCCGACACGCCCGCCGACGTCGTGCTGGGCCAGGACGGCTTCGACACCTGCGAACCGAACGCCGGCGACGCGACGCCCGGCGCCGACACCCTGCACACGCCGCAGGCGGTGTGGAGCGACGGCCAGAGGCTCATCGTGGCCGACACGGGCAACCACCGCGTGCTCGTCTGGAACGAGGTGCCCACCGCCAGCAACGTGCCCGCCGACGTGGTGATCGGCCAGGCCACGTTCGCCACCGCCGACCCCGGCCTCGCCGCCGACGCCTTCAACTGGCCGGCCTACCTGGACAGCAACGGCAACCAGCTCTTCGTGGCCGACGCCGACAACCACCGCGTGCTGGTCTGGGACAGCATCCCCACGCAGAACGGCCAGCCGGCCGACCGCGTGCTCGGCCAGCCCGACTTCGTCTCGGGCGCCATCAACCAGGGCAAGGGCGTGGGCCCCGA
>CAZGXF010000234.1:0-2129 GCA_964529575.1 uncultured bacterium
ACGTGGCGGGCAAGACGCCCCGGCAGGCGCGCGAGGACCGCGAGTACGGCTACGTCTTCCAGGCGCCGGTCCTCTACGAGTGGCGCAGCGTGCTGGCGAACGTGACCCTGCCGCTCGAGATCATGGGCCTGGAGAAGGGCCGGCGCCGCGAGCGGGCGCGCGAGCTGCTGAGGATGGTGGGCCTCGAGCGCTTCGAGCGCTCCTACCCCTGGCAGCTCTCGGGCGGCATGCAGCAGCGGGTCTCCATCGCCCGCGCGCTGGCCTTCGACCCCAAGCTGCTCCTCATGGACGAGCCGTTCGGGGCCCTCGACGAGATCACCCGCGAGGCCATGAACCTCGAGCTGCTGCGCCTGTGGCAGGAGACGAGGAAGACGGTCGTGTTCGTGACGCACTCGATCGCCGAGGCGGTCTTCCTCTCGACGCACATCGTCGTCATGACCGCGCGGCCCGGGCGCATCCGGGAGGTGATCGAGGTCGACCTGCCCTACCCGCGCACGCCCGAGACGCGCGAGACGCCGCGGTTCTTCGAGCTCACCACGCAGGTGCGCGAGGCGCTGCGCGGCGTCGAGCACGGGGCCGCCCCGCAGGCGCCGCCGGCCCAGAAGACGGTGGGCTACTGACCATGCGGGCCGTCGTCTCGTGGCTGAGGGGGTCGCTGCCCGTCGTGGTGGTCGTGGCCGTGCTCCTGGCGCTCATGTACCCCCTGGCCCTGCTGCTGGGCATGCCGCTGGCGCGCGAGCGCATGGGCAACGTGTCGAACTGGGTGCGCGGCACCGTGGAGGCGCTGCCGGTGGCCGACGCGACCGCCGGCGGCGAGCGCCTGCCCTTCGGCGGCGCGCCGGAGGTGGACGAGCGGCTGTCGTCGCTGGAGCGCGGCACGGCCGTGCTGGTGAGGGACGGCCGCGTCGTGGCCGCGGGCGTGGACCTGGAGGACGGGGCGGCGGTGCTGTCCGCGCCGCTGGAGGGCCCGGCCGTCACGTTGGGTGCGCGGCTCGAGCCGCTCGCGGCGCCCGCCGGCTCCCCGGGCCTGGCGGGCCGCCTGCACGCCCTCCCGGCCGGCGCGACGGCGGGCGCGCCGCTCTACCTGGACGGCGCCCTGCTGAGGCGCGGCTCGGTCGCCGCGGTCGAGCGCGCCGACGGCGTGCGCCGCGAGTTCACCGTTCCGGGCGCGGGCAGGCGCGACGGCGACCTGCCGGCCGTGGCCCTGGTGGCGGGCGAAGCGGTGCTGGAGGGCGAGGGGTTCGCGCTCGACGGCGACACGCTGCTCCTCGACGCGCCGCCGGCCTTCAACGCGCCCGTGAGCCTGGTGACGGGCGACTACGAGTACCTGGACCCTGCGGCCGGCACGCTGGTCGTGCGCGCGGCCGTGCCTGCAGGCGCCGAGCTCCGCGTGGCGGGGTCGCACGTGGCGCTGGTCGAGGGCCTGGTGGGCCCCGTGGACGGCGAGAACCGCACGTTCCGCCTGCAGTCGACGCCGGTGCTGGAGACCGACCCCGCCCGCGTCGTCTACCTGGGCGACAGGCCGCTCTCCGGCGCCGCCGAGCGTCCCCAGGAGCGGGTCGACGGCGCCCGGGCCACGTTCACGTTCCCGTCCGACCGCGGCATCGTGACCGTGGACGGCCGCGAGGCGGTCGCAGGCGTGGACTACGAGCGCGACGGCGCCGCGGTCACGTTCCGCACGCCGCCGCCGCGCAACGCCGCGCTGCGCCAGCACCCCGACTACCGCGTGAGCGACCCCGCCACCGGCACGGTGACGCTGGCCGAGGCGCCGCGTCCCGGCGAGGCCCTGTGGGCGGCGTCGTACACCTTCTACGCCCACCCTGCCTGCGGCGAGACCGCCTTCGAGTGCTTCCTCGGCATGCCGCAGCACCCGGTGCCGTTCCCGAACTGGATCGCCGAGCGGCTGGTGCCGTTCTTGACCGCCTACCCGCTCTCCGACCCGCGCAACGTGGTGCGCGCCACGCTCTACACCGCCGCCGGCACGCTGGTGTCGCTAGCGGTGGGCACGGTCATAGGCGTGCTGCTGGCCGTGGCGTTCGTGCGCGTGAAGCCGTTCGAGCAGGCCCTCCTGCCCTGGGTGATCGCCTCGCAGACGATCCCCGTGATCGCCCTGGTGCCCGTGCTGGTGG
>CAZGXF010000235.1:0-2022 GCA_964529575.1 uncultured bacterium
AGGTCATCGCGCGGGCGCTGCGCGACGCCGGCATGGAGGTCGTCTACACGGGGCTCCGCCAGACGGCGGAGATGATCGTCTCGGCCGCCGTGCAGGAGGACGTGGACGCCGTGGGGCTGTCGGTGCTGTCGGGGGCCCACATGCACTACTTCAGGCAGGTCGTCGCCGGCCTGCGGGAGAAGGGGGCCGACGACGTGCTCGTGTTCGGCGGCGGCATCGTGCCCGACCAGGACCTGCCCGAGCTGGAGAGCCTCGGCGTGGGTCGCGTCTTCGGTCCGGGCGCCAGCACCGACGAGGTCGTCGCCTACCTTCGCGAGGCGGTGGCGCACCGGTCCGCGCAGCGATCGTGAGAGACGTTGGCTCCGCCGGCGCCGCTTCGTTCCGGTACGAAGGTGAGGAACCTCATGACGCTCTCATGCGAGGCGCGTTAGGCTCGCTCGTCGCACCCAGCGGCATACGGAGCCCAGCGCCTTGAGAGTGAAGAGAACCGTCCTGTCCGTACTCTGTGCCGTGGGAGCCGCATCCCCCTTCGCCGCCGCCGAGGCCTACGCCCTGCGCACCGTCGTGCCGGGCGACTCGCTCGGCCTCATCGCCGACCGCTACCGCGTGTCGGTCGACGACCTGTTGGTCGTCAACGGCCTCACCAGCGTCACCATCCACCCGGGGCAGGTCATCAAGGTCCCGTACGTGGACGCCGTCGGTGGTCCCGCGGAGGCCACGGCCGCGCCGCCGCCCGGCTTCCGCTGGCACACCCTCGGGCCGGGCGAGACGCTCAGCACCGTGGCCGGCGCCTACGGCGTGAGCCTCGAGGCCATGGTGGGCGCGAACCCCGACATCTCCTCGCTCGACCGGCTGCCGGCCGGCATCGAGCTCCTCGTCCCGCCGGCCCTAGGGCTGGTCGTGACCCTCCAGCCCGGCGAGTCGCTGCTCGACGTCGTCGACCGCCACGGCGTCGAGCCGCAGGCGCTCGTGCGCGCGAACCAGCTCCGGTCGCCGTTCGACGTCGTGCCCGGCATGATGCTGTTCCTGCCCGGCGTGCGGCCCGTGGAGGCGATGGCGCGCCTGGAGAAGGTGCGCGAGGAGGAGAACCGCTACGTCTGGCCGCTGCACGGCCGCCTCACGTCGTACTTCGGCCCGCGCAACCTGGGCATGGGCACCTCGAGCTTCCACCGCGGCATCGACGTCGCCGCGCCGTGGGGCACGCCGGTCGTCGCGGCCCGCTCCGGCACGGTCACCTTCGCCGGCTGGTCGACGCAGGGCTACGGCAACCTCGTCAAGGTCAGGCACGCCGGCAACGACGAGACCTGGTACGGGCACTTCAGCTCGCTGGCGGTCTCGGTGGGCCAGCACGTGAGGCAGGGCCAGGTGATCGGCTACGTCGGCTCCACCGGCATCTCCACCGGCCCCCACCTGCACTTCGAGCTCTACGAGGCCGGACGCGCCGTCGACCCGCTGTCGCTGCTGCGCTGAGTACGGCCTAGTCGCCTGGACGACGGCCTGGCCACGGAGACGACGAGCGGCGCCCGCGCGGGCGCCGCTCTCTCGTGGTCCGGGTTCCGGCCCGCCCGGGCGGCGGCCCTCCGGTCAGCCGTCCCCCGACCAGAGGATGCGGCCGCAGCTAGGGCAGCGGGTCACGCCGTCACCACGCTTCACCTTCTGCACCACGTGGATGGGGAGGCGTACGCGGCAGCCGCCGCAGCTCTGGTTGTTCGCCACCTCCACCAGCGCCAGGCCGCGGCGCGCGGCGCGCACCTGCTCGTACTGCTTCAGCAGCGGCCCCTCCACCTCGGCGGCGAGCCGGTCGCGCTGCGAGCGCGCCTCGCCGATCCGGGCGTCCACCTGGGCGACGCGCTCCTCCTCCTGGCGGCGCATGTCGGCCAGCGTGGGCTGCAGCCCCTCCAGCTCCTCCTTCAGCGCGTCGTGCTCGGCGGTGAGGCGCTCGAGCTGCTCCAGCAGGGGCAGCGTGTCCTCCTCGAGCTCCTGCACGCGCGTGGCGAACTGCAGCTCCTGGTTCTGGAACTG
>CAZGXF010000236.1:0-2004 GCA_964529575.1 uncultured bacterium
GACGGCTCCGGTGATCGCCTTGGTCGGGACGTCCGGATCCGGCGGCGTGCCGGGATCGTTCGGCGTGCCGGGATCGGGATTGTTGGGACCGCCGGGTTCGCCCGGAGTGGGATCGGGGTCGGCGCTTACGGGATCCGAGCTCCCTCCTCCTCCGCAGGCGGCGAGCCCGACGACCATCGCCGCGACGACGGCCAGGTGGGTGGCGTTCTTTCTCATTGGCTTCACTCTCCTCTTCGAGACGGCCGAAGTTGCGACGGCTCGGTTCTCAGGCGGGTTTCCCCGTACGACTGGGCAAGGCGGCCCCGCCCGGATGGGTGGCACGCGCCGCTGGTCCGCCAGAATGCGCCGTTTGTCGCAGTCCCGGCGGGCAAAAGTTCCGGTAAACGCTGAATCGTGCGGGATTTCCTCGACTGCCTGCCCCGCGGCGGGTCACCCGGCTGGGGTATACCTGCCCCGGCGACCCAGGTTTTCCCGCCGGAGCGTCCAGCAAGTTCCGCGCCCAGGGTGCCGGGCCGGGATGCCGGGCTGCGCCAACGGGCGCCCCGGCCCACGACCGCGCGTGGGGCGATCGAGCAGGTGTCAGGAGTTGACCGGTCTTCGGTCGAGCAGCCGGCCGGCCAGTTGCCGCAGCACGCCGACGAAGGCCGCGGCCCAGGCGAGCAGGGCGGCCGTCAGGAACGCGGCCGGGACCGGGGCGAGGAAGGGGAGGTCCATGGCATGCGCCATCTCGAAGGTGCTTGCCGCGTACATGCCCAGCGGGAACACGGCGCTCCAGTAGAGCGGGTCGTATCGCAGGGGAAAGCGCCGGCCCACGTGTCGCCAGAGCGTGAGCACCACCAGCAGCGGGATCCACCACGTGCCCGCGGCCCAGCAGAGGAGGGTGAACCCGTTGATGAAGGGGAGCAGGGGCTGGAGAAACGACCCATCGGTCGCATTGAAGCCGAGCAGCGCGCCGGCGAGCGTGGAGATCGCCATGGCGCCCATGCCGATCCAGTACGGCGGCGTGAGGTCGCCGGGGGCGACGGGGTAATGGATGCAGCGATGGAGGACCAGCGTCGCGATCCAGATATAGAGCATTCCCCCGCCCAGCCACATCGCGAGCGCGAGGAAGTCGAGCTGCAGGCGATGGTCACCGCCGCGCGCCGCCAGCAGCGCGCTGAGCACCGCGATCGACTGGGTGGCGACCACGACGAGCAGCCAGCCTCCGTGGATGCCCCGGTCGAGCGCGGGCTTCACGGGCTTCACGATCAGGGCGGCGAGGATGCCATAGGTGAGCAGCAGCCACAGGACGATCGCCACGCCCCAGAGCAGGAAGGCGATCGCCTCCGCGTCGGCGAGCAGGAGCGCCTCCGAGCCGAGCACCCCCGAGGCGGCCACCGCGGTGAAGAACCCGGGGCTCGCCATGTGGTCGGCCAGGTCGCTCGCCACTTCCGCCGGATGCCTGAGCAGTCGCAGCAGGTAGAGGAGCCATAGCACCACGTAGACGCCCGCGTTCAGCGTGAACAGCGCCTGCGCGAGGAGCACGAGGCCATGCTGCCAGGCCGCGATGGACACGATTCCCGTGGCCATGACCATGCCGAACCAGGCGGGCGAGAGTCCGGCGAGACCGTGTCGATGATCGG
Organism: uncultured bacterium; assembly: GCA_964529575.1. Classification (GTDB taxonomy): domain Bacteria; phylum Deinococcota; class Deinococci; order Deinococcales; family Trueperaceae; genus DASRWD01. The sequence continues at coordinate 1,623 of CAZGXF010000236.1, forward strand.
GCTGCAAGAACGTTCGCCCTCCCTCAGAAGCGCTCGCCCGGCCGGAGATAGCGCCATTGCCCGAGGGGCAGGGCGCCGAGGGCGATCCGGCCGATGCGCACGCGCTTCAGGCCGGTCACCTCGAGGCCGACCTGTTCGCACATGCGCCGGATCTGGCGCTTGCGCCCTTCGCGCAGCACGAAGCGCAGCTGGTCCTCGTTCTGCCAGGAAACCTTGGCCGGCCGCAGCTCCACGCCATCGAGCCGCAGGCCGTGGCGCAGTCGCTGCAGCCCGTCGGGCGCGATGCGTCCCTTCACGCGAACGAGGTACTCCTTCTCGATCGCGCCCTCGCCGCCGACCAGTAGCCGCGCGATGCGCCCGTCTTGGGTGAGCACGAGCAGGC
>CAZGXF010000237.1:0-1975 GCA_964529575.1 uncultured bacterium
AGCTTCGCGGCCATGTACTCGTCGCGCTCGGCGATGAGGGGACCGTAGAGGTCGGCGCGGCTCTCGGCGAACTCGGCGAACGTGGCCTCGAGGACGTCGCCCTCCTTCAGCTTCTCGATCTCCTCCTCGCCGACGTTCTCGTTCGTGAACGCGGAGGCGAGGATGCCGGCGACGAGCGTCATGCGGCGCCACCAGCCCACGCCGCCGTAGAGGCGCTTCAGCGTGACGCCGATGTCGCGGTCTATGAGCAGCAGCGGCAGGCCGCGCTCGCGCGCGCCCGCCACCGCGGCGCGCATCTCGGCGCCGGGCTCGATGCCGAACTGGTCGGCCAGGCGCTGCTGGAACGCCCCCAAGGCGAGGTTCACGGCCAGCACGCCCGCCTTGCCCTCGCGGAGGACCTGCATGAGGTCGGTCTTGGCGTACGACCGCTCGTCGGTGATGGCCGCCAGGCGGCCGGGGTCGAGCTCGATGGCCACGGCGTCGTGCTCGCCGGAGGCGATGAGGCGCTCCACGGCCTCGGCGGACGACCGCGAGACGTGGGCCGTGCCGAGGAGGGTCACGCGCGCTCCCCCGACCGAGAGCACGGCCATGGGCTGCTCGGCCGGCGCGGCCCGGGCGGCGGGAGCGACGGAGGCTTCGGTCATGCGGGGAGTGTACCTGCATAGAATCGCCGCATGACCCGTACGGCAGGACAGCCGGGCCGCGCGCGCGTCGAGGGCGTCGCGGGGCTGTACGAGCAGGTCCGGCTGGCCCGCCTGTGGCTGCCGCTGGCGATCGTCGGCGTGGTGCTGGTGCACCAGCTGCTGATCGTGCCGCTGCTGCCGCCCGACGGCCAGTTCTGGGCGCAGCTGCTCTTCTACTCGATCCTCGGCCCCTTCGTCACCTACGTCACCCTGAACTGGATCGCCGGCGAGGTGCGCGACAAGGAGCGGGCCCAGCTGGAGCTCGCCGAGCTGTACCGCGAGCTGCAGGCGAGCCACGAGCTCCTCAGCTCCATCCAGGGCGTGACCGAGCGCTTCGCCGCCTCGCCGAGCCTGGAGTCCACCGTGAGGGCCGCGGCCGAGGGTGTGGCCGGGGTGACCGGCGCCGGCAGCGTGGCCGTGGTGCTGGGACCGGAAGGTCTGGGCGTCACGCACGGCGTAGGCCTGGACGAGAACCTGGAGCGGGACGCCCTGAGCCGCGACGAGGCGGCGCGCCGGCGCGCCCGGCGAGGGGAGGTGGGCGTGCGCGTGGAGCGGCTCCACGAGGGCGCCAACGCCTCCCTGTACGCGCTCACGGCGCCGGTGGTGTGGGCCGGCGAGCCCGAGGGCTCGCTCACCGCCTACCTCCCGGCGGCGCCGGACGAGCGCGCGCTCGAGTCGTTCTCCATCGTCTCCTCGCAGTTCTCCGCCGCCGCCGAGGCCACGCGGCTGCGCACGCGCGACGTCATGACGCTCGTCGAGGTCGACCGCTCGATCCGCGCCGAGGGGAACCTCGGCCGTCTCCTCACGAGCGTGCTCACGCGCATGCTGACGTTCGTGTCGGCGCCGGTGGGCGGCATCTTCCTCGCCGACAGCGACGGCCTCCTGCGCCTGGCCGCCACGGTGGGCCGCGACCCGGGCAACCCCGCGCGCGCCTGGCGGGTAGGGGAGGGGATCGTGGGAGGCGTGGCCGCGCGGCGCGAGCCGCGCATCGTCGACAGCCTCGCCGCCGAGGCGGAGGGCGCGCTGCAGTACGGTCCGCTGCTCCAGGGGGCGGGCAGCGCGCTGGCGGCGCCGCTCGTCGCCGGCGACGAGCTCCTCGGCGTGCTGGTGCTGGCCCACCCGGAGGAGGGCCACTTCGACAGGTCCGTGCTGCCGTTCATGGGCCTCGTGGCCGGCCAGGTGTCGCTGGCGATCCGCAACGCCAGCGCCTACCTGCAGTCGGAGGAGCTGGCCATCTCGGAGGAGCGCTCGCGCATCGCCCGCGAGATCCACGACGGCGTGGCGCAGATGCT
>CAZGXF010000238.1:0-1962 GCA_964529575.1 uncultured bacterium
CTAACTCAATCCTCAGTCCCGGTCGCATCAGCCGCCGCGATGGCGTCCGATAGCCTCATGAGCCGCTCGTACGACTCCAGGCTCAGGTAGTCCCCCACCTTCAGCCCGTCCACGAAGACCGTGGGCGTGCCGGTGATGCCCAGCTCCTGCACCGCCAGGCGGTATGAGTCCTCCACCAGGCCGCTGAAGCGCCCCGACCTGACGCACGCCGGCAGCTCGTCGGCCGTGAGCCCCGACTCCTGGGCGATGGCGACGAACTCCTCCAGCGGGTCGGGCAGCCGCGACCAGCGCGGCTGCTGGACGAAGAGCGCGTCGGTGAACGTCCAGAACGCGTCCTCCCCCGCCTGGTCGCCCCCGGCGGCCCCGGCCTCGGCGGCCACGCACTCCGCCGCCTCGGCTGCGACCGTCGCGTTCGGGTGGATGCTCTTCAGGGGGAAGTGATGCACCTCGAAGCGGACGTCGCCGCGCTCGAGGAGCTGCCGCACCAGCGGCATTCCCTGGGCCGAGAAGTTCGCGCAGAACGGGCACTGCAGGTCCGTGAACTCGCGCACCACGTACCGCGCGTCGGCGGGTCCGAGGGAGTGAGCGGGCGGGCCGAACAGCTCCTCCGGCACCGACTGCGGCTCGAACCGCACCCTGACGCGCGCCGGCGCGCCCTCCGTAACCTCGACCATCATCAGGAACTCCTGCACCTGCACGACGACCTCGCCCGCGCCCTCCAGCTCCGCCGTGCGTGTGCGGAAGAAGTCGGTCACCGGCGAGGCGATACCGGGACCGTAGCCGCTCGCCGCCCCGATCAGCGCGCCGACGAAGCGAGCGTTGGCGTCGGTCAGGTCGCCCTCGCCCTCGACGGCGATGGCGGTGCCCATGGACTCCTCGATGCCGAAGGCGAAGCCGGAGGCCGACTCGTGGCCGTCCTCGGCTTGGCGCAGGCCGTAGTCCCCGAGCTGGTCGACGATGGTGGTGGGGTCGAAGCCGAGCTGCGCCGTGGCGTGGGCGCCGAGCAGGACGGCGATCAGGACGGCGGGAAACAGCGCGCCGCGGCGGCGTGCCCTCGATGCCTTCATGCCCCAGTCTATGGGCCTCTCCTCACGCCCCACAACGTAGACCTCGGCCGCGTGGACGGCGGTCTCCCCGCGTCACCCTGGCTCCGCGGGACCCGCGCCGCCTTCTCGCCTCGTCCCCCGGCGACCGCTAGGCGTCCTCGGCGCGCGACAAGGGCAGGCGCCGCGCGCCGGTGACCTCGTGCAGCACGGCCGCGTCGACCTCCATGAGGGCGCTCAGCCCGCCCCCACCCGCGAAGACGGCGCCCTCGGTGGGCACCGTGGCCTCGTCGACGAGGGTGGGCAGCTCCACCCGGTGACCGAACGGCGGCATGGCCCCCACGCGGTAGCCGGTGATCAGGAGGGCCTCGTCGGGCGTGGCGAAGCGCACCTGCTTCCGGCTCACGCCCAGTGCGGCGGCGAGGAGCGGGTACGAGACGCGGCTCTCGCCGGCCGCCACCACCAGCAGCGGCTCTCCTCGCGACAGGAAAACCAGGCTCTTGACGATGCGGTCCGGCTCGGTGCCGACGGCCGCGGCCGCGTCGGGCACCGTCGGCGTGGGTACGTCGAGGCGGTGGAGGCGCGCCGGCACCCCGTGGCGCCTACAGAACTCCTCCAAGTCGGACTCGGTGAGCGTGGCCACGTCTGGCATGGGACGCAGTCTAAGCCGCCGTGCGTTGCGGCCAGGACGGCGTTCGTGGGACCCGTGGTAGCTTACGTCGATGCTGGACGTCCCCGAGTCGTTCCGCGAGCTGGTCGCCCGCGAGCGCGAGGCCATCACCGACCTGCAGGTGCTGCTCGCGCGCCTGGGGGCCGACCAGGAGCACCTCGGCGACGTGCGCACGGCCCTGGCCGACCTCGACGGCCTGTTCATGATCGTGGTGGCCGGCGAGTTCAACGCCGGCAAGTCGAGCCTGCT
>CAZGXF010000239.1:0-1952 GCA_964529575.1 uncultured bacterium
AGGCCGCCTGGAAGCTGACGTTCTCGTCCCAGCTCACGAACACGCCCCTGCCGCCGCCCGTGATGGTCTGGGAGAAGTCGGGCCTGAACGTGTTGCAGGCGACGAGCACGAACACCGTGTCGGCCATCCCGTCCGGGTAGTAGTGCTTGAAGAAGTCGCTGGTGACGGCCACGGACCGGGTCCTGTAGCCGAAGTACAGGACCACGCCCACGTGCTCGAGGGCGTCGTCGCCCACCTCGACCCCTTCGTAGGGGTGGACGAGGATGTCGGTGCGGCAGTCGCCCGAACCGGCCGCCTTGGCGGGCGCGAGCTCGCCGGCGCCGTCCCGCGCCCCGGGCGCGACCTTCTCCTTGACGCACAGGCTCCCCCCGTGCGTGACCATGTAGACCAGCTCGTACTCGTCGAGGCCCAGCATGTCGCGGACGCTCACCCACTCGTCGGCCAGCGGGTTCGAGTACAGGTAGTCGACGCGGCCGGAGTAGTCGGAGTGAGAGTTCAGGATGCCGGCCACGTAGCCGGAGCTGTCCAGCTCGCCCGCCTCGTACTGGTACATCGACATGACGATCGCGCTCTTGGGCCCGTCGCCGCCCGCCACCAACCCGGGGCCGGCCGGCGTGGCCGAGTCCCAGCCGCTCACGTAGGCCGCGTAGCGCTCGGGGTCCACGCCCGGGGGCGTGGCCACGGACAGCGGCCCGGCGGTGGGATCGTCGGGGACCTGGTCGACGCTGGGGTTCACCACCACGGGGGTGCCGCCCTCGACGCGGAAGACCAGCCCGCCGTCGCCGACGGCCAGGTAGACGACGTCGTCCTCGGCGGCCAGGCTCTCGGCGACCTGCTCGGCGTCGTCGCCGTCCAGGAACATCTGCTGCGCCATGTCGCCGAGCGCGATCGACCGGGCGAGGACCGCCGGGTCGACGTCCGCCAGGCGGCAGGCGTAGCCCTCCTGCACGCAGGCCAGCTCCGCGTCGCCCTGGGGCGCCGGCGGCGTGCCGCAGGCGACCAGCACCGCCGCGGTCGCCAGCAGAGCGGCGAGTGACCTCACGAGGCGCTTCAAGGGGCAGCGGGCGTCCATCGCCCGTCGCCGTGCCTCGCGCGGGTCGAGCACCGGGGCCGTCGGGTCCAGCGCGGCGGCCAGCGCGGGCGCCGCGTCGCGTAGCTCGGTCTCGAGGCCCGCACGGGGGGCGCTCGTTTGCCGGGTCACCTGGTTCGCTTCCTGGTTCATCTCTCCTCCTAGCCCTGCCCCGTTCCGGGCGGGCGTGGCTGTCGAGGAGAGGTTGGACGAGGGGCCGTCGCAGCGGCGTCGAACTCGTGAAGGTGTTCACGAGCGGCCGTGGGCGGGGCGGGCGCCGCGGGACGGGTCGCCCGTGGCGCGACCGCGAGGGTAGCCCCGGCCCCGCCGGCACCCCGCGAGGGTAGACCCGTCCTCTCCGGCACCCCGCGCGGCGAGCCCCGTCCCCTGCGGCACCTCGCGCTCCGCGATGCCCTAACATCCTGCCGTGGGTCACATCTCGGCGGGCGTAGGGGCCCCTACCGGCGTTCGCGTCCGCCTCCTCGGGCAGCCGTCGGTCGTCGCGGCCGGCGGCGAGCACCCGCTCGGCCCGGACCGCCGCCACCAGCTCCTCGGGTACCTCGCCTACCGCGGCGACTGGGTGGAGCGCTCGCGCCTGAGCGCGCTGCTGTGGGGCGAGCTCCCCGAGGACGCCGCCTCGCGCAACCTGCGGCAGGCGCTGCAGCGGGTCCGCAAGCTCCCCTGGGTCCACGGCCTGGAGGAGGAGGGGCGACGCCTGCGCTGGCTCGTGCCCACCGACCTCGCCGCGGTGCGCTCGGCGCTGGCCGCGGGCGCGGACCCGGACGCCCCACTCGGTCAGCTGCTCGACGGCCTGGAGGGCTACGAGTCGGGGCCGTTCGCCGACTGGCTCACGTTCGAGCGCGAGGAGCTGTGGCGCGAGCTG
>CAZGXF010000240.1:0-1947 GCA_964529575.1 uncultured bacterium
GCCAGGGCGGTGCGGTGGCTGCTCGACCGGCTCAGCTTGCGGCCGCTAGAGAGGTGACGCATGCTCTACTCCTTGAGCTTCAGGCCCTTGGCGGCCAGCCGCTCCTTGATCTCCTCGAGCGACTTCTCGCCCACGCCGCCGACCTTCTTGAGGTCGCGCTCGGAGAGCGCCAGGAGGGCGTTGACGGAGTCGATGCCCTCCTCCTGCAGCGAGTGCAGCACGCGGCTGGAGAGGTCGAGGCTCTCGAGCGAGAGGATGACCTGGTCGGGGCGGGCGGGCGGCTCCTCGGCCGGCTTGGCAGAGGGGATCGTGATGACGGGCGCCTTCTCCTCGCTGTCGGCAGCGCCCTCGCCGTTGAACACGGCGAGCTGGCTGCGCAGCGTCTCGACGGCGTGGTCGAGGGCGGTGCGGGGGTCGACGCTGCCGTCGGTCCACACACGCAGGAGCAGGCGGTCGAGGTCGGTGCGCTGACCGACGCGGGTGTCCTCGACGCGGTAGGCGACGCGCTTCACGGGCGTGAAGACGGCGTCCACCGGGATCGAGTTGATGCGGTCCTTCGTGCCGTGGACCTCGGCCGGCACGTAGCCGGTGCCGCGCTCCACACGCACCTCCATGACCAGCTTGCCGCCCTTGGCGAGGGTGGCGATGTGCAGGTCGGGGTTGATGATCTCGGCGGTCGCGGGCACGTCGAAGTCGGCGGCCGTGACCGTGCCTTCCTTCTCCGCCCGCAGCATCAGCGTCACGGCGTCGTCCTCGTGGAGCTTAACGACGAGCTCCTTGAGGTTGAGGATGATCTGCATGACGTCCTCCTTGACCCCGGGGATCGTGGAGAACTCGTGCAGGACGTCCTCGATGTAGACGCTCGTGACGGCCGTCCCCGGAACGGAGGACAGCAGGATGCGCCTGAGCGGGTTGCCCAGCGTGACGCCGTAGCCACGGGGGAGCGGCTCGACGACGAACTCGCCGTAGTCGGCTCCCACCTTGGCCTTGAACTCGGGGATGATTTGCACCTGTACCTCCTGGGACTAGGTCTTCGAGAGTTACGCCGCTGTCAACGCGAGTAGTACTCGATGACCTGCAGCTCGTTGACGGGGACGACGATGTCCTCGCGAGCCGGGCGGTGCAGGAACCTGCCCTTGAGCGTCTCCGGGTCGAACTCGAGCCAGGGGCTGAGCTTGCCGCGGCGGCGCTCCTCGACGTTGGCGCGGATCACCGGGTTCTTCTTGGCGCGCGGGGCGACCTCGATCTCGTCGCCCGGGCGCAGGCGGTACGAAGGGACGTCCACCCGCTTGCCGTTGACGAGGATGTGGCCGTGCGCGACGAACTGGCGCGCCTGCCGGCGGGTGTAGGCGATGCCCAGGCGGTACACGACGTTGTCCAGCCGCGACTCGAGGAGCTGCAGGAACACCGAACCCGTCGAGCCCTCGGCCTTGGCGGCCTCGTCGAACAGGTTGCGGAACTGCTTCTCGCTCATGTTGTAGTAGATGCGCAGCTTCTGCTTCTCGCGCAGGCGCACCCCGTAGTCGCTGGGCTTGCGGCGACGGCGCTGGCCGTGCTGGCCGGGCGGGTACGGGTGAGCCTCCATGTAGCGCTGAACCTTCGGGGTCTCGATCAGGTTCACGCCCTCGCGGCGGCAAAGCTTGACTACCGGTCCTCTGTAGCGACCCATGTCTCTCCTCTGATCCCTTACGGACGCTTGCGCTTGCGCGGGCGGCAGCCGTTGTGCGGCGTCGGCGTGTCGTCGATGATCGTGCGGACGTTCACGCCCGTCGCCTGGATGGACCTGATCGCCTGCTCACGGCCCGAGCCGGTGCCGCGGATGACGATGTCGACCTGCGAGATGCCCATGTTCTGGGCCTTGCGGGTCGCGTCGGCGGCGGCGAGCTGCGCCGCGTACGGCGTGCCCTTCTTCGAGCCCTTGTAGCCGATCGAGCCGGCGGAGGACCA
>CAZGXF010000241.1:0-1934 GCA_964529575.1 uncultured bacterium
CTGCCGCGGCGCAGCGCGGGCGACGGCCGGCGCGAGGCCCTGCTGTCCGCCTACGCCGACGCCCTCGGCGCGCGTCACGAGGCCGGCGTACGGCTCGGGACCCAGGTGGCGCCTACCTACCACGCCCTCAGCTACCTGCGGATCGGCCGGTTCCTCCCGCCGGAGCTGGCGGGCGACTTCATGGGCGCCGTCACCAAGTACGTGGAGCGGCAGCTCGAGGTGTCCGGGTTGGTGGCCGAAGCGTGAGCGACGCGGTGACCCGCGACTGGGCGGTCAGCGTCTTCGTCGTCTGGCGAGGGCGCGTGCTGCTGCACCGCCACCGTAAGCTGGGCGTCTGGCTGCCGCCCGGAGGCCACGTGGAGCCCCACGAGCTGCCCGACGACGCGGCCGTGCGCGAGGTGCTCGAGGAGACGGGCGTGAGGGTGGAGCTCGTCGGCGAGCGGGCCGTGGACGCGCCCGGGCCGCGCCAGCTCGTCCGCCCCCGCGGCGTGCAGCTCGAAGACATCTCCCCGGGCCACCAGCACGTCGACCTCGTCTACCTGGCGCGGCCGCAGGAGCCTTACGACGGCGCGCTCGCGGGCGACGAGGACGGCCTCGCCTGGTACACGGGCCCGGAGGCGACCGCGCTGGGCCTCACCGCCGAGATGGCCGCCTGGGTGGACCTGGCGCTGCGCGAGCTGGGGTGAGTGGCGGGCCGAGCCGGCCGCCGTCGCCCCCCGACGTCACGGCTCGAGCCGCGAGCGGCAGGGCCGCCTCACCGCGCCGGCACCCCGCGCGGGCTGTGGTCGGCGCCGGCGGACGAGACGGCGAAGCCCTGTCCCGACAGGTCGGTGACCTGCACGCGCGTGTCGCCGGTCAGCTCGTCCACCGCGAACGCCAGCAGCCCATCGCCCAGCCAGTCGAGGCCGCTGATCCACCCCGGCTCGTACCAGACGGAGGAGGCGACGCCGTCGTCGCCGATGACCACCACCTCGGAGGACTGCGCGTCGGGGTCGAGGAGCACGTAGGCGACCGCCGCCCCGGCCGGGTCGGCGCGCACCTCGGTGACGACGCCGGCGGGGCCCTGGACCTCCTCGGCCGCGCCCGTGGTCGGGTCGACCAGCACCAGCCCGGCCTCGTTCGCGACCAAGAGGCCGCCCCGCCACCACGCCAACGGCCCGGCGGCGCCGGCGAAGACCAGTTCGTCGGTCCCCGTGGCCAGGTCCACCACGTGCACGCCGTCGTCGCGCGTCGTGGCCAGCCGCCCGCCGCCCCGCGCCAGGGCCACCCCGAAGCCGCTGGCGACGCTCCGCCCCTCACCCGTCGCGACGTCGAAGCGGTGGACCTCCCAGGAGCCGTCCGCGGCCGGCACCTGTGCCAGCACCGCCTCGGCGCCTGCCCACGCCGTCTGGAAGCCGCCGGCCGGGCGCAGCATGCCGACGGAGCCGGGCAGGTCCCACCTGGCCACCTCGCGGCCCGTGAGGGTCTCCACCACGCCCAGGTACCAGCTCCACGCCTCCCAGCCGCCCTCCTCGTCGCTGTGGTCGTGCGCCACGAAGGCCACGTACCGCGCGCCGGGCGACGGCGCCGGGTCGTACTCGCTGGCGTGCGGCGTGTGCGTGAGCCGCAGCTCGGAGCCGTCGCGGTACAGGAACACCTCGCTCTGCGGCGCCCGGCCGTGCGTGGACGGGTACCAGTCGGGCACGCGCGTCGAGACGAAGGCGAAACGCTGCGCGAGCGCGTGGGGCAGCGTCAACGAGAGCAGCGCGAAGGCGAGCGCGAGGCGGGCGGTCTGGCGGGCGTCAGCGAGCATCTTCCCTCCGTGGGCGGCGAGCGCTAGGGGTACAGGTTAGCCGCGGCGGGGCCGCCCTCGCGTGGTAGACTCTCGTCCGGCCTCGCCGGGCCCGGGCGTGACGGGGCGTAGCGCAGTCTGGTAGCGCACCTGCTTTGGGAGC
>CAZGXF010000242.1:0-1927 GCA_964529575.1 uncultured bacterium
CCAGGCACATCGAGCAGCCGGCGGCGCGCCACTCGAAGCCGGCGGCCTTCAGCACGCGGTCGATGCCGAGCCGCTCGCACTCGCTCTTCACGTGCTCCGAACCCGGCACGGCGATGGCCTTGACGCGCGGGTGGACCCGGCGGCCGGCCAGGACCCTCGCCACCTCGACGAAGTCGGAGAGGCGCGCGTTCGTGCAGGACCCCAGGAACGCCACGTCCACGGGCGTGCCCATGATGGGGCGGCCGCCCTCGAGCTTCATGTGCGCCAGCGCCTCCGCCACCGCGGCCCGCTCGCCCTCGGGCACGTCGTCGGGCCGCGGCACGGCCTCGTCGATGGCGACCGCCTGGCCGGGGTTGATGCCCCAGGTGACGGTGGGCGGTACGTCCTCGGCGCGGATCGTGACCACGTCGTCGTACGCGCAGCCGGGGTCGGAGCGGTACGAGAGCCAGCGCTCCACGGCCGCGTCCCAGGCCGCGCCCTGGGGCGCGTACTCCCGCCCGCGCAGGTACTCCACGGTCGTCTCGTCCGGCTGCACGTAGCCGAAGCGCGCGCCGCCCTCGATGGACATGTTGCAGACGGTCATGCGCTCTTCCATGGTCATGCGGTCGAAGACGTCGCCGGCGTACTCGTACGCGTAGCCCACTCCGCCCTTGACGCCCAGGGTCCTGATGATGTGGAGGATCACGTCCTTCGCGTACACGCCGGGGCCGAGGCGGCCGTTCACCTCGATGCGCCTGAGCTTCGGCTTCCCGAGGGCCAGCGTCTGCGTGGCGAGCACGTCCCTCACCTGGGTCGTGCCGATGCCGAAGGCGATGGCGCCGAACGCGCCGTGGGTGCTGGTGTGGCTGTCGCCGCAGGCGATCGTAGTGCCGGGCTGCGTCAAGCCGAGCTCGGGCCCGACCATGTGCACGATGCCCTGCCGGCCGGAGCCGACGTCGAAGAACGCGATGCCGTGCTCGGCCACGTTGCGCCTGAGGTGGGCGATCATCTCGGCGGCCATGGGGTCCTCGAACGGCTCCTCACGGGTGTGCGTGGGGACGATGTGGTCCACCGTGGCGAAGGTGCGCTCCGGCATCAGGACCTTCAGGCCCAGGTCGCGCAGCATCGCGAAGGCCTGGGGGCTCGTGACCTCGTGCACCAGGTGCGTGTCGATGAAGAGCTGGGTCTGACCGCTCCTCAACGTGCGGACGGCGTGCGCGTCCCACACCTTGTCGAGGAGGCTCCTCGGTCGTTCTGGCATCGGTACCTCTCCAGCCCGCAGGTAATGGAAGACCCCCGGCCGCGGGTGGGGCCGGGGGTCGTGTGGTCTGAAGCGCTGCGCGCGGGGCGCGTGCGTCCTAGCCCTTAGGACCCCGCTCCGCCTAGTAGCAGGTCGCTAGCTACGGCGTGGACGCGGTCCAGGGACATGGCCGGGAGTATAACGCGGGCCCGGCGAAGGCGGTCAACCCGCCGGCGGCGCGTCGGGCCAGGCGTCAGCCGGCCCGGCCGGAGCGGCCGATCGGGGGCGGGCCCCCCACGCGGCCGAAGTCGCCGCCGACGCGCTGCGGAGCGGGCGCCGCGCCGCCGTTCTGGCCGGCGACGCCGCCGGTGGAGACCAGGCGCTCGTACTCTTTGGCGTCCACGGCGCGGGCGAGACCCGTCTCGAACGAGATGACCTTCTTCAGGTGGAGCTCGGCGAGGCAGGCGTCCATGGTGATCATGCCCAGCTGGCCGCCCGTCTGGATGGAGCCGGGGATCTGGTGCGTCTTGCCCTCGCGGATCTGGTTCCTGATGGCGGGGGTGGCGAGGAGGAACTCGTACGCCAGCACGCGGCCCTCGCCGCTGGCCCGCGGCACCAGCTGCTGCGTGAGGATGGCCTGCAGGTTGTTCGCCAGCTGCACGCGCACCTGCTCCTGCTGCGCCTCGGGGAAGACGTCGATGATGCGGT
>CAZGXF010000243.1:0-1858 GCA_964529575.1 uncultured bacterium
TGGGTGATCGCCTCGCAGACGATCCCCGTGATCGCCCTGGTGCCCGTGCTGGTGGCCGTGCTGGGGAACCTGGGCGTCACCGTCCAGACGAGCCTCGTCCCGGCGGCGATAGTCGGCGCCTACATCGCGTTCTTCCCCATCACCGTGGGCACGGTCACCGGCCTCCGGTCCGTCGACCCGCTGGCCCTCGACCTCATGAAGGCCTACGCGGCCACGCCGCTGCAGTCGTTCGTGAAGCTGCGCTTCCCGGCGGCGGTGCCGCACCTGTTCACGAGCCTGAAGCTGGGCGCCGCGGCGGCGCTGGTGGGGGCGCTCGTGGCCGAGGTCGAGTCGAACAACCGCTTGGGGCTCGGCTACGCGATCATCGGCCAGGTGCAGGCCGGCGACGTCGCCGACGTCTGGATCCTGCTCGGCATCTCGGCACTGCTGGGCATCAGCCTCGTGGCGCTGGTGGGGCTGCTGCAGCGCCTGTTGGCGCCGTGGCAGCGCACCGGCCTGGCGGCGGACCAGGGGGGACGCTGATGGCCGCGGGAGGCGCGCTGCGGGTCCCCGCCCGGACGGGCGGCCTGTCCCGCGCGGGGCGCCGCGCCCTGGGCCTGGTGGCGCTCACCGCCCTGGGCGTGGCCGTCGCCTTCACGGCGGTGGCGCTCCAGCGCGGGCAGCCCGGCGCCGCCGGCACGCCCTACTGGGCGGCCCTCCTCGGCGGCCTGCTGCTGGCCGTGCTGGCGGCCGCGCGCCTCAGCCTCGCCAGCGCCGACGCCCCCGAGGACCCCGCCGGCGGCGCGCTGGTCTCGCGCCTGCAGCGGGTCCTGCCCGTGGCGACCGTGCCGTTCGTCCTGCTGCTCACGTGGGAGGGGCTGGTGCTCGGCTTCCGGGTGCCGCCCGGCATCTTCCCGTCCGTGGCCAGCATCGGGCAGGCGCTGGTGCGCTCGTGGCCCGTGCTCGTCGCCGACGCCTACCTGACGTTCGTGCGCGAGGTGCTGCTCGGCTTCGCGGTGGGCCTGCTGCTGGGCTTCGTGGCCGGCACCCTCATCGCCTTCAGCGCGTTCCTGCGCCGCGGCTTCCTGCCGCTGGCGACCGCGTTCGGCGCCGTGCCCATCGTGGGCCTCGCCCCTGTGCTGGGACGCGCCCTGGGCGTCGACTGGGAGTCGAAGGCCGCCGTGGGCGTGATCGTGACGTTCTTCCCGGTGGTGCTGAACACGGTGCAGGGGCTCACGTCGGTGGAGCCGCTGAAGCTCGAGCTGCTCCGCTCCTACGCCGCCAAGCCGCTGCAGGGCTTCCTGGCCCTGCGGCTGCCGAACGCCCTGCCGTACGTGTTCACCTCGCTGAAGGTGGCGATCGTGCTCACCGTGGTCAGCGTGATCGTCGCCGAGTTCCTCATCCCCGGCCCGCCCAGCGGCCTGGGGCAGCGCATCAGCCTCTCGGCCCACCGCGGCCAGTTCGACGTGGTGTTCGCAGCGATCTTCGTCTCGAGCGTGCTCTCCATGCTCCTCTACTGGACCGTGCAGCTCCTCGAGCGCTGGCTGCTGGCGTGGCATCCGTCGGCGCGGGGAGGCTGAGGGGCCCCGTAACGCGGCCTTCACGCACGGCACGGCGCGCCCGCGCTCGTGCCAGAATGACGGCCTAGGTCGACAACGAGGAGGTAGTAGATGCTGCGTCGGTTCGGTACGGCACTGGCGGTGGTGATGCTCCTAGCGGGCGGTGGGGCGTTCGCCCAGGAGCTCATCCCCATCAACTTCCAGTCCAAGTGGTTCCCGCAGGCGCAGTTCGCGGGCTACTTCGTGGCCCAGGAGAAGGGCTTCTACGCCGAGGAGGGCCTCGACGTCACGATCCTCGACGGCGGCAACGTGAACCCGAC
>CAZGXF010000244.1:0-1827 GCA_964529575.1 uncultured bacterium
GCCGCGGCGTGGGCCTCGGAGCCCTTGCCGCCGTGGTTGCCGTCCTCGATGTACTTCTTGGCGTTGTCCCAGGCGCCGCCGCCGTTCGACATCGACAGGGCCATCATCAGGCCCGAGGCGATCACGCCGATCAGCAGGCCGCCGAGCGCCAGCGGGCCCCAGAGGAAGCCCACGACGAGGGGAGCGGCGACGGCCATGACGCCCGGCAGCGCCATCTCGCGCAGCGCCGCCTGGGTGACGATGTCCACGGCCTTGCCGTAGTCGGGCGTCGCCGTGCCCTCCATGATCCCCTTGATCTCGCGGAACTGGCGCCTGACCTCCTCGATGACCGAGCCGGCGGCCTTGCCGACGGACTCCATCAGGAAGGAGGAGAAGAGGAACGGCAGCATCGCGCCCACGAGCAGGCCGACCAGGACGATGGGGTCGTTGAGGCGGAACGCGCCCTCGGCGAAGGCCAGGGCGTCGACGAGCTTGAGGCGCTCGGCGAAGTCCGCGAAGAGGACGAGGGCCGCCAGCGCGGCGGAGCCGATGGCGTAGCCCTTGGTGACGGCCTTGGTGGTGTTGCCCACGGCGTCGAGGGCGTCGGTGTTCTGGCGCACCGAGTCGTCGAGCTCGGCCATCTCGGCGATGCCGCCGGCGTTGTCGGTGATGGGCCCGTAGGTGTCCATGGCCACGACCATGCCCGTGACCGAGAGCATGGCCACGGCCGCGACGGCGATGCCGTAGAGGCCCGCGAGCTGGAACGCGGCGAACGTGGCGAGGACGAGCACGATCGTCGGGAGCGCGGTCGACTGCATGCCCACCGCGAGGCCCGAGATGATGTTCGTGGCCGAGCCGGTCACCGAGGCCTGGGCGATGCGCCGTACCGGACGGAAGCGCGTGGCCGTGTAGTACTCGGTGATGTACATGATCAGCAGCACCACGGCGATGCCGATCAGGCTGGCGAGGAAGAGGCCGAACCAGGTGACGTCGCGGCCGAGCAGCTCGCCCAGGTCGACGTTCCGGAACAGGCCCCAGCTGGCGAGCAGGAAACCCACCACGGAGAGGGCGGCGCTGGCGTAGACGCCCTTGTAGAGCGCGCCCATGATGTCGTTGTTCTGCCCGAGCTTCACGAACTGCGTGCCGATGACGCTGGCCACGATGGCGATGGCGCCGAGGAGCAGCGGGAACGTGACCAGGCTCGTGACGGTGCCGGTGCCGGGCAGGAGGAAGCCGAGGAACACCGCGCCGATGGCGGTGACCGCGTAGGTCTCGAACAGGTCGGCACCCATGCCCGCGCAGTCGCCGACGTTGTCGCCCACGTTGTCGGCGATCACGGCCGGGTTGCGGGGGTCGTCCTCGGGGATGCCGGCCTCGACCTTGCCCACCAGGTCGGCGCCGACGTCGGCGGCCTTCGTGTAGATGCCGCCGCCCACGCGGGCGAAGAGGCTGATGAGCGAGGCCCCGAACGCGAAGCCCACCAGGGGCTCGACCGGGTTCTCGAGCCTGAGCACCACGGTGAACAGCCAGAAGAAGCCGGCCACGCCGAGGAGCGCCAGGCCGGCGACCGCCAGGCCCGCGACGGCGCCGCCGTCGAAGGCGATCTTCAGCGCGCCGGTGAGCCCGGTGCGGGCGGCCTGGGCGACGCGCACGTTGGCGCGCACGGCCACGTTCATGCCCACGTAGCCGCTGATCGCGGAGAAGAGCGCCCCCACCAGGAAACCGGCCGTGGTCCACCACCAGAGGGTGCGGTCGTGGCCGGGCTCGGCCGTGAGCGCTACGACGGCGAAGACGGCCGCGATCACCACGGCGACGACGGCGATCGTGCGGTACTGGCGGTTCATGTAG
>CAZGXF010000245.1:0-1824 GCA_964529575.1 uncultured bacterium
TCCCGGCGTTCCTCTACTACCGGCCGGCGCTGTTCGACGAGGCCGGGCTCGAGTACCCGCCCGCCGAGATCGGCGCGCCCTACGTCCTCGACGGTCAAGAGGTCGAGTGGAACGTCGAGACGCTCGCCGAGGTCGCGAGGCGCCTGACCGTGGACGCCAACGGCTACGACGCCACCGAGCCCGAGTTCGACCCGTCGCAGACGGTGCAGTGGGGCTTCGTGAACCAGTGGGCGGGCGGCGGCGTGGCCCGGCAGAACGTCACGCTGTTCGGCCCCGGGCTGCTGGTGGACGAGCAGGGCAACGCCCAGATGCCCGACAACTGGCGCGAGGGGTGGCGCTGGTACTACGACGCCATCTGGACCCACCACTTCATGCCGTCGGCCGACGAGGACGGGTCCGACCTCCTGGCGGCCGGCAACCCGTTCGAGTCCGGCAACGTGGCCATGGCGCAGTCGCACCTCTGGTACACGTGCTGCCTCAGCGGCACCGAGTGGGACATCGCCGCCCTGCCCTCGTACGACGGCCAGGTCACCGCCCGCCTGCACGCCGACACCTTCCGTATCCTCCGGCAGACCGACCACCCCGAGGAGGCGTTCGAGGTCCTCAAGTACCTGACGGGCGAGGCCTCGATGGAGCTGCTGGCGGTCTACGGCGGCATGCCCACGCGACCCGGCGACCAGGACGCGTTCTTCGCCGCCCTGGACGAGCGCTTCACCCAGGGGGTCGACTGGGAGGTGGCCAAGGCCCACGTGGCCTACGCCGACGTGCCGAGCCACGAGTCGGTGCTGCCGAACCACAACAAGGCCAACGACAGGCTCGACCAGTTCAAGTCGCTGCTCGACAGCCAGCCCGGCCTCGACGTCGACGCCGAGATCGACAGGCTCGTCGCCGACCTGCAGGCCATCTTCGACGAGGTCCGCTAACCGAGGTCAGCGCGGCCGGCCGCGACCACCGTGAGCGGCCGGCCGCCCCAGGAAGGACGACGACCATGACCACGCGTCCCGCAACGAGCCGGGGCCGGCTCTCGCCGCTCGCGCGCGAGCAGCGCGTGTGGGGCTGGGTCTTCCTGTCGCCGTGGCTGATCGGGTTCCTGGCCTTCACGGTCCTGCCGATCCTGGCGTCGTTGGTCTTCTCGTTCACCGACTTCAAGCTCACGGCCCCCGAGGACGTCTCCTTCGTGGGCCTGGACAACTACAGGAGGCTCTTCGTCGACCCGTTGGTGCGGGTCTCCCTTGGCGTCACGCTGAAGTTCGCCCTCATCTCGCTGCCCATCGCCGTCGGGCTGCCCGTGGCGCTCGCCTCCCTGCTCGACAGCAAGTGGCTGGCCGGCAAGCCCCTCTTCCGGACGCTCTTCTACATGCCGTACATCGTGCCGGTGGTGTCGGCCATCTTCATCTGGCAGGGCGTGCTGAACGCCCAGTCCGGCTGGCTGAACCGCGTGCTCAGGCTCGTCGGCGTGCCGGGCCCCAACTGGCTGGACGACGTCAACTGGATCTACCCGGCCCTGGTGATCATCGGGCTCTGGGGGCTGGGCAACGCGTTCCTCATCACGCTCGCCAGCATGCAAGCGGTGCCCACGGCGTACTACGAGGCCGCTCGCGTGGACGGCGCCGGCGCCTTCGCGCGCTTCCGGCACATCACCCTGCCCATGATCTCGCCCGTCGTCTTCTACAACCTCGTCCTGGCGGTCATCGGCCTGATGCGGTACTTCGAGGTGCCGTTCATCCTCTCCAACGGCACCGGCCGGCCGGGCAGCTCGACGATGTTCTTCAACATCCACTTCTACAAGACGAGCTTCGTGTTCTTCGACATGGGCTACGGCTC
>CAZGXF010000246.1:0-1810 GCA_964529575.1 uncultured bacterium
TTCGTCGACCTCGGGCGCGGCGAGGCGATCATGCCGCTCAAGGAGCAGATCCACGGCGAGCGGTACATGGTCGGCATGCGCCTGAAGGTGTACGTGCAGAAGGTCGAGCTCTCGCCGCGCGGGCCCTCGATCCTGGTGTCGCGCGCCGCCCCCGAGCTGCTCGAGTACCTGATGCGCCAGGAGATCCCCGAGGTCGCCGACGGCACGGTCGAGATCAAGGCCATCGCCCGCGAGGCCGGCCAGCGCTCGAAGGTCGCGGTGACCTCGAACAACCCCAACGTCGACCCCATCGGCGCCTGCATCGGCCACCGCGGCAGCCGCATCCAGGCCGTCACCGCCGAGCTGCAGCGCGAGCGCGTCGACATCATCCAGTGGGACTCGAGCCCGCGCGAGTTCATCAGGAACGCGCTCTCCCCCGCCAAGGTGGGCAACATCGAGCTCGACACCGAGACGAAGCGCGCCCGTGTGACCGTGGGCCCCGACCAGCTCTCGCTGGCCATCGGCAAGAGCGGCCAGAACGTGCGCCTCGCGGCGAAGCTGACGGGCTACAGCATCGACCTGCAGCCGTCCGAGTCGGTCTCCGACCTCGACGCGGCCATGCAGGCGGCGGCCTCGCGCCTCGCCGACCAGGGCCAGGCCGAGCGCTCGCACAGCGCCTTCGACGCGCTCTTCAGCAACGCGGCCAAGACCGAGGACGAGATGCCCGAGGGGTCCGAGGGCGAGAAGGCCGATGAGGCCGTGGACGCCGTGGAAGAGGGGGCGGCCTCCTGAGCATGGTGGCGACGCAGAACGTGAACGAACGCAGGCGCCACGTCCCCATGAGGCGCTGCGTCGTCTGCCGCGAGTCGAAGCCGCAGGGCGAGATGCTGCGCCTGGCGCGGGACGAGTCGGGCGCCTACCGGTACGACGCCCGCCGCCGCATGGGCGGCAGGGGCACGTGGGTCTGCCACGCCTGCGCCGCCGCAGCGGTGCAGGAGGACGACGCGAAGAGGCTGAGCCGGGCCTTCAAGGCCCAGGCGGCACAGGTGTTGGGACTGCTGAGGGAGGCCGCCAAGCTCCCGCAGGTGCCGGCCAGCGGCCGGCCGGCAGCCGTCACCGCGCGCCGGGACGGAGGCACGGATGTCTGAGAAGGTAAGGATCTACCAACTGGCCAAGGAGCTCGGGATCGACAACGCGGAGCTGCTCGCCCGCCTCGACGACCTGGGCGTCGAGTACAAGTCGGTCTCCAGCACGCTGGAGGCCGAGGTCGCCGACATGGTGAAGGGCCTCGTCGCCGACGCCGCCGCCGGCGGCGGCCAGGCGGCCGCGCCCGTCGAGCGGGCGGCCGCTTCCGGCGGCGAGCCCGCGACGGCGGCCGCCGCGGTGGCCGAGCGCCCCAAGACCGAGAAGGTGCCGACGGCCGAGGCGCCCGCGGGCGGCACCGAGCTGCCCCGCCGCGCCCCGGTCGTGACGGTCATGGGCCACGTCGACCACGGCAAGACGTCGCTCCTCGACCGCATCAGGGAGACGCACGTCGCCGAGCGCGAGGCCGGCGGCATCACCCAGCACATCGGCGCCTACCAGGCGCAGACCAAGCACGGCGTCGTCACCTTCCTCGACACGCCCGGCCACGAGGCGTTCACGACCATCAGGCAGCGCGGGGCCAACGCCACCGACATAGCCGTCATCGTCGTGGCCGCCGACGACAGCGTGATGCCGCAGACGCGCGAGGCCATCGCGCACGCCAAGGCGGCCAACGTGCCGATCGTCGTGGCGATCAACAAGGTCGACCTGCCGCAGGCGAACCCCGACAAGGTCAAGCAGGACCTGA
>CAZGXF010000247.1:0-1787 GCA_964529575.1 uncultured bacterium
CCGCGCATCTGGGAGAAGCTCTACTCGCTCGTCGAGCTGCACATGAAGGACGCGCAGCTTTTCAAGCGCCTCTCCTACGGCTGGGCGATGCGCGCCGTGCGTGGGCGGGGGGCCGCGGGTCTGGCGGACGCGCAGGCCGCGCGCGGCAACGCCGTGGCGCTGTCGCTGGCGCACCTGGCGGTGCTCCTGCCCCTGAAGCACAGGTTGGGCCTCGACCGCGTGCGCCTGGCGATCTCCGGCGCCGCGCCGATCGCGCCCGAGATCCTCGCCTACTTCAGGGGGCTGGGCCTCGACGTGCGCGAGGGCTACGGCCTCACGGAGTCGACGGGCCTGATCACCATCAACCCGCGCGAAGCGCGGCTGGGCACCGTGGGCACGCCGTTCCACGGCGTCGAGGTGAGGATCGCCGACGACGGCGAGATCCTCTCGCGGAGCCCCGGCAACTTCCTCGGCTACCACAAGGACCCCGCGGCCACGGCCGCGGCGCTCGAGGGCGGCTGGCTGCACACCGGCGACGTGGGCGAGCTGGACGAGGACGGCTACCTGCGCATCACCGACCGCAAGAAGGACATCCTCATCACGGCCGGCGGGAAGAACATCGCGCCGCAGAAGATCGAGAACCAGCTCAAGTCGTCGGTGTACATCAACGACGCCGTGGTGCTGGGCGACCGCCGCAGGTACCTGGTGGCGCTGCTGGTGCTCGACGAGGACAACGTGCGCCACTGGGCGGCCGAGCGGCAGATCGCCTACTCCACCTACACCGACCTCACCCGCAACCCCGAGGTCGTGGCGCTCATCGCGGGCGAGGTCGAGCGCGTGAACGCCACCCTCGCCCGCGTGGAGACGGTGAAGCGCTTCGCCATCCTGCCCAAGCGCCTCTACCACGAGGACGGCGAGGTGACCGCGACGCTGAAGGTCAAGCGGGCCAGCATCGCCGCGCGCTACGCCGACCTCGTCGAGGAGCTGTACGCGTGAGCGCCGACGCCCGAGCGGGGGAGCGGCGCGGCGAGGCCGCCGGAGGTGGGGCGTCCGCGGGCGCGGCGCCGGCCGGGGCTCCCCCGCCCAGGCCGCGCCGCTACGGCCGGCAGAGCCTCCTCTACCGCGACAGGTACGAGCAGGACCTGCGCCTGGTGCGCGGGGTGGCCGGCTGGGTCGGCCTGGGGCTGGTGGGCGCCGTGGTGGCGGCGCTGCCCCTGTTGGTACGCGGCTACGTGGTCTACAACGTCACGCTCTTCTTCGTCTACGCGCTCGTGGCGCTCTCTCTGGCCGTGCTGGTGGGCATGACCGGCCAGGTGTCGCTGGGACACGCGGGCTTCCTCGCCGCCGGCGCCTACGCCCAGGCGGCGCTGGCGTCCGAGGGCCTGCCCTACGCGCTCACCCTCGTGGCGGCGGTGGCCGTGGCGGCGCTCCTGGGGCTGGTGATCGGCGTGCCGTCGCTGCGCCTCGAGGGCCCCTACCTGGCCATCGCCACGCTCGGCTTCGGGCTGGCGGTGCAGCAGGTCCTCAACAACTGGTCGTACGTGGGCGCCTCCACCGGGAAGGTCACCGACCGGCCCGTGGTCCTGGGCATCGACTTCTTCGGCGACCCGGCCTACTACTGGCTCACCGCGGCGCTGACGGCGCTCACCGTCTGGGCCGTGTTCAACCTCGAGCGGTCGCACGTGGGCCGCGCGTTCCGGGCGGTGCGCGACGCCGACCTGGCCGCGCAGATGAGCGGCATCGGGCTCGCGAAGCACAAGACGCTGGCGTTCGTGGTCTCGGCGGGCATCGCCGGCCTCGCCGGCGCG
>CAZGXF010000248.1:0-1775 GCA_964529575.1 uncultured bacterium
GCCACGAGGAACAGGGTCGTGGCGGGGTCGAGGGCGGCGAGCTCGCGCGCGACGGCCGCGCCGTCGACGTTCGACACGAAGCGCACCCGCAGGCCGGGCACGGCGTAGGGCTCGAGGGCGCGCACGGCCATCTGCGGGCCCAGGTGCGAGCCGCCGATGCCGATGTTGACGACGTCCGTGATGCGCTCGCCCGTGTAGCCGCGCCACTCGCCGGCGTGCACGCGCTCCACGAACGCCCGCATGCGCCGCTGGACGTCGCGGACGGCCGGCATGACGTCCTGCCCGTCCACGACCATCGGCCGCCCGGACGGGTCGCGCAGGGCCACGTGCAGCACCGCGCGGTCCTCGGTGACGTTGATCCGCTCGCCGGCGAACATCGCCTGCCTGGCCCGCTCGAGGCCGGAGGCGCGGGCCAGGTCGAGGAGCAGCGCGAGGGTCTCGTCGGTGGCGAGGTGCTTGCTGAAGTCGACGAGCATCTCCGTGGCGCCCAGCTCGAGCCGGCGCGAGAGCCGGGCGAACCGCCCCGGGTCGGCCTCGAAGGCGCGCCTGAGGCTGAAGCCCTTGAGCGTCTCGCGGTGCCGCTCGAGCGCCCGCCAGGCGGCCTGCCAGGCGGGCTCGTCGCGCCAGCCGGACGCGGCGTCCGGTGAGCCCTCGCCCGCCCCGGCGGGCCCGGTCGCCGGGGGGCGCGAACCCTCAGGCGCGGGCACGGCCCGGCCCTCCCGCGCTGGCGCCGTCCGCAGCCTGGGGGCCGGCGTCGTCCCTACCCTCGGTGCCGGCGCCGTCCGCTTCCGCCGGGCGGGCTCCCTCCGCCCCGCCCGCGCGCGCCGCGGCCAGGTCGGCGCGGAGGCGCTCCAGCGCCGGCGGGTCGATGAGGTCGGCCATCTTCACGCTCGCGAAGGCGTCGTGGACCAGGAGGGTCGTGCGCACCCACATGCCGTTCACGCTGCAGTAGCCCTTGCGCTCCTGAGTCGCGCAGCGCTGCCTGGTCTGGCACGTGTCCATCAGGACGGGGCCAGAGACGGTCTGTACGACGTCCAGCAGGGAGAGGTCGGCCGGGTCGACGACCAGCCTCACGCCGCCGGCGCGCCCGGGCCGGCTCTCCACGTAGCCGGCCTTGGCCAGGCGCGCGAGGACCTTGGCGAGGAAGGCCGGCGGGAACTGCAGGTCCTCGGCGATGCGGGCGTTGCTGGCGCCGGGGTTCTCGGCGACGTAGACGATCACGTGTACCGCGTAGCTCTCCTCGCGGCGCAGCAGCGTGCGCGCGCCGCCAAGCGAGGCCTGGGAAGGCTGCTCCACGGCCGGATGCTAGCACCGGGCTCTCGGTCTCCCAGGTCGCGCCGGGGCCGGCGCTCCCACGACCGCGACGGCCTCCGTGGCACCGGACAACTGTCCCTAACGGGGCTGCCACCCACGCCACTAACTTGGACATGTAAGTCCGGGTTTAGGCGCGAGGCGCCCCGGACCCCTGGAGGAGACGAAGCCGGACGACCGGCTCGAGGAGGAAGCAGATGAGAGACAGGAGCGGGAACATCAACACGGGGACGATCGTCGGGGCCGCTGGCCTCGTGGTCGCCCTCGCCGTCGCGCTCGCCCTCTTCGGCGGCCGCGACGCCACCGCCGCCGCACCGCTCGCCGCCGACCCGCAGGTCCAGCACACGCTGGCCGACACGTCGGCGACCATGCCGCACGACCTGACCATCAACGCGGTCTGGGCCGAGCGGGCGCTGCGCGCCGACGCCGAGGACCAGGTCCCTGTCGAGGACCTGCCCGTCATC
>CAZGXF010000249.1:0-1751 GCA_964529575.1 uncultured bacterium
GACCTCCTCGAGGTGAACCCGCTCGTCGTCACCTCCCAGGGCGACGTCGTCGCCCTCGACGCGAAGATGAGCTTCGACTCGAACGCCCTCTTCCGCCACCCCGACGTGGCGGCGCTGCGCGACCTCAGCGAGGAGGACCCCGCCGAGGTCGAGGCCAGCAGGTACGACCTGTCGTTCATCAAGCTCGACGGCACGATCGGCTGCCTGGTCAACGGCGCCGGCCTGGCCATGGCGACGATGGACACGATCAAGCAGGTGGGCGGGGAGCCGGCGAACTTCCTGGACGTGGGCGGCAGCGCCACCGAGGAGAAGGTGACGGCGGCGTTCAAGATCATCACGCAGGACCCGAACGTCAAGGGCATCTTCGTGAACATCTTCGGCGGCATCATGAAGGGCGACACGATCGCGAACGGCGTGGTCGCCGCGGTGCGCCAGGTGGGCCTGAAGGTGCCGCTCGTCGTGCGGCTCGAGGGCACGAACGCCGAGCTGGGCAAGCGGATCATCGACGAGTCCGGCCTCAACGTCGTCAGCGCCACTGACATGAAGGACGGCGCCAGGAAGATCGTCGAGCTCGCCGGAGGGGCCGCGTGAGCCCGCTCATCGGCAAGGGGACGCGCCTCCTGGTGCAGGGCATGGGCGGCGCCGGCACCTTCCACACCGACAGGTCCATCGCCTACGGCACGAACGTCGTGGCCGCGGTCCGCCCGGGCAAGGGCGGCCAGCCGGTCCGCTTCACCGGCGAGACCGACCGCTCGGGCGTGCCGGGCAGGCCCGACACCTACGACGTCGAGGTCCCGAGCTTCGACACGGTGGCGCAGGCCGTCGCCGCCACGGGCGCGAACGCCAGCGTCGTGTTCGTGCCGCCGCCGTTCGCCGCCGACGCGATCATGGAGGCCGCCGACGCCGGGATCGAGCTCGTGGTCGCCATCACCGAGGGCATCCCGATCACGGACATGGTCAGGGTCAAGCGCTTCCTCGAGGGCAAGCCCACCCGCCTGATCGGCCCGAACTGCCCAGGCCTGACGAAGCCGCGCGAGTGCAAGATCGGCATCATGCCCGGCTACATCCACTCCCCGGGCAAGGTGGGCGTGGTCAGCCGCTCCGGCACCCTGACCTACGAGGCCGTCAAGCAGCTCACCGACAACGGGCTGGGTCAGACCCTCGCGGTGGGCATCGGCGGCGACCCGGTGAACGGCACGAGCTTCATCGACATGCTGCGCGTCTTCCAGGACGACCCCGCCACCGAGGCCGTGATGATGATCGGCGAGATCGGCGGCTCGGCCGAGGAGGCCGCGGCGGCCTTCATCGCGGATCACGTCACGAAGCCGGTGGCGGCGTTCATCGCCGGCACCACGGCGCCGCCCGGCAAGAGGATGGGCCACGCCGGCGCCATCATCTCCGGCGGCACCGGCACGGCGGCCGAGAAGATCGCCGCGCTCGAGGAGGCCGGCGTGGTCGTCGCGCGCACCCCCTCCGAGATGGGCGACGCCATGCTCGAGGCGATCAGGCGGCGGGGCTGACCGCCCGCAGGCATGGGAGGAGGCGCGCGCCGCCGCCGGCACCTCGCCGCGGCGGCGCGCTCCCATGAGCGCTAGCTACCGCGGTCGCTTCGCGCCGTCGCCCAGCGGCTGGCTGCACCTCGGGAACGCCCGGACCGCGCTGTTCGCCTGGGCCCGCGCCCGCGCGGCGGGCGGTGCGTTCGTGATGCGCGTCGAGGACCTCGACGGCCCCCGCACGCGGCCCGAGGCCGT
>CAZGXF010000250.1:0-1734 GCA_964529575.1 uncultured bacterium
AGCTGCACGCGCACCTGCTCCTGCTGCGCCTCGGGGAAGACGTCGATGATGCGGTCGATGGCCTCGGCCGCCGTGTTCGTGTGCAGCGTGCCCATGACCAGGTGGCCGGTCTCGGCCGCGGTGACGGCGGCGCCGATCGTCTCGTAGTCGCGCATCTCGCCCACGAGGATCACGTCGGGCGCCTGCCTCAGCACGCTGCGCAGGGCGGCGTTGAAGCTCTGCGTGTCCTCGCCGACCTCGCGCTGGTTGATGATCGACTGCTTGTGGCGGTGGAAGAACTCGATCGGGTCCTCGACCGTGACGATGTGCTTCGGGTAGTCGGTGTTGATGAGGTCGATCATCGTGGCCAGCGTCGTGGACTTGCCGGAGCCGGTGGGGCCGGTGACGAGCACGAGGCCGCGGGGGAGGCGCGCGACGTTCGCCACCTCCTCGGGCAGCCCGAGCTGCGCGAAGGTCATGACCTCCTCGGAGATAGTGCGCATGACGCCGCCCACCGAGCCGCGCTGCACGAACACGTTCACGCGGAAGCGCCCGTGGCCCGAGAGCGAGAACGAGAAGTCGAGGTCCTTGCGCTCCTCGAAGTTGCGCTGCTTCTTCTCGTCCATCAGCGCGTACATCAGGCGGCGCGTCATCGTGGGCGTGAGCACCTCGTGCTCGGTGGGGCGCCACTCGCCGTGCACGCGCAGCATGGGCGGCAGCCCGACGGTGAGCAGCAGGTCGGACGCCTTGCGCTCGATCGCGATCTTCAGCAGGTCGACGATGTCGGCCTGTATCTGGGTGGACCTGATCTGGTCAGCCATGTCGCCGGGACGTTCCTCTCACTTGGGCTTCACGATAGGGGCGGCACTGTCACGGGCCTCTGACGGAGAGCACACCGCGTCGCGCGTCACTCGGCGGTGCGGGCCAGCACCTCTTCGAGCGTGGTGATGCCCTGGAGCGCCTTGTAGATGCCGTCGTCGCGCAGCGTCCTCATGCCGCGCGAGATGGCGAGCTCGCGGATCTCGAACGCCGAGGCCTCCTTGACGATGGCCGTCCTGATCTCCTCGTCGACGACCAGGAGCTCGTGGATGGCGTGGCGCCCGTTGTAGCCGCTGCCGCCGCACTTCTCGCAGCCGACGCCGCGGTAGAGCACCTTGCCCTTGATCTCCTCGTCCTTCATGCCCAGCCGCCTCAGCACGTCCGGCTCGGGGGTCGAGGCGACCTTGCACTCCTGGCACACCTTGCGCACCAGGCGCTGGGCCAGCACTCCCAGCAGCGACGCCGAGACGTTGAACGGCTCGATGCCCATCTCGGTGAGGCGTGTGACCGCGCCGGCGGCGTCGTTCGTGTGCAGCGTGGCGATGAGGAGGTGACCGGTGAGCGCCGCCTCCATCGAGATCTTGGCGGTCTCGTGGTCGCGGATCTCACCGACCATGATGATGTCCGGGTCCTGCCGCAGGAACGCCCTCAGCGCCCTGGCGAAGTCGAGCCCGGCCTTGATGTTCACCTGCGTCTGGTTGATGCCGGGGATCTCGTACTCGACCGGGTCCTCGATCGTCGTGACGTTCACGTCCGGCGTGGCGATGCGCTTGAGGATCGAGAAGGTCGTGAACGACTTGCCCGAGCCCGTGGGGCCGGTGATCAGGAACATGCCGTACGGCTTCTTGATGAGGTCCTCGAACGCCTGGAAGTTGTAGTCGGCGAAGCCGAGGTCCTCGATCTCGGGGATGTCGGTCGCCTTCTTCAGGATGCGCA
>CAZGXF010000251.1:0-1617 GCA_964529575.1 uncultured bacterium
CGGCGTCGGCGACGTCGCCCGCCAGCCGCTCGGCCGCGGCCAGCGCCAGGCGCGTCTTGCCGATGCCACCTGGACCCGTGAGGCTCAGCAGGCGGCAGCCGGGGTCGCGGAGGAGGGTCGCGACCTCCTCCAGCTCGGTCTCGCGCCCCACGAAGCTCGTGCCGGGAACGGGCAGGCGGTTGAACGCCCTGCTCGGCTCGGCGGCCGGGCCAGGCTGCTGGGGAGCCACCTCGCCGGCCGGCCGCGCCTCGGTCGACACCGCTACCGAGGCGAGCTCCACCGGCTCCGCCGCCTGGGCCTCCTCGTAGGCGAGGACGGTCTCGGAGGTGGGCTCCATGCCCATCTCGCGCTCCAGGCGCGCCGCGAACTCGCGGTACGCGCGCACCGCCGCCAACGCCTTCCCCCAGCGGACGAGCGCTCGCATGTAGGCGCGGACGACCTCCTCGTCGAGGGGATCGGCTTCCAGGAGCCGGCGCACGAGGTCGGACGCCTCGTCCTCGCCCTCGGGGGCCAGCTCGCCCAGGCGCCTCAGCGCCAGCGATCGCCAACGGGAGTAGAGCTGCTCCCGCTCGATCTCCAGCCAGCCGTCGAACTCGTCCTCGCCGTCACCGCCCAGCTCCTGGAGCAGGGGCCCGTGGTAGCCGGTGAGGGCGGCGGCTAGGTCGCCGCGCGACTGCGCCGCCGCGAAGGCCGCCACGTCGGTGGGGACCTCCCACTTGAGCTGGTGCTTCGTGGCCTCCAGGCCGACCTGGAAGGGCAGCGAGCCGAGACGCTGGAGGAGGGCCCTGAGGTTCTGCCGCGAGGTGGACGTGTCCGAGTCGGGCCAGAAGAGGTACGCCACACGTTCACGACCCACCCAGGAGCCGGCGTAAGCGAGGTAAGCGAGGAGCTGGAAGCGCTTGTCAGGCGCGAACGGTACTTCCGAACCCCCCGCCACCGCCGCAGGCCGACCCGTGAGCCGCACGAACTCCACCAGCCTGCCCGTGGGCATCTCAGGGAATCATAGGCAGCTACGTCGAGAAGACGGTCGGCAACGGTACAGGCTCGGCTCGCCCGGGCAGGGGCGGAGACCCCTTGACGATACCTTAGATTCTTAGGTAGTCTGATGGTCCCAACCGAGGAGGCAGAGCATGGCAGAGCAAGCAGTAGCTGACGCCGCTTTCCTTTCGCCCGAACAACTGCTCAAGCACTGGCAGGGCCACCGCAGCCTCACGCGCCGCGTGATCGAGGCCTTCCCGGACGACCAGCTCTTCGCCTTCAAGGTCGGTCCCATGCGCACGTTCGGCCAGCTCGTGCACGAGATGCTGCACATGACCATCCCTACCGCCAGGGGCGCCGCCACGGGCGAGTGGGGCGAGTACGGCGTCTCCGAGTTGCCGCGCGACAAGGCCGGCCTCCTCGAGCTCTGGGACAAGGACACCGCGCAGCTCGACGAGCTGTGGGCCCAGGTCACCCCCGCCCGCCTGATGGAGGAGGACGTCGCCTTCGGCCAGTGGCCTGGCACGGTCCTCTCCCTGGTCCAGTACGCCATCGACAACGAGATCCACCACCGAGCCCAGGGTTACGTCTACCTGCGCGCGCTCGGGGTGGAACCGCCCCCTTTCTGGGAGCGCTGAC
>CAZGXF010000252.1:0-1593 GCA_964529575.1 uncultured bacterium
GAGAAGGCGGTGGAGCTCCTCAACACCAGACCAGACCTCGTCGAAGAGATCAGGCAGGGCGTGTACGAGACGCTGCAGCGCGCCGGGGCCGTCAAGCTCGCCACGGGCGCCGGCGACGACGAGGACGACTCGCTCTCGCTGGAGGCCTGAGCCCCCAGCCGCCGGCCACCATCGGGGGCCGGCGGCGCAGGGCGCGCGAGCGCCCACACTGTGATGACTCCGGCCTCGGACCGCGCTCGCCAGCGGGGTACTATGCCGCGAGGACGGCGGAGCCGGCGCGAAGCTCCTGCGCCGGCCCGCCGCGTGAAGCGGGAGCGGACCACGCCCCACCGCGGGCGCGCGTCCTCCGCCCGCCCGGAGGTGCACGCACAGGGATGGGCGTCCAAGAACCGCTATCCAGCCCCCGCGTCGGGCCGGAAGCAGCAGCGATAGTCAACGACTTCTCGATCGCCGTAGCCACCGCTAACGGCACCGGCAGCCAGACGGCCAACCTCACGCTGCTGCGCTCCTTCTTCAAGATGGGCATCCCGGTGCACGGGAAGAACATCTTCCCGTCGAACATCCAGGGCCAGCCCACCTGGTACCACATACGCGTCAGCCGCCACGGCTACATCGCCAGGCGGCCGCCCGAGCTGCTCGTGGCCTTCAACGCGGCCACGATCCACGAGGACGTCGCGGGCCTGCCGGCCGGCGGCGTCTGCGTCTACAACGCCGACATCCGCCACAGCCCCGACCGTACCGACCTCACCTACTACCCCGTGCCGGTCAAGGAGCTGCTGGAGGGCGTCCAGGTCTCGGGCAAGGTCAAGGACTACATCGCCAACATGACCTACGTGGGGGTCGTCGCTCACCTCCTGGACGTGCCCCTCGAGGTCGTGAGGCAGGCGCTCGAGCACCAGTTCGGCGGGCGGGCGAAGCTCGTCGACAGCAACTTCGACGTCGTCCTGCGCTCCCACGCCTGGGCCCAGGAGTCGCTGCGGAAGCTCGACCCCTACCGCGTCGAGCCGATGGAGGCCACCGAGGGCCTCATCCTCATGACCGGCAACGAGGCCGGCGCCCTCGGCGCGGTCTTCGGCGGCGTGAGCGTCGCCGCCTGGTACCCGATCACGCCCTCGACCAGCTTCATCGACGCCCTGCGCGAGTTCCTGCCCCGGCTGCGCAAGGACCCCGAGGGCCGGCCCACCTACTCGGTCATCCAGGCCGAGGACGAGCTGGCCGCGATCGGCATGGTCGTCGGCGCCGGCTGGGCGGGCGCCAGGGCGCTCACCGCCACGAGCGGCCCCGGCCTCTCGCTCATGGCCGAGTTCCTCAGCCTCGCTTACTTCGCCGAGGTGCCGGCCGTGGTGTGGGACATCCAGCGCGTCGGCCCCAGCACGGGCCTGCCCACCCGCACCAGCCAGGGCGACGTCGCGTTCGCCTACGGCGTGGGCCACGGCGACACCAAGCACGTGCTGCTCTTCCCCTCGTCCATCGAGGAGTGCTTCGAGTTCGGCTACAAGGCGCACGACCTGGCCGACCAGCTCCAGACGCCGGTGATCGTGCTCTCCGACCTCGACCTGGGCATGAACAACTGGATGGGCGAGCCGTTCGCCT
>CAZGXF010000253.1:0-1558 GCA_964529575.1 uncultured bacterium
GCGCCATGCCCTGGGACGACCGCGCCGCCTGGGACGAGGAGCTGCTGGCGTTCGTGAGCGCGCTCGGACGCCTGCGGCGCGAGCTGCACCCCCTGCGGCGCGGCGACGCGCACGTCTCCGCCCACGGCGGGGCCGTGGTCGTCAGGCGGGAGTCGGCGGAGGGTGTCGCGTGCGCCGTGGTCAACACGACCGACCACGACGTCGAGCTGAGCGGGTCCGCGCTGCCGCCCGGCCGCTGCGTGGACAGGCTGGCCCCCGAGCGAGGCGCTTTCGAGGGCTCCTTCCGCCTGCCCTACAGGAGCTGGGCGCTGCTCGCGCCGGCCTGAGGCGGGGGCGGGCGGGCCGTCACCCCTCGCGCAGCTCGATGCGGCTCTCGTCGCCCACGATCAGGCGGTGTGAGCTGGGGCGGCCGTCGTGGCCGGAGACGATGACGTCCTCGCCGATGAGGCTCGCCTGGATGCGCGCGCCCACGCGCTCGATGACGCTGCGCGCGCCCACGACCGCGTACTCGAGCTCGGCGTCCCGGACGGTGACGTCGTCGCCGATGGTCGTGAAGGGCCCGACGTAGGCGCGCTCGAGCCGCGCGTCGCGGCCGATGATGGCGGGCCCGAAGACCGTCGAGCCGCTCACCACGGCGCCCTCCTCGACCACGACCTCGCCCACCAGCTCGCTGTCCTCCACGGTGCCGGCCACGTGGCGGCGCAGGCGGCCCAGCACCAGGCGGTTCGCGTCGAGGATGTCCTCGGCCTTGCCCGTGTCCTTCCACCAGCCCGGCACCACCACGGGCGCCACGGTCTTGCCCGCCTCGATCATCCGCTGTATGGCGTCGGTGATCTGGTACTCGCCCTTCGCGCCGGGCTGGAGGCCCTCGATGGCCGCGTGCACCGAGGCGTCGAAGACGTAGACGCCGGCGACGGCCAGGTTGCTGGGCGGGTCGGCGGGCTTCTCGATGAGCCGCTCTATGCGCCCGTCCTTGACCACGGCCACACCGAGCTGGCGGGGGTCCGGCACCTCGACGAGCGCCAGCACGGCGTTCACGCCGGCCGCGGGGTCGAAGCGCCTCACGAAGTCCGTGACGCCGTGTTCGAAGAGGTTGTCGGAGAGGTACATGACGAACGGCTCGTCGCCGAGGAACGGCTGCGACACCTTCACCGCGTGCGCCAGTCCCATGGGCGGGTCCTGCATGATGTACTCGAACCGCGCCCCCCGGTAGCCCTCGAGCGTCTCCCTGATGGGCGTGACCGTCGACGGGCCCACCACCACACCGATGTGGTCGATGCCGGCGCCCACGAGGTTGTCCACCGCGTAGTGGATGAGCGGCTTGTTCGCGACCGCGATGGTCGGCTTGGGCCGGAGGCTCGTCAGCGGCCTCAGCCGCGTCCCGAGACCGGCCGCGAGGATGAGTCCCTTCATGCGTCTACCTCTTCCGCGCGAGGCGACCCGTCGCTGGCGTCCCGCGGGGCCGCGTGGCGTCCGCCCCCGTGACGATAACCCGCCCGTCCTGGCCAGGCCTGAGAGGAGGACCGTGGGGCGCGGGGCCGCGGCTAGCATGGCCGGA
>CAZGXF010000254.1:0-1547 GCA_964529575.1 uncultured bacterium
ACCCCAAACGCGCCCAGCGGGTCGGCCTAGGGGCCAGGCACATCAGCTGGGCTCGAGCCACGCCCTGGCCGACGAGCACGCCGCGAGGCGCGTGCGCCAGCCCCTCGAGCACTTCCACAGCCTCTACGTGCAGCTGCTGGTGGAGGGCGGGAGCGTCCTGTTCGCTGCGTTCCTCGTCCTCACGGGCGGACTGCTCTCTTCCGCCTGGCGCGGCGCCGTCCGGCGGCGCGCTGGCGCGCTGACGCTCCTCGCCACCACGGTGGCCCTGCTGACGCAGAGCGTGTTCGACCCCGTGCTCAGCTTCGTGCCCGTCCTGGGCTGCTGGTGGCTCGTCTTCTGCGTGGCCGAGGAGGCCTAGGGGCCCGCTGCGGAACGGGTCGCCTTGGCGCAGGGTGCAGGTTAGCGTGCGGAGCGCGAAGGTCTCGGCAGCCAGGGCTCGCCGGGCGCGGCGGGAAGTAGCGGCCCGAACCGCCCACCTGGGCGAAGCGGTGCTACTCCACGACCACGTCGTCCAGCCGGTTGACCTCGTCGCCGGTGAACTTGTCGTTGAGGTCGAGCCGGATGCGCAGGTCCGCGACGTTCGCGATGGCCTCGTCGATCTCCGCCTGCGTGGCCAGCGCGCCCTCCGAGTCCTCGTCCACGAAGCGACGCCAGGTGCCCTCGGCGAACGGAGCGCTCAGCATCACCCAGCCTCCGGGCGTCAGCGCGTCGAGCGGGTACTCCACGTACAGCGCGTGGGCCGAGCCGGTCACGACCACGCGGAGCGGGAACTGCATGGGCCCCTCGTCGGCCATCACCCGGAAGCGGATCGCCTCGGCGCCGGTCCAGTCGCCGACGAAGGCGGCGGGGGCCACCGCGTACTGCCACGAGGACCCGTCGTCCACGACGACGAGGTGGCCCGGCGCCTCCCAGGCGGGGCTGGCGGGTTCCGTGGAGGTCCAGCCCTCGGTGTCCTGGTCGAACGTGGCGGCGATGGGCTCGAAGCCCGACGGCGGCTGCGGGGGCGGTGTCGAGCAGGCGGCCAGCGCGAGCAGGGCGCCCGCGGCGAGGGCCAGGTGACGACGCGCGCCGGGGCGCCCCTCGAGAGCGCGCTGGGCTTCGCGAGCCGTGGAGCGAGACGCGGTGACGTGCGAGGGTGCCATGTTGCCTCCTGTCGGGGACAGCATCCACAGGCTAGCGTTACGCGCGCGTCACACCCGGCCGGCGGTCCCAGGCAGCCGCTCGGAGACGGCCTGAGGCTCGCCAGCGGCGCCGGGGCGCGGCGGAGCGGCCTCTTCTCGGCGCCGGCCGAGAGGCGCCCCGCTCTCACCGCGTCCTGATGCGCACCAGCCTGTCGGTGCCCGACTCGGCGCCCCACACCTCTCCCGGCCTGCCGAGCATCTGCCTCACGGCGGCGTTCGGGCGGTCACTGGGGAACGACTCGAACGACTCGGTGGCCGGGTCGAAGCGCACGACGGCGTTCGCCGCGAAGTCGGTCAGCCACACCACGTCCCGGTCGTCGACGTAGACCGAGTAGGCCTGCGCCCGGCCGCCCGGCAGCGGCCAGG
>CAZGXF010000255.1:0-1538 GCA_964529575.1 uncultured bacterium
CGGTGTCGATGACCGTGATGTCGGCGCTGTACTCGTTGGCCACGTACAGGCGGTACGCGTCCTGGGCCTGCGCCGCGCCGATCCCTAGCGCCGCGGCTAGGGCGAGGGCCGTGACCCTCCTGGTGATGACACGTCTAGCTCTCATGTTCTCCTCTCGACCGCCGGCGTTCTGCTCGGCGACTGGCGTTGCCTCGGCCCTCACCGCCGGCAGGAGCTGGCGGCCGCTAGGTCGCCGATCTGGTCGAGCCTTTCGACCGGGTCGGTGCCTGGCATGTAGATGGCGGGGAGCTCGCCCACGAGCGTGACGAGCGTGAAGAGGTCGGTCTCGGTCTCGCTCACCTTCACGAGGTACAGCGACTGCCTGAGCTGGCCGTCCCACGGCCGGAAAGTGGTGCCGATGCCCTTCCACACGTCGAAGACGGTGGTCGGCGCCTCCAGGTAGGTCAGCACACTCTCGGCGTCGGTGCCGCCACCGAAGAACGCCGCCTCGTACGCCAGCTTGACGGCCTGGTAGACGGCCCACGCCGGTGCCTCCATGGGCTGGCCGCCGAAGAACTGGCGGAAGCGGGCGTTGAGCTCCCTGGCGCCGTAGGCGTCCAGAGTCGCCTCCCAGGCGCTGGCCCTGTGCCCCGCGCCCAGCCGTGGCGCCGCCTCGCGCGACGCCTGGTAGAAGGCCCTGGTCTGCGCCTCGGGGTAGGGGAAGCCGGTCACCTCGGCCTGGACTCCAGCCTCCTCCAGCGCCGCCAGCACGCGGAGCTGCTCGTCCGCGGGGAGCAGCAGGAGCACCAGGTCGGCGCCGCTGCGGCGGACACGGTCGACGGCCTGGCCGAGGTCGCCGCCCGGCTCGACCGCCACGTCGCCCACGCTGCGCGCCCCGAAGTGACGCTCGCGCAGGCCGCGCTGGACGCGCTGGAGCTGCCGGCTCGACTCTTCGTCGCTTCCGCGCACGAAGAACCAGTCCCTGAACCCCGACCGCACGTACCAGCCGGCCAGGGAGTCCAAGTACATGGCCGCGCTCGGCTCGATGTGCAGGGTCGTCGGCTGGCACTGCTCCTGCCTCAAGGCGTCGGCCGACGAGCCCACGTTCAAGTAGGGCACCCCGGCCTCAGCCGACCACGTTGCCAACGCCCCCGCCTCTTCTAGGCTGAAGCCCCCGGCGACGACGTAGGCGCCCTCAGCCACGAGCTCCTCAGCGGCGGCCACCACGGCATCGGCACCGGAGGCCTGGCGCGTGATGACGGAGAAGTCGATGCCGAGCATCTCGGCGTTGAAGGCGAACTCGTCGTCGGCCATGACGGCGCCGTCGGCGGCTGACTTGGCCACGGCGTCGGCCAGGGGGTCGCCGGTCGCCACCGGCACCACGACGCCCACGACGAGGGGCTCCGTAGGGATCCCCTGCGCCAGGGACGCTGCCGGCACGAACAGGCACAGCGCCGCCAGCAGTGGCGCCAGCGCCCTCACCCTGACAGTGCATGGCTGCGGTCTCGTGTCCGTCACCTCAATCTCGACTCCTATCGCGGAAGGCGGGGGCGGCGCTG
>CAZGXF010000256.1:0-1527 GCA_964529575.1 uncultured bacterium
GGCAGCGGGTCGGAGGTGAACTCGTCGATGAACGTCGCCTTGGCGTTGACGTCGACGACGATCAGCGTGCGGCCGGAGCCGAGGCCGCCGCGGTCGGCGGTCGTGAAGGTGCCCAGCGGCAGCTCCACCTCCACGTCCTTCGGCACGTACACGAACGTGCCGCCCGTCCACAGCGCCGAGTTCAGCGCCGTGAACTTGGTCATGGGCGCGTTCACGGCCGTGTACAGGTGCTGCCGCACCAGGTCCTCGTGCTCGCGCAGGGCGGTCGCCATGTCGGTGAAGATGACGCCCGACTCCTTGATGCGCGCCTCGTGGCGGACCTTGCGGCCGTTCTTGACGACCATGACGCCCTCGGCGTCGGAGTCGCGGATGCGGCGCTCGATGCGCTCGGAGACCTCGTCGGTCAGGGGGCCGGACACGAGGTCGAGCCCGGCGACCGAGAAGCGCTCCAGCCTCGTGTAGCGCCACAGCTCGTCGCGCTGCCCCGGCCACTTGGTGGCGTCGAAGGTGCGCAAGGCGGCCCGGCGCTCGTCGGCCAGCCAGGCGGGCTCGCCGCGCGAGGCGACGAGCTCGTCGACGGCCTGAGCGGAGACGGCGGGGTTGTCGGTCAGCTCCGCCACGTCAGCCGACGCTCCCTTCCATCTCGAGCTCGATGAGCCGGTTCAGCTCCACGGCGTACTCGAGCGGCAGCTCCTTGGCCACGGGGTCGAGGAAGCCGCGGACGATGAGCGCCATCGCCTCGTCCTCCTTGAGGCCGCGGGTCATGAGGTAGAAGATCTGCTCCTCGTCGAGCTTCGAGACGGTGGCCTCGTGGCCGACGTGGGCGGTCTTCTCGTTGATCTCGATGTAGGGGTAGGTGTCCGTGCGGGCCTCCTCGTCGAGGAGGAGCGCGTCGCACTCGACGTTCGAACGGGCGTACTCGGCGCCCTCGTGGATCTGCACGAGGCCGCGGTAGCTGGCCCTGCCCGAGCCCTTCGAGATCGACTTGCTCACCACCGACGAGGTGGTGTGCGGCGCGGCGTGGATCATCTTGGACCCGGCGTCCTGGTGCTGGCCGTCGGTGGCGAAGGCGATGGAGAGCACCTCGCCGTGCGCGCCCTCCTCGAGGAGGTAGCAGCTCGGGTACTTCATCGTCGTCTTCGAGCCGAGGTTCCCGTCGAGCCAGCCCATCGAGGCGTCCTTGTAGACGAGCGCGCGCTGGGTGACGAGGTTGTAGACGTTGTGCGACCAGTTCTGGATCGTCGAGTACCTGACGTCGGCGCCCTCCTGCGCGATGATCTCGATCACGCCGGAGTGGAACGAGTTGCTCGTGTACGCCGGGGCGGTGCAGCCCTCGATGTAGTGGAACCTCGAGCCGGGCGCTCCGATGATCAGCGTGCGCTCGAACTGGCCGATGTTCTGGGCGTTGAGGAGGAAGTAGGCCTGCAGCGGCACGGCCACCTCGACGCCCTCGGGGACGTAGACGAACGACCCGCCCGACCACACCGCCGAGTTCACGGCGGCGAAGTAGTTGTCCTCGGGCGGCAC
>CAZGXF010000257.1:0-1525 GCA_964529575.1 uncultured bacterium
AGCTTGCGGCAGGCGAGCGCGATGACGACGGCATTGTCGCCCCCGAGCAGCAGGTCGATCATGATGATCTGGCCGACCGCCGCCCAGTCGATGCTCGTCAGGAATTCCAGCATGGCGAGGGTGCCCCGGTGTCCGGCCCGCCCGCCGTCCTGTCGGCGCAGGACGGGCGGCGCGGCCGGGAGTGCATGATCGGTCTCAGAGCACGCTCTTCAGGAGCTTGCCCATCTCGGACGGATCCTTCGTGACCTTGATGCCGCAGGCCTCCATGACCTCCAGCTTTTCCTGCGCGGTGCCCTTGCCGCCGGAGATGATCGCGCCGGCATGGCCCATGCGCTTGCCCGGAGGCGCCGTGACGCCGGCGATGAAGCCCACGACGGGCTTCTTCATGTTGTCCTTGACCCAGCGGGCGGCCTCTTCCTCGTCGGTGCCGCCGATCTCGCCGATCATGATCACGGCGTCCGTCTCCGGGTCGTCATTGAACATGCGCAGCACGTCGACGTGCTTGAGCCCGTTGACCGGGTCGCCGCCGATGCCCACGGCGGTGGACTGGCCCAGGCCGAGGGCGGTGAGCTGGGCCACCGCCTCGTAGGTCAGGGTGCCGGAGCGCGACACCACGCCCACGCGACCCTTCATGTGGATGTGGCCGGGCATGATCCCGATCTTGAGTTCGTCGGGCGTGATGACGCCCGGGCAGTTCGGCCCCAGCAGCAGCGTCTTCTTGTTGTTGCGACGCATCCGGTCGCGCACGACGACCATGTCGCGCACGGGGATGCCCTCGGTGATGCAGATCACGAGGTCGAGGTCGGCGTCGACCGCCTCCCAGATGGCTTCGGCGGCGCCGGCAGGCGGCACGTAGATCACCGACACCGTCGCGCCGGTCCGTTCCTTGGCCTCCTTCACCGTGCCGAAGATCGGGATGCCCTCGAAATCGGTGCCGGCCTTGCGCGGGTGGACCCCCGCGACGAAGCCGGCCTTGCCGTTGGCGTACTCGCGGCAGGCGCGCGTGTGGAACTGGCCGGTCTTGCCGGTGATCCCCTGCGTGATGACCTTGGTGTCCTTGTTGATCAGGATGCTCATCGTCCGTTCCTCGTCCTCACGCGCCGGCCGCAGCCGTGACCACTTTCTGTGCCGCCTCGCCCATCGTGTCGGCCGAGATGATCGGCAGGCCGGATTCGGCGAGGATCCGCTTGCCCTGGTCCTCGTTGGTGCCCTTCATGCGTACCACCAGCGGCACCTTCAGGCCGACGGCCTTGGAGGCCGCGACCACGCCCTCGGCGATCACGTCGCAGCGCATGATGCCGCCGAAGATGTTCACGAGGATCGCCTTCAGGTTGGGATTGCGGAGCATGATCTTGAAGGCCTCGGTCACCTTCTCGGTGGTGGCCCCGCCGCCCACGTCGAGGAAGTTGGCCGGCTCGCCGCCGAAGAGCTTGATGGTGTCCATGGTGGCCATGGCCAGGCCCGCGCCGTTGACCAGGCAGCCGATGTTGCCGTCGAGCTGGATGTAGGCGAGGTCGTACTTGGA
>CAZGXF010000258.1:0-1508 GCA_964529575.1 uncultured bacterium
CCAGCGCGCCAGGCCGTCATCCAGGGCAAGGTCGCCGCTCTCCTGGAGCAGCAGGAACAGGGCCGCCGTGAACGTCTTCGTGACGCTGTAGACGAGGAAGCGGGGCTCGTGAGCGGGGTCGGGCGTGGTGGCGCGGGCGATGGGTTCAGCGTTGAGGCGGACGATGGGTCGAGCGCCCGGCCGGCGAATGAGCGCGGCGGCCGCGTGCGCGGTGGGGGCCGCGTGCTCGGCCAGGACGTCGTCGAGGGTCGAGGCGAGCCGCTCGTGGGATGAGGGCATGGAGGGCGACGCTAGCAGGCCGGCCGGGCGCCCGTGCGAGGGTGAGTCCGGTCGTCCCCGCGCCCCCGGTGCATCGTGCCCGAGCCCTGGCCTCCGTGGGGCCCCGACCGCACTTCGGCTCAGGCTGCTCTGGCACCCTTGTGGAACCGCAGCTGGAGCCACCGCTCCACCGTCATCGCGCCCGGGTGGATCGACAGCGTGAGGGTCGGGTCGAGGTCCAGGTTGGCCGTCCGCAGCCAGCGCCACATGGCGGTCAGGTCCTTGCCGGCCATGCGCTCGAACAGCCAGACCGGCACGGCGAAGCTGCGCGGCGGCCGGCCAGCTGCTGACGTGTACGCCTCCCTGAGCTCGGCGATGGACCTGGCGTCGCTCGCCAGCGCCAGGTCCCGTCCGACGAAGCCCTGCGGGTCGGCGAAGGCCGTCGCCGCGATCACCCCCAGGTCGTCCGCCGCCAGCCAAGGGATCCGCGTGTCCACGCCCGCCAGGTTGGGCATGGTGTGCCACGTCGAGAGCGCCGGGTAGAAGTCCTTGTCGGTCATCAGCTCCATCAGCGCCATCGGCCGCAGCACGGTGAGCCGCAGGCCGCGCGCGAGCATCTGCTCCTTGATGCGGAGCTTCGACTCCCACTGCTTCACACCCGTGCCCGACATGCCGGTGCCGGCGGAGCCGTAGACGACGTGTCCGACGCCGGCGTCCGCCGCCGCGGCCGCCACGTTCGCACCCTGGCGCAGCTCGGCCTCGATGCCGCTCTTCATCGGGTTCTGGACGTTGAAGACGCCGTCGGCGCCCTCGAACGCCCGGGCCAGAGCGGCCTTGTCCTCCATGTCCGCCGCGACGACCTGCGCCCCCGCCGCCGCGAGCGCCGGCGCCTTGGGACCGTCCGGCTTGCGCGTGATCGCCTGCACGCGCCAGCCGTCCGCGAGCAGATGTCGTGCCGTCGCGCCGCCCATGCGACCAGTCGCGCCCAGGACGGCGATCGTGCCTCTGACGGGAGCGTTCATCCGACCTCCTGGGCTCTGCGGCGGCAGGCCTGGCCGTGCTAGGAGCTACGCCCGCACGTGGTCGACGAGAAGGAGGCTGTGGGTCGCGGGACGAGTGTAGGTCCACTTGGCGCCGGGGGTCGTAGTTGGGCGCCACCACTGGCTGCGCCTGCCATCGGCACGAGCCGAAGCTACGGTCTGGTGTTCCGGCGAGGCGCGGGTGCCTCGCCGGTTCGGCGCCGCCACTCT